>JAJXTZ010000019.1 GCA_021783355.1 bacterium | reverse complement strand
GCCGCGCAGGCGCAGGCGCGCGCCGTCGCGCGCGCCCTGCGGCAGACGCGCGGTGACCGAGCGCTCGCGCGCCGTCTCGCCGACCCCGCCGCAGGACGGGCAGACCCCGCGCCCGCGCCGCCCGGAGCCCCCGCAGTCCGCGCAGAGCGCCGGGACCTTGAGGCTCAGCGTCTTCTCGCCGCCGCGCAGCGCGTCCTCCAGCGCCAGCGGCATCTCGGCCTCGACGTCCTGGCCGCGCCGCGGCCCGGCGGACCGGCCGCGCCCGGACCCGCCGCGGCCGTACAGGCTCTCGAAGAACTCGCTGAAGCCGGAGAGGTCCTCGTAGCCCGCGTCGTCGGTGGCCGCGCCGCGCGGGGGCTCCGGCGGCGCCTCGCCCGCTCCCGGCGCGTCCCACCCCGGGCCGATCGCGTCGTACTTGGACCGCTTCTTGGGGTCGGAGAGGACCTCGTAGGCCTCGTTGACCTCCTTGAACCTGGCCCCCGCCTCGGCTTTCTTGGCCTCGGGCTGGAGATCGGGGTGGTGGGCCTTGGCCAGACGGCGGTAGGCGCGCTTGAGCTCGTCTGCGGACGCGCTCTTCTCGACGCCCAAAATCGCGTAATAGTCCTTGAACTCCATGGCCGCGGGGAAGGCTCCCCGCGTCCCAAGGATAGTAAATACGCCGCGCCGCGCGCCCGCCTCAGCCGGCTCCGGGGTCCGGCGCCTCCAGCCGGTAGCCGACGCCGGGCTCGGTCTTGAGGTGCCGCGGCCGCACCGGGTCGCGCTCGACGCGGTGGCGCAGTTGGTGGACCAAGAGACGCAGGGACTCGGGCGTGGTCTCGGCCGCGGAACCCCAGATCTCCTTCATGATCTGCCCTTGCCCGACGACCCGCCCCGCGCGGCGCACGAGAAGGGCCAGGAGGTCGTACTGCTTGGGCGAGAGATGGACCTCCTTCTTGCCCGTCCACACGCGCCGCGCGGCCAGGTCGATGCGCAGGTCCCCGTGCTCGTAGACCGGGTCGGGCTCGCGTCCGGCCGCCTCGGCGTGCCGCAAGGCCACGCGCACCCGCGCGAGGAGCTCCTCGATGCCGAAGGGCTTGGTCAGGTAGTCGTCCGCGCCGGAGTCGAGGCCCGCGATCTTGTCGCTTTCCTCCCCCCGCGCCGAGAGCACGATCACCGGCGCGGCCGTCCAGCGCCTCAGCTCCGTGAGGACCTTCAGGCCGTCCATGTCGGGCAGGCCGAGGTCGAGCAGGACCACGTCGGGCTTGCGCGCGGCGGCGAGCTTCAGCGCGTCCGCGCCGCTGCGCGCCTCGACCGCGTCGAAGCCCGCGTCGCCCAGGGCCGCCCGCAGGAAGCGCAGGATCGGCGCCTCGTCGTCGACGATCAGGATGACCTTGCGCGGCGGGGTCACGGCGGCCCCCCCAGGGGCAGCGTGAACCGGAAGAGCGCCCCGCCGCCGTCGCGGTTCTCGGCGGCGATCTCCCCCCCGTGGGCCTCGACGATGGCCTTGCAGATCGCCAAGCCCAGGCCCGCGCCCCCGCCGGCCGCGGGTCCGGCGCGGTAGAACTTGTCGAAGACCCGGTCGAGGTCCTCCGGCGGCAGGCCCGGCCCCCGGTCGGCGACCTCGACGACGGCCGCGCCGTCCGCGATCCGCGCGGAGACGTCGATCGGCACGCCGGGGGGCGTATGGCGGGCCGCGTTCTCCAGGAGGTTGACGAAGACCTGCTCGAGGAGCACGGCGTCGAGCGGCACGAGAGGCAGGTCCTCGGGCAGGCGGGTCGAGACCTCCCGGCCGGACAGCGCCTTGTCGAGGCGCTCCAAGGCCGCGCCGAGCGGCTCCTCCAGGGAGGTCGCCTCCTTGCGCAGGTTTACGGAGCCGGTCTCCAGGCGCGTCGTCTCGATCAGGTTGTGGACCAGCCGCGACAGGCGTTCGGCCTCGTCGCGGATGTTCTCCAGGAGCTCGCGCCCCGGCGCCGCGGCGTCCTGGAGGAGGCTCGTCGCCGAACCCAGGATGGCCGCCAGAGGGGTGCGCAGGTCGTGCGAGACCGAGCTGAGCAGCGAACTGCGCAGCCTCTCCGTCTCCGCCCGGAGCTCCGATTTGCGCGCGCCGTCTTGCAGGCGGTCGACCTCGAGCGCCAGGGCGATCTGGTGCGCGAAGGACTCCAGCAGCAGCATCTGGTCGGGCACCAAGAGACGCTCGCGCACGCGCGGCTGGACGCGCAGGGCCCCCACTGGGCCCTCGCCGCCGAGGAGCGGCGCGTAGAGCGCCTCGACGACGGGCAGGGTCTGCGTGCCCAAGCCTGCCGACTGGCCCAGGTCGAAGACCCACTGCGCGACGCTGCGCTCCTTCTCGTCCAGCGCGCGCGGCGCGCCCGACCAGGCCCGGGCCTCCAGGCCCCCCGCCGGACTCGGGAGCAGGGCGACCACGTCGCAGTCGAAGACCTCGGCCAGCAGCCGCACCGAGACCCCGAGGATCGCATCCAAGCCGCGGGTCGTGGCCAGCCGCCCGCTCAGGGCGTGCATCGCGGCGGTGCGCATCTCCCCCAGGCGCGCGGACTCGGCCTGCGCGCGGGTGCGGACCGCCAGGTGGCTGATCAGGACCGCGACGGCCAGCATGACGGCGAAGGTCACGGCGTACTGCGTGTCGGCCACGGCGAAGGTCCCGCGCGGCGAGACGAAGCAGAAGTCGAAGGCGAGGACGCTCGCCACGGACGCGAGGACCGCCGGTCCGCGGTGGCCGCGCGCGGCGACGACGGCGACGCCGAGCAGGTAGACCATGACCAGGTTCGTCGGCGCGAAAAAAGGGACCATCGCGAAGCAGACGCCCGTGGAGGCGGCGACGACCGCCGCCGCGACGCCGTACTCCAAGGCCGGCGCGGCCGCGCCCGGGACGCTCGCGCCGGGCGCGGGCGCCGGCGCGTCGACGTCGCCGGTGGTGACGAAGACGTCCGTGTCGCCGCTGCGCCGGATCAGTTCGTCGACCGTGCCGCCCCCGCTCAGCAGCTCCCGCCAGCGCGGCCGCGCCTGCTTGCCGATCACCAGGCGCGTCACGTTGCGCTGGCGCGCGAGGTCGAGCATCCCCTCCACCACGCTGCGCGCCGTGATCGTCAGGGTCTCCGCGCCGAGCCGCTCGGCCAGCCGCAGGTTCTCGATCGCGGCGGCGCGCAGCGGCGGCGACAGCGCCGGCGCGTCCACGAAGACGGCGATCCAGTGCGCCTTCAGGTTGGCGGCCATGCGCCGCGTCGCGCGGACCAGCTTGGCGGAGCTGGGGCTGGGGCCGACGCCGACGAGGAGCCGCTCGGCCGTCGGCCAGATCGCCTCTGGGTCCTGCGCCCGGCGCTGGGACTCGACGCGCGCGCCGACTCCCTCGGCCGTCAGGCGCAGGGCGAGCTCGCGCAGGGCGGTCAGGTTCGAGAGCTTGAAGAAGCTCTCCAGGGCGCGGGCCGCCGTCGCGGGGAGGTAGACCTTCCCCTGCTTGAGCCGCTCGAGGAGCTCCTCGGGCGGCAGGTCCACCAGCTCCACGTCCGCGCGCTCCAGCAGGGAGTCGGGCACCGTCTCGCGCACCTTCACGCCCGTGATGCTGGCGACGGCGTCGTTGAGGGTCTCCACGTGCTGGATGTTCAGCGTCGTGTAGACGTCGACTCCGCGCTGGAGCAGCTCCGAGACGTCCTGCCAGCGCTTGGCGTGGCGGCTGCCCGGGGCGTTGGTGTGCGCCAGCTCGTCGACCAGGATCAGGGCCGGAGCGCGCCGGAGCGCGGCGTCGATGTCGAACTCCGAGAGCGCGACGCCCCGGTGCCGGGACTCGCGCCGAGGCAGGATCTCCAGCCCCTCGAGCAGCGCCAGCGTTTCCGCGCGGCCGTGCGTCTCGGCCAGGCCCACCACCGCGTCGACGCCTTCGCGGCTCTTGGCGGCGGCCGCCTGGAGCATCGAATAGGTCTTCCCCACGCCCGGCGCGGCCCCCAGGAACACCTTCAGACGGCCCCGCGCGCGGTCCTGGCGCAGGGCCTCGTCGAGGTAGGACTCGGGTTTTCGCCGCTGTCGGTCCATTCCGCTAGTGTGTAACAGCTTTGGCGTCTCTTTGCAATGCGCGGGTCATCGGCGCGTCCAGGGCGAGGTTGAGTTCCAGCACGTTGACCCGCGGCTCGCCGAAGACCCCGAGCCCGCGGCCCTGGACGCGCTCCTCGACGAGGGCTCGCAGGGCCTCCGCCGGGAGCCCCCGCGCCCGCGCGACGCGCGGGACCTGGTAGAGGGCCGCGGCGGGGCTGAGGTCGGGGTCGAGGCCGCTGCCGGAGGCCGTGACGAGGTCCGGCGGGATCGGCGCCGCGTTCCCGGGGTCGGCGGCGCGCAGGGCCGCGACGCGCGCCGCGACGGCCCGCAGGAGCGCCGGATTGGTCGGACCCAGGTTCGAGCCGGACGAGGAGGCGGCGTTGTAAGGGAAGGGCGCGGTCGCCGACGGACGGCTCCAGAAATGCCGCGGGTCGCGGAACGCCTGTCCGATCAGCTCGGACCCGACGACCTTCCCCCCGCGCGCGATCAGGCTTCCGTTGGCCTGGCGCGGGAACAGGAGCTGGGCGATCAGCGTCGTCGCGGCGGGATAAACGAGGCCCGTGAGGACCGTGAGCGCCGCGAAGACGGCGAGCGCGGGACGCATCTGCCCGAGGACGGTTTTCATTGCATTCCTCCTAGACGAGATGCAGGCCGGCGAGGACGAGGTCGATGAGCTTGATCCCGACGAAGGGCGCGACCAGGCCGCCGACGCCGTAGACCAGCGCGTTGGTCCGCAGCAGCCGCGCCGCGCCGACCCGCCGGTACGCGACGCCGCGCAGGGCGAGAGGGATCAGGGCCACGATGATCAGCGCGTTGAAGATCACCGCCGACAGGATGGCGCTGCGCGGCGTGGCCAGATGCATCACGTTGAGAGCGCCCAGCGCGGGATAGACGCCGGCGAACGCGGCCGGGACGATCGCGAAGTACTTGGCGACGTCGTTGGCGATCGAGAAGGTGGTCAGGGCCCCGCGGGTCATCAGCAGCTGCTTGCCGATCTCGACGATCTCGATCAGCTTGGTGGGGTTGGAATCCAAGTCGACGAGGTTGCCCGCCTCCTTGGCGGCCTGGGTCCCCGTGTTCATCGCCACCGCCACGTCGGCCTGCGCCAGAGCCGGAGCGTCGTTGGTGCCGTCGCCGGTCATCGCGACCAGCCGCCCCTCGGCCTGGAGCCGGCGGATGCAGGCGAGCTTGGCCTCGGGCGTGGCCTGGGCCAGGAAGTCGTCGACGCCCGCCTCCGCCGCGATCGCGCCCGCGGTCAACGGGTTGTCGCCGGTGATCATGATGGTCTTGATGCCCATCTGCCTCAGCTCGGCGAAGCGCTCGCGGATGCCGCCCTTGACGATGTCCTTGAGGCGCACGACGCCCAGGAGGCGCGCGCCCTCGGAGACGGCCAGAGGCGTCTCGCCCTGTCGCGCGCTGGCCTCGACGAGCTGACGGAAGCCCTTGGGCATCGCGCCGCCCAGGGACTTCACGTGCGCCTCGACGGCGTCGGCCGCCCCCTTGCGGATGACCCGTCCGGGCAGATCCACCCCGCTCATGCGGGTGTGCGCCGAGAACGGCACGAACTGCCCGCCCAGCTCGTTGAGCTCGCGCCCGCGCAGGCCGTGCCTCTCCTTGGCCAGGACCACGATGCTGCGCCCCTCCGGCGTCTCGTCGGGCAGCGAGGCCAGCTGAGCCGCGTCGGCCAGCCCTTCGGGGGTCACTCCCTCCGCGGGCACGAAGGCGACGGCCTGCCGGTTGCCGAGCGTGATCGTGCCGGTCTTGTCGAGGAGCAGGACGTCCACGTCGCCGGCGGCCTCCACCGCGCGTCCCGACGTCGCGATCACGTTGGCCTGGATCATCCGGTCCATGCCGGCGACGCCGATCGCCGAGAGGAGCCCGCCGATCGTGGTGGGCGCCAGGCAGACGAACAGCGCGACGAGCGTCGTGACGGGCACGACGGTCCCCGCGCCCGCCGCCGTCACGCTGTAGATCGAATACGGGAGCAGCGTGGCGCAGACCAGCAGGAAGACGATCGTCAGCGCGGCCAGCAGGATGTTGAGCGCGATCTCGTTCGGGGTCTTCTGGCGGGACGCCCCCTCCACGAGCGAGATCATGCGGTCGAGGAAGCTCGACCCGGGGTCGGCCGTGATCCTGACGACGATCCAGTCGGACAGGACGGTCGTGCCGCCGGTCACGGCGCTGCGGTCGCCGCCGCTCTCCCGGATCACCGGGGCGCTCTCGCCCGTGATCGCGCTCTCGTTGACCGAGGCGATCCCCTCGATCACCTCGCCGTCGCCGGGGACGATGTCGCCCGCCTCCACGAGCACCGCGTCGCCGGCGCGCAGGTCCGACGAGAGGACCTCCGAGACGGGGGCGCCGCGCCGCGGCTCGGCCAGCTTCTTGGCCAGGACGCGCTGGCGCGCCTGGCGCAGGCTGTCGGCCTGGGCCTTGCCGCGCCCCTCGGCCATCGCCTCGGCGAAGTTGGCGAAGAGCACCGTGAACCACAGCCACAGGGAGACGGCGAGGATGTAGCCCGCCGGCCCCTCGCCCCGGCCCAGAAGCGCCTGGATCCAGAGTCCCAGCGTCAAGGCGCTGCCGGCGTAGACGCAGAACATGACCGGATTGCGCAGCTGGTGGCGCGGGGAGAGCTTGCGCACGCTGTCCAGCAGCGCGCGGCGCGCGATGCGCGGGTCGAACAACGAACGGGTCTTGGCTTTCTCGCTCATGTCAGCGCCCTCCGATCATCATCAAGTGCTCGGCCACCGGGCCCAGCGCCAGCGCGGGCACGAAGGTCAGCGCGCCCACGATCAGCACCACCGACACGAGGAGCGCGACGAAGAGGGGCCCGTGCGTCGGCAGGGTCCCCTCCCCGGGCGGCGCGGCCTTCTTGCGCGCCAGCGAGCCGGCGATGGCCAGGACCGGGATCATGATCCAATAGCGGCTGACCAGCATGACGAGGCCGCCGAGCACGTCGTAGAACGGCACCGCCGCGCTCAGGCCCGCGAAGGCGCTGCCGTTGTTATTTCCCATCGACGAGAAGGCGTAGAGGATCTCCGAGAATCCGTGGGCGCCGGGGTTGGCCAGGGAGGCCTTCGCCTGCGCGCTGACGACGGCCAGGGCCGTCGGCGCGAGCACCAGGATCGGCGGCAGGAGCACGACCAGCGCGGCCATCTTCATCTCGAAGGCCTCGATCTTCTTTCCCAGGTATTCCGGCGTGCGGCCCACCATCAGTCCGGCGATGAAGACCGCCACGATCACGAAGACGAGCATCCCGTAGAGTCCGGAGCCGACCCCGCCGTAGACCACCTCGCCCAGCTGCATCATGAAGATCGGGACGAGCCCGCCCAAGGGGGTGAAGGAGTCGTGCATCGCGTTGACGGAGCCGTTGGAGGCCGCCGTGGTGGCCGCGGCCCAGAGCGCCGAGTCGGCGACGCCGAAACGGACCTCCTTGCCCTCCATGTTGCCGCCCGAGGTCGCCGCGGGTCCCTCGACCGCCAGGCGGCCCACTCCCATCTTGGACATCAGCGGGTTTCCCTGCTGCTCGCCGTGGGCGCAGAACAGGATCATGGGGACGAGGATCACGGTCATCGCCGCCACGACCGCCCAGCCCTGGCGGCGGTCCACGACCATGACGCCGAACATCACGCAGCAGGCCGCGGCCAAAGCCAGGATCGCCCACAGCTCCGCGAAGTCCGACAGCGGCGACGGGTTTTCGAACGGATGCGCCGAGTTGACGTTGTAGTAGCCGCCGCCGTTGGTCCCGAGCTGCTTGATGGCGACCTGGGAGGCGACGGGCCCCAGCGGGATCGTCTGTTCGGCGGTCGAGACCGTCTTGCCGCCGTCGTCGTAACGCACGGTCTCGACCAGCGCGGCCTTGGCGGCCGGTCCGAAGGTCTGCGGCACGCCCTGCCAGACCAGGAACAGGGCCAGCGCGCCGGACAGCGGCAGGAGGATGTAGAGCGTGCCGCGCACGAGGTCGGCCCAGAAGCTGCCGAGGTTCTCCGACTCGCGGCGGCGCAGGCCGCGGATGAACGCGGCGAGCACGGCCATGCCCGAGGCGGCGGACACGAAGTTCTGCACGGTCAGCCCGAGCATCTGCGTCAGATAGCTCATCGTCGTCTCGCCGGCGTAGTCCTGCCAGTTCGTGTTCGTGGCGAAGCTCGCCGCCGTGTTGAAGGCGGAGTGGGCTCCGACGGCTCCCAGGCCCGCGGGATTGAGCGGCAGGAGCCCCTGCAGGCGCTCGAGCGCGTAGACCGCGAGCGTCCCCAGGAGGTTGAACAGCAGCGCGGCGGCCGCGTAGGTCTTCCAGGTCATCGCCGCGTCGGGATCGACGCCGGCCAGGCGGTACAGCGAGCGCTCGAGCGGGCCGAACACGCGGCCGAGCCGGCCCGGCCGGCCGTCGTAGACGCGGGCCATGTACGGGCCGTACGCGGCCGCGAAGCCGATCAGGGCGGCGAAATACAGCGCGTACTGCAGGAGGGCGTTCTCGGTCATGGCGTCCTCAGAACAGTTCCGGCTTGAACAGGGCGACGAACAGATACGCGCACAGGCCCAGCGCCAGCGCGAGCGCGATCCCGTAGAGAAGCGTCACGACGCCCCCCGCGACAGCCGGTCGAAGAGCTCGACCATCAGCCAGCTGACGGCGAAGAAGGCGACCGTCAAGCCGGCGTACATGAGGTCTTCCATGCGATCCTCCTTGAGGAACTACAGCGGAACTCCGGCGACCAGGGAATGCAGCTCGCCGGGCGTGGAGGCGCGCAGGAGCTTGCGCAGCAGCGCCTTGTCGGAACCCAGGCGGCTGACGGCCGCCAAGGCCTTCAGATGCGCGGCGTAATCCGCGGCCGGCACGGCCAGCAGGAAGATCAGGGACACCGGCCGGCCGTCGGCCGAACGGAAGTCGATGGGCGTCGAGGCCAGCCCCGCCGCCATCATCGGCGCCTCGGCCTTCGGCCAGCGCGCGTGCGGGATGGCGATCCCGGTCCCGATGCCGGTGGAGCCGGCGGCCTCGCGCGCCAGGACGGCCGCCTTCAGCGCCGCGCGGTCTTCGGGCGGCCCCGTCAGGGGCAGCAGGTCGGCCAGCGCGGACACGGCCTCGGCGGCCGTCGCGGCGCGCAGCGGGACCAGGACGGCCTCCGGACGGAGCAGGTCGGACAGCGTTCTTCCCATGTCCACAGGATAGCCGGGGACCCCGTTAGCGTTCCATTATCGCCGCGTTGTGGGGGCGTTAGGACGGCCGCACGCCGCTACGCAGGGGACTTCTTCAAGCGCGCCTTCGCGGGGGGCGGCTTCGCGAGGTCCTTCTCCGCCTCGAGCACGGCGACGCGGGTCTTCAGGACCGCGTCGGGGTTGAGCGACATGCTGTCGATGCCCTCGCGCACCAGGAAGCGCGCGAAGTCGGGGTAGTCGCTCGGCGCCTGGCCGCAGATGCCGATCTTGCGGCCCTTGGCGCGCGCGGCGCGGATCACGGAGGAGATCATGCGCGTGACCGCCGGGTTGCGCTCGTCGAACACTGGCGCCACGATCGACGAGTCGCGGTCCACGCCCAGGATCAGCTGGGTCAGGTCGTTGGAGCCGATCGAGAAGCCGTCGAAGATCTCGGCGAACTCGTCGGCCAGGATCACGTTGCTGGGGACCTCGCACATCACGAAGACCTCCAGGCCGTCCGCGCCGCGGGCCAAGCCGTTGCGCGCCAGCTCTCCCAGAACGGCCCTGCCCTCGGCCACCGTGCGGCAGAACGGAATCATCAGCTTCAGGTTCTTCAGGCCCATCTCGGAGCGCACGCGGCGCACGGCGGCGCACTCCAGCGCGAAGCCCTCCCGGTAGAGCGGGTGCGCGTAGCGCGACGCGCCGCGGAAGCCCAGCATCGGGTTCTCCTCGCGCGGCTCGAAGGCCTTGCCGCCCACCAGGTTGGCGTACTCGTTGGTCTTGAAGTCGCTCAGGCGCAGGATCACGTCCTTCGGGTGAAAGGCCGCGGCCAGCATCGCGATGCCCTGCGCGAGCTTGTCCACGAAGTACGCGGGCTTGTCGTCCCAGCCCGCGGTGAGGCGCTTGATCTCCTCGCGCGAGGCATCGTCCTCCACCCGCTCGGGATGGATCAGCGCCAACGGATGGATCTTGACCCAGTCGGTGACGATGAACTCCATGCGCGCCAGCCCCACGCCGTCGTTGGGCAGGAACGAGAGTCCGAAGGCGACCTCCGGGTTGGCCACGTTGAGCATGATCTTGGTGCGCGGCCGCCCCAGGCCGCGCAAGTCGGTGCGCTGGACCTCGAAGTCCAGCAGCCCGTCGTAGACGAAGCCGGTCTCCCCCTCCGCGCAGGAGACCGTGATCTCGCGCCCGTCGGCGAGGACCTCGGTGCCGTTCTCGGTGCCCACCACGGCCGGCAGCCCCAGCTCGCGGCTGACGATGGCCGCGTGGCAGGTGCGCCCGCCGCGGTTCGTGACGATCGCCGAGGCCTTCTTCATCAGCGGCTCCCAGTCCGGGTCGGTCCGGTCGGCCACCAGCACGTCGCCGTCCTGGAAGTCGCCCAGGTGCCGGGGGCTGCGCACCACGCGCGCCTTGCCGCGGCCGATGCGGTCCCCGACGCTGCGCCCGGACGCCAGCACGGTCCCGCGGCTCTTCAGGCGGTGCGTCTCCAGGACCTCGGTCTCGCGGCGCGACTGCACGGTCTCCGGCCGCGCCTGGACGATGAAGAGCTCGCCGGTGACGCCGTCCTTGGCCCACTCCAGGTCCATCGGGCGCGGGGTCCCGGCCTTCTTGCCGTAATGCTCCTCCACCGCGCAGGCCCAGCGCGCCAGGGTCAGGATCTCCTCGTCGGCGAGCGCGAAGCGCGCGCGCTCCGCGACCGGCACGGGGGCCGTGCGCACCCGCTTGGTGCCGGAGGCGTCGCAGACCATGCGCGTCTCCTTGCTCCCCAGCTTCTTGCGCAGGATGGGCTTGAAGCCGGCCTTCAGCGCCGGCTTGAACACCGTGTACTCGTCGGTGTTGACCGCGCCCGAGACCACGCTCTCCCCCAAGCCGTAGGCCGCGCTGATCAGCACCACGTCGCGGAAGCCTGACTCCATGTCCAGCGTGAACGCCACCCCCGCGCAGGCCAGGTCGGAGCGCACCATGCGCTGGACGCCCACCGACAGCGCCACCGCCTCGTGCGCGTAGCCGCGCTCGGCGCGGTAGGAGATCGCCCGGTCGGTGTAGAGGGACGCGAAGCAGCGCCGCACGCACTCCAGCAGGTCGGCGCGCCCGCGCACGTTCAGGAAGGTCTCCTGCTGGCCGGCGAAGCTGGCGTCGGGCAAGTCCTCGGCGGTGGCGCTGGAGCGCACCGCCACGTCGGCCGGGCCGCCGGGGCCGCTCAAGGTCTCGTAGGCGGACGCCGCGGCCTCCTGCAGGTCGACGGGCAGCGGCGCCGAGCGGATCGCCTCGCGCAGGAGGGCCCCGCGGCGGGCCAGCTCGTCCAGATCGCGGGGGTCCAGGCTCTTCAGGAGCTCCCCGATGCGCCGGTCCAGCCCGGCCCCGGACAGGAAGGCGCGGTAGGCGTCGGCGGTGATCGCGAAGCCGTCGGGCACGCGCACCCCGGCCGCGCCCAGCTCCCGGAGCATCTCGCCCAGGGACGCGTTCTTGCCGCCCACCCGCGGCACGTCGGCGATGCCGACCTCCTTGAACCAGACGACCAAGCCCCGGCCTTTTGCTTGCGCGCTCTCGCTCATGAGGCCTCCCCGCGTCTCTTAAAAAAGCGCTCGCAACGACACGGCCGGACCCGCTCTCTGGCCAAGTCGTTGCTAGCACCAGGACGGACTTGCTAAATAAGGAGGGACCCATGGCCAGGACATTCGAGGGCAGGACGGCGCTGGTGACGGGCGCGGGCTCCGGCATCGGCCGGGCCGCGGCCCTGGCCTTCGCGCGCGAGGGCGCGCGCCTGGTCCTGGCCGACGCGGTCCGCGAGGGCGGCGAGGAGACCCTGCGCCAGATCCGCAAGTCCGGCGGCGAGGGGCTGTTCGTGAAGTGCGACGTCGCCGCCGCCGTCCAGGTGGAGGCCCTGATGCGCAAGGCGCTGCAGGCCTTCGGGACCCTGGACTGCGCGTTCAACAACGCCGGGATCGAGGGCGCCCAGGCCCCCACCGGCGAGTGCGACGAGAAGAACTTCGACCGCGTGATCGCGGTCAACCTCAAGGGCGTCTGGCTCTGCCTGCGCGCCGAGCTCAAGATCATGGCCGAGCGCGGCTCGGGCGCGATCGTCAACTGCTCTTCGATCGCCGGCCTCGTCGGCTTCGCCGGCATCCCCGCCTACACGGCCAGCAAGCACGGCGTGCTGGGCCTCACCCGCGCGGCCGCGCTGGAGTACGCGCAGAAGGGCGTCCGCGTCAACGCGGTCTGCCCCGGGGTCATCCAGACCCCGATGATCGAGCGGTTCACCAAAGGCGACGACCGCGCCCGCGCCGCCCTCGCCGCCGGCGAGCCGATGGGCCGCGTGGGGCGCCCGGAGGAGGTCGCCGCGGCCGTCCTCTGGCTGTGCTCGGACGCCGCTTCGTTCGTGACCGGGCACCCGCTGATCGTGGACGGCGGCTGGGTCGCGCAATAATGAGGAAGCCGTCCGCCGAAGCCGGGCTCGCCGTCCTGGCCGCCGCCGGCATCGCCGCCGCGTTGGTCCTGCCGCGCCTGGGCGCCTCCCCCTTCGCGTCCGTCCTGCCCCTGCGCGCGGTCGAGCTGATCGGCGGCCTCCCGCTCGTCTACGGGATCGTCCGCAAGGCCTTGGCCCGGGAGCTGGGGTCGGACCTGCTGGCCGGCATCGCCATCGTGGCCTCGGCGGCGATGGGGCAGGACCTGGTCGCCGCGATCCTGGTGCTGATGCTCTCCGGCGGCAGCGCGCTGGAGGAGTTCGCCTCTCGGCGCGCGTCCTCGGTCCTCGACGCCCTGGCCCGGCGCATGCCCCAGAAGGCCCACCGGCGCGCCGGCGGGGGGCTCATCGACGCCCCGGTGTCGGAGGTCGCCGTCGGCGACGAGCTGGTCGTCCTCCCGCACGAGCTCTGCCCGGTGGACGGGACCGTGCGCGAGGGCCACGGGACCATGGACGAGTCCTACCTGACCGGCGAGCCGTTCCACATCTCCAAGACCCCCGGCTCCGCGGTCCTCTCCGGCGCCATCAACGGGGACAGCGCCCTGCTCATCGTCGCCCTGCGCAAGGCCGCGGACTCCCGCTACGCCGGCATCATGCGCGTGATGGAGGACGTCGAGGCCCGCCGCCCCGACCTGCGGCGCCTGGGAGACCAGTTGGCCGCCTGGTACGCGCCCCTGGCGCTGGCCGTGGCGGGCGGAGCCTGGCTCGCCACCGGCGACTCCGCGCGCTTCCTGTCGGTCCTGGTGGTGGCCACCCCGTGCCCGCTGCTGATCGCCATCCCGGTGGCCGTGATCGGCGCCATCTCCCTGGCCGCCGCGCGCGGCATCATCGTCAAGAATCCCGCCGCGCTCGAGCGCATCACCCGCTGCCGCACCGTGATCCTGGACAAGACCGGGACCCTCACCTACGGCCGGCCGACCCTGACCGACGCGGTCCCGGCCCCGGGGACGGACCCGCGCGAGGCCCTGCGCCTGGCCGCGAGCCTGGAGCGCTACTCCCGCCACCCGCTGGCGGAGGCCGTGGTGGCCGCGGCGGAACTGGCCGGGCTGGCCCCCCCCGCGGCCTCCGAGGTCTCCGAGGAGCCCGGCCGGGGCCTCGCCGGCCGCGTCGAGGGGCGCCGCGTCCGCATCACGGGGCGCAAAGCCCTGGACGCGGCGGGGCGCGCGGCCCTGCCCGAGGCGGCCTCCGGCCTGGAGTGCGTGGTCGTGATCGACGATGTCCCCGCCGCCGTCCTGCGCTTCCACGACGCCCCGCGCGCGGAGAGCGCGTCGTTCCTGGGGCATCTTTCCCCCCACCACCGGGTCACGAAGGTCATGCTGGTCTCCGGCGACCGCGAGTCCGAGGTCCGCTACCTGGCCGAGGAGGTCGGCATCACCGAGATCGCCGCCGGACAAAGCCCGGAGCAGAAGGTCGCCATCGTGGACGCCGAGACGCGCAAGGCCCAGACCCTGTTCGTCGGCGACGGGATCAACGACGCCCCGGCCCTGGCCGCGGCCACCGTGGGCGTCGCCATCGGACCGAACAGCGACATCGCCTCCGAGGCGGCCGACGCCGTCATCCTGACCGCCTCGCTGACCAAGCTCGACGAGCTGATCCACATCGGCGCGCGGATGCGGAGCATCGCCCTGCAGAGCGCGGTCGGGGGCATGGCGCTGAGCGCCGTGGGCATGGCCCTGGCGGCGGCCGGCCGCCTGGCGCCGATCGACGGCGCGATCGCACAGGAGGTCATCGACCTCCTCGCCATCCTCAACGCCGTCCGCGTCGCCCTCCCGCCCCGGGACCTGACCGACTTCAAGGCGCCCGCGGACGGGGACCGAAGGGCCTAGAAAATACCCGGGCCCTTGGGCCTAAAAAGACTTGCGCCCGCCCGCGGCGTTTTGTCAGGATGCCGTTACTCCTGGAGGTGTCCATGACGAAGAAAGTGTCGCTCGCCGTCGCCGGACTCGCCGCTCTCTGCCTGACGGCCGCCGCGCCGTCCCCGCGCACCGCCCCCCTCGTGAACAAGGGGAGCTTCCTGCCGACCAACCAGATGAAGATCGCCGTGGGGGCGCTGGGCGCCGGCGGGATCACCCACGCTCAGTTCGACGCCGTGATGGACCGCATGGCGGCGATCTACGGACCGATCCTCGCCAAGAGCGGCAAGCGCCTGGTGATCAACCGCCTGTGGGACGACCCGACCGTCAACGCGTCCGCGCAGGAGCAGGGCGATCAGGACATCCTCAACATGTACGGCGGCCTGGCGCGCCACCCCGCGATCACGATGGACGGGATGGCCCTGGTCGCCTGCCACGAGATGGGACACCACCTCGGCGGCGCCCCCAAGTACGGCGGCACCGACTGGGCGTCCAACGAGGGCGAGGCGGACTACTTCGCCACCACCAAGTGCCTGCACCGGATCTTCGCCGATCCCGGCGCCGTCGCGTTCACCCGGCCCGCCGGGGACGAGGCGTACGCGGCCAAGGCCTGCGCGAAGGCTTATAAAGGAGCGGGCGACCGCGCGATCTGCACGCGCTCGGCGATGGCGGGCATGTCGGTGACCTCGCTGTTCACCGACCTCGGCGGCGACCCGGCGGCGCATTTCGACACCCCGGATCCGTCCGTCGTCTCCGCGACGAACGACGAGCATCCGGCCAGCCAGTGCCGCCTGGACACCTACTTCCAGGGCGCGCTGTGCACGAAGTCCTGGACCATCGGCATGGACGACAACGATCCGACCGTCGGCGCCTGCAGCCGCTCGCAGGGCTACACGGTCGGCGTGCGGCCGCTGTGCTGGTACAAGCCGGCGGCGGGCCTGACCTCCGTCGCGTCCGTCCCGGTGCAGAGCGCGCCGAAGGCGTCGGCGCTCGTCACCGCCCTGCAGTCCAAGGGCGAAGCCCTCTGGCAGGGGCTCTAAGACTCCGCTCGGACCGCCGCGCGCGGGGGCCGTCCGCCCCCGCGCGCGGTTTTTTTCCGCCCGCCCCCCCCCTAAAAATAGGCGCGATTCGCCGAAGATTCGCCCCACGCGGGGCCGGGGCTCTGCTACAATACTTCTAAGGGGCGACGCTGCCCCGGCCACAGTAAGACGCACGTGAGCAAGACTGACATAGAAGAGGATAAGCATACACACATGGCGACTGGCAAAGTGAAGTGGTTTAACGACCAGAAGGGCTTCGGGTTCATCACCCCCGATGACGGTTCCAAGGATCTTTTCGTGCACCACACGTCCATCCTGGGCGAGGGTTTCAAGACTTTGGCCGAGAACCAGGCCGTGGAGTTCGACGTGCAGCAGTCCGACAAGGGACCGCGCGCCGCGAACGTCCGCAAGCTCTAAACAGAGCCGGCCTCACAGCCCCCGTCGCCGCTGGCCGGCGACGGGGGCTTCTCGTTTCTAGGCGGCGGCGCGCCGCCGGCGCAGGAGGAGGAGAAGGATCGCCGCGGCGCTCAGGGCCAGCAGCACGCGCGCCTCCCAAGGCGCGAAGCGCCAGCCCAGGTTGCCGTAGCTCTCGCGCATCGCCCAGCCCAGCACGCCGAGCAGGACGGTGCGGATCAGGGACCCGAGGAAGGTCCAAAGCGCGTACTCCCAGAGCCCGGCCTGCGCCACCCCCGCGACCGCCGAGCCCAGCACGACCGGCGCCACCGGCAGGGCGCGCAGCAGCAGGATCGCCGCGACGCGGCGCCGGCCGAGCGCCTGGCCCCAGCGCCTGAGCATCCTCCGGGACAGGCCCAGGCGCGGCCCCCAGCGCTCCAGGGCCGGCCAGCCGCCGCGGTAGGCCCAGCGGTAGTACGGATAGGCGCCCAGCGTGATCCCGGCCGCCCCGGGCAGCCCCACGCGCAGGAACACGGTCCCCAGCGCGGAGGCCAGGCTCGCCCCGGGATGGACCGCCACCGCGCCGGCCAGGACGAACACCGAGGGGGCCGGGAACGGGAGCAGGGACTTGCCGACCCCCCAGGCGAACACGCTGGCCGGGCCGTGCGACTCCAGCAGGGCCCAGACCTTCGCGGCGACGACCCCTTCCAGGGCTGGGCTCGCCACGGTCTCAGGCTTTGCCGCGGGAGCGGGCGGCGATCGCGCGGAAGGTGTCGCGCGCGATCAGGAGTTCCTCGTTGGTCGGGATCACGAAGACCTTCATCCGCGACGCGGGCTTCGAGATCTCGCCGGCCTGTCCGCTCTTCAAGCCGGCGTTGCGCTTCTCGTCGAGCGCCAGGCCCAGGCATTCGAGACCGCGGCAGATCTGCCGCCGCACCGCCGGGGCGTTCTCGCCGATGCCGCCCGAGAAGACCAGCGCGTCGGCGCCGTTCATCTCCGCGTAGTACGCGCCCACCCGCCGGCGCACGGTCGCGCAGAACATGTCCACGGCCAGGCGCGCGCGGCGGTCGCCGTTCTCGCGCTCCTCCTCCAGCAGCTCGCGCATGTCGCTGGTCAGCCCCGAGAGGCCCAGCAGGCCGGACTGCTTGTTGAGCATCGTGACCGTCTCGCCGATCGACATCCCCTCCTTGTGGGACAGGTACTCGGCCACGGAGACGTCCACGTCGCCGGCCCGGGTCCCCATGATCATCCCCTCGAGCGGCGTGAATCCCATCGAGGTGTTGATCGAGACCCCGCCCTTCACCGCGCAGGCGGAGCAGCCGTTGCCCAGGTGCAGGGTGATGATGTTCACCTTCTCCTTGGGGAGCTTGAGCGTGGTCCGGTAGCGGTAGGCCAGGTAGCGGTGCGAGGTGCCGTGGAAGCCGTAGCGGCGGATCTTGTGGCGGCGGTAGAGATGGTAGGGCAGGCCGTAGAGGTAGGCGGTCTCCGGCATGGTCGCGTGGAACGCGGTGTCGAACACCGCCGCCTGCGGCACGCCGGGGCCGAAGACCTCCTGGGCGGCGCGGATGCCCTTCAGGTTGGCCGGGTTGTGCAGCGGCGCCAGCTCCACGCACTCCTCGATGCCGGCGACCACCGCGTCGTCGATCAGGACCGAGGCGCGGAATTTCTCCCCCCCGTGCACGACGCGGTGGCCGATCGCGTGGACGTCGGCCAGCGAGCGCACGCCGTCGATGCCCGACTCCGGGGCGATCGCCCAGCGCACGATGCAGTCCAGCGCGGCGTGGTAGTCGCGCAGCGGCGCGTCCTTCTTGACCGCCGGGCGGCCGGCGGCCTGGAAGGTGGCCAGCGACAGGCTGCCGATGCGCTCGATCAGGCCCTTGGCCAGGCAGCGGTCCCGGTCGCCCGCGATGCGCTCCCGATCGGTCTCGATGACCTGGAACTTGACCGAGGACGAGCCGCTGTTGAGGACGAGGATGTTCATGGTCCGGGGGTTCTCCGCGCCCATTCTGACATGGAAGCGGCCCCCGGGTCCAGCGCCCTCGTCAGTCGGTGAGGATCGAGGGCTCGGCGAAGCGCGACTTGGTCGCGCCGGCGTCGCGCAGCATCGGGACCTCGGCGCGCCCCTTCTTGAGGACGAGGTGCGCGTTCAGGTCCTTGACGCCCTTCGCGGTGGACTTCATGTTCGACACGAAGTCGCCGGTCAGGTCCATCGGGTCGGCGAGCTGGACCAGGACGCGCAGGATGTCCTCGTAGGCCAGCCCGCTGCGGCCCTTGCCGCCGACGATCTCGGCCAGGCGCCGGGCGCGGGCCGTGGGGATCTTGGCGTCGCGCGCGGACCAGACGTCGGCCACCACGGCCGCGGCCTGACGCGCCAGGTTCTCGAGTTCCCGGCTGGAGCCCGCGCCCGCGCCGTCTTCCTCGTCCGGGAACGCGCGCCGCGCCGCGCGCCAGTCGTACTCCAGCTTGCCGCCGCGGAAGGTCCCGTGGGCCAGCAGCCAGTCCGCCATCGGGCGGTCGTAGCGGTCCGCGGCCAAGGCGAAGGCCTTCAAGATCTGGTCGGCCGAAGCCGAGACGATGTCGGAGACGGCCTTCTGGTTGAAGACCAGCGTGAAGGACATCCAGCCCTTGCGGTCGGACGGCTCCGCCGGGGGCTCCTCGCCGCCGTAGTCCGCCTCCCGCTTCGGCGCGGGCGGGGCGATCGAGTCCTCGGGCAGCTGCAGGCGCGCGCGGGCGGTCTCGCCGCGCTGGGCGCCGGCCAGGGCCAGCACGCCGTTCATCTCCTCGATGTTGCCGCGCACGGTGGAGGCCGGCTCGCGCAGGTAGCCCTCGTTGCGGATGTAGACCATGATCGGCTCGCCGGGGCCGCTGCCGGGCGGGGCGTAGGTGACGGTCTCCACGTCGCGCTGGGAGTTGTCCTTGACCATCGGACCCACCCAGGGCAGGGTGAAGTACTCGTTGGACTTGCTCTTGTCGGCGCGATAGAAGCGGAACCGGCCGCCGGGCCCGGTGTAGCGGGTCACCGCGTCGGCGCCGAACAAGGAGGTCGCGTTGTGCTGGATGAACAGCGGGAGGTTGAAGGAGAACGAATGCGTCTTCGCCCGGTAGTTGTCGGAGGCGGCGTAGGTCGGGTCGCCGAGCTGCTTCGCGTGGTCCTGGCGCAGGCGCTCGTAGTCCTTCAGGGTGTCCGCGTCGCCGGCGTGCAGCGTGCTCATCCGCACGGCCATCCTCACGAGCTCGGCGAAGTCGCCGCGCGCGGCGCGGGCCAAGGCCTCCGCCTGCGCCGGGTCGCGCGGGTCCAGGACGAACTCCATCAGGACCTTCGCCCCGTCGGAGCTGCTCCGGCCGTAGGTCAGCCAGAGCGAGGTGTAGCGGTCCAGCTGGTTGGCGATCTGCTTCTGGAAGTACCGCAGCAGGATGTTGTGCGCGTCGGTCGCGAAGGCGATGGCGGGGATGGTCTGGTAGATCCCGGCACCGCGGTTGTAGATCACCACGTGGTCGATGCGGAAGCGGAAGCGGACCTGATCGTCGGCGATGCGGTAGAGGGTCATGCTCGCGGTGCCGGCGTCGGAGCGCCCGAAGGTGATGCTGGCCGACCCGATGTGGCCGGAGCCGTCGTTGTTGAGGATGTCCGAGAGGGAGAGTCCCTGGCCGTAAGTCAGCGTCATCGGCACGCGCCAAAGCTCGCCCAGCTGCATCGCGGCGATGCGCTTGGCGGTCATCGGCACGGCGGTCTTGATGTCGGTGAAGTTCGCCAGCCGGCCGACCTCGTCGCAGCTCTGCTTCGAGTCCAGGCGGCGCACGACCATCGAGGTGCCGGTGATCGAGGCGCTCAGCGACAACCCGCCGGTCAGCGAGGCGTCGCCGCCGAGCTCGCGGGCGAAGCCGTGCACGAAGGAGGCGTTCAAACGCTCCTCGTCCACGACCGCCAGGGAGTTGTCGGGATAGGTGGCCAGGTAGCGGGCCAGGCCCAGGCGGGTGCCGGAGAAGTCGCCCGGCAGGCCCACGCCGATGTCCTGGTTGACTTTGAGCTGGCGGCAGAGCTGATCGAGGACCTTGGAGCGCAGCTTCGCGTCGAAGCTCTGCCGGTCGGGGGCGCTGAAGCCGCCTTCCGCGGTGTCCGGGGCCAGCACGGTGCCGGTCGCGGCCGGAGCCTGGAAGGCCGTCCAGTCGCTGCCGTCGTCGTCGGGGTCGGCGGCGGCGGCGCGGGCCGCCAGGGACGCGAGGATGACGGCTCCCAGCAGGAGGGCGCGGCGCGCGGCTCGGTCGCGTTGGCTCATGTCGTCAGTTTAGTCGTTTCACCTCGCCTTGTCCCGGGCCGAAAGGCCTAGACGCGGGGCGGCCGAGGGCCCAGGGCGGCCGTCCCGCCCGCGGCAGGACCGTTGCGAGGACTCCTCGTTCATGAAGACCCCCTCCCTCCTTCCCGAGCCGTACAAGATCAAGATGATCGAGCCCATCCGCCTGCCGTCCGCCGCCGAGCGCCGCGAGCGCCTGAGCGAGGCGGGCTACAACACCTTCCTCCTGCGCAGCGCCGACGTCTACATCGACCTGCTGACCGACTCCGGCACCAACGCCATGAGCGACGCCCAGTGGGGCGCGCTGATGACCGGCGACGAGGCCTACGCGGGCAGCCGATCCTTCGAGCGTCTGGAGAAGGCCGTGCAGGACGTCTACGGCTTCGAGTTCCTGGTCCCCACGCACCAGGGCCGCGGCGCCGAGCACCTGCTGTCCAAATCCTGGATCAAGCCGGGCCAGATCGTGGCGGGCAACATGTACTTCACCACCACCCGCGCGCACATCGAGCTGGCGGGCGGGATCTTCCGCGACGTGATCGTGGACGAGGCCCACGATCCCCGCTCCGAGGCCCCGTTCAAGGGGAACGTGGATCTCAAGAAGCTCAAAGCCCTGCTGGACGCGGACTCCAAGAAGGTCGCCTACGTGGCCGTCGGCGCCCCGGTCAACATGGCCGGAGGCCAGCCGGTGAGCCTCGAGAACCTGCGCGCGGTGAGCGCCCTGTGCCGCGAGCGCGGCGTGCGCGTGGTCCTGGACGCGGCCCGCGCGGTCGAGAACGCCTGGATGATCCACGAGCGCGAGCCCCAGTGCAAGGACTGGAGCGCGGCGCGCATCCTTAAGGAGATGTGCGCGCTGGTGGACGCCTGCACGATGAGCGCCAAGAAGGACGCGTACGTCAACATCGGCGGCTTCCTGGCCACGCACGACCGCGGGCTCTACGAGGCCGCGCAGAACCTCTGCGTGCTCTACGAGGGTCTGCACACCTACGGGGGCATGGCCGGCCGCGACCTGGAAGCGCTGGCCGTCGGGGTGCGCGAGATGGTCCAGGACGAGTGGATCGCCCACCGCCTGGCCCAGGTCCGGTACCTGGGCGAACGCTTGGATGCCGAGGGCGTCCCCGTGGTCAAGCCGTTCGGCGGCCACGCGGTGTTCGTGGACGCCCGCGCGTTCCTGCCGCACCTGTCCCAGGACGACCTGCCGGCGCAGGCGCTCGCGGCCTGGATCTACGAGGCCTGCGGCGTGCGCGCGATGGAGCGCGGCGTGGTCTCGGCCGGGCGCGACGACGAGGGCCGCAACCGCCGGCCGTCGCTGGAGCTGGTGCGCCTGACCCTGCCGCGGCGCGTCTACACGCAGACGCACCTGGACTTCGTCGCGTCCGAGATCGGCGCGCTGCACCGCCGCGCATCGCGCCTGCCCGGGCTCAAGATCGTCAAGGAGCCCAAGCATCTGCGCTTCTTCCAGGCCCGCTTCGAGCCCGTGCCCGTCGCCGCGGCGGCGTCCCGGGGCTGACATGCTGCGCGAGGGCGACGACCTCTCCTGGTTCGCGCGCAAGGCCGCCGCGTCCTCGGGAGCCGTTCCCGGCGCGGCCCCCGAGCCCGCGCGGGTCCGGCGCCTGACCGAGCTGCTCGAGCGCCTGCGCGCGGCCGGGGTCAAGGGCGACGCCGCGTCGATGACCCTGTTCACGCGGCGCCTGCCCCCGGGCTGCCGCCCCTGCCTGAAAGGCGACGGCTCCAACTTCTACGTGACCGGGCTGTGCACCCGGGACTGCTTCTTCTGCTTCAACCAGAAGCCGCGCAAGGACGAGCTGGTGGCCCACGGCCTGCCCGTGGAGACGCCCGAAGAGGCGGCCGCCGTCGTCGAGCGCTTCGGCCTGCGCTCAGTGGGCCTGTCCGGCGGCGAGCCCCTGCTCAAGCTCGACCGCGTGCTGGCGATCCTGCGCGCGCTGCGCGCCCTGCCCCGTCCGCCCCGCGTGGACCTCTACACCAACGGGGACCGCGCCGATGCCGCGACCCTGCGCGCCCTCAAGGCCGCCGGCCTGCACTCCATCCGCTTCGACGCGGTGGCCCGGGATTTCGACCTCGCCCCGGCGGCGGTCGCGCGCGCGATCTTCGACGAGGTCGCCGTCGAGATCCCGGTGATCCCCGAGCAGATGGGCAAGCTGAAGACGATGATGCTGGAGCTGGAACGCCTGCGCGTGCCCTACCTGAACATCCACGAGCTCTTCCTGTGCGCGGAGAACCGCGAGCGCTCGGAGGCGCGCGGGGAGCGCGCGCGGGAGGGCGGCGAGTCGCGCCATCTGCTGTGGCGGCCGGCCGCCCGGAGCCTGGAGTCCTGCCTGGAGCTGCTGCTCTTCGGGCTGGAGGCCTGCCCGACCTTGAGCGTCTACCTGTGCTCGTGCGGCACGCAGGAGTCCATTGCCCGCCGAGGGTGGCTCAAGCGCCGGCGGCGGGACGGCGCGCCGCAGGCCGCCGCGGCCTGAGCGGCGGTCAGCGCAGCAGGACGGTGGCCTCGACGGAGAGGCCCGGCGCCAGCCGGTCGCCGTCCGCGGACGGGTCGTCCAGCGTGATCTTGACCGGCACGCGCTGCACCACCTTGACGAAATTCCCGGTGGCGTTCTCCGGCGGCAGCAGGCTGAAGCGCGCGCCGGTGCCGGATTGGATGCTGTCCACGCGCCCGGTCAGGACCTTGCCCGGGTAGGCGTCCACGCGGATCTCGGCGCGTTGTCCCGCCCGCATCCGCGTCAGCTGGGTCTCCTTGAAGTTCGCGGTGACCCAGACGGTCTTGGGGACCAGGGCCAGCATCGGCTCGCCGACGGCCACGTAGGCGCCGGTCTCCACGGACTTGCGCGTCACGCGGCCCGCCTCGGGGGCGGTCACCTTCGTGTAGGACAGGTCCAGCTCGGCCTGGCGCAGCGCGGCGCGGGACTGCTCCAGGGACCCGCGCGCGGCCAGCGACGCGGCCTGCGCGTGCTCCAGGCTCTCACGGGAGACCTCGTCGCGGGCGAACAGCGCCTTGGCGCGGGCGAAGTCCGCGTCGGCCTTCGCGGCCTCGGCGGAGGCGGAGTCCGCCTTCGCGCGGGCGGAGTCCAGCGCGGTCTGGAAGTCGCGCGGGTCGATGTCCAGGAGCGGGGCGCCGGCCGGGACCTCCTGGTTGTCGTCGACCAGCACCCGCGCCACGTGGCCGGCCACGCGCGGGCTGACGGGCACGATGTGGGCGTCGATGAAGGCGTCGTCGGTGGACACGGACGGCGGGCGCGTCAGCCACCAGGCCCCGCCCGCGATCAGCAGGACCGCCGCGGCCGCGGCCGCGGCCGCGCGCTTGTCGCGCGGGGCGCCGTCGCGCCCGCGCACCCGCCGCACCGGGATGCTCTCGTTCTCCGTCTCCATTCTCGCGT
>JAJXTZ010000018.1 GCA_021783355.1 bacterium | reverse complement strand
CAGCCGGCGCTGGCGCCCGCGACTCTCGCGCGCGCCGCCGCCCCCCGCGCCGTCCCGGCCCCGCATTGGACCGAGCGCGCGAAGGCCTACCTCCCTTCGGCGATGCTCGCCGCCGGCGTCGGCGTCGCGAGCTGGGCCCTCTCCCACTTCGGAATCGCCCCCGCGCACCTGACCGCGCCCTTCGCCCTGCTGGCCGGCACGCTGGCCCCCGGCGCCGGAGGCTCGGCCGGACCCTCGGAGTCCCAGAAGCTCTACGCGGCGATCGCCGCCAAGACCTTCGGCGGCGAGCTGCTGGACCCGGCGGCGTCCGCCCGCTTCGGCGCCGAGGCCGGCTTGAACCCGAGCGAGACCCGCGTGGCGCTGAAGGAGCTGGCCGACCAGGGCCTGCTCGCCCGCCTCTCCGGCGAGGCCTACCTGTTCACCGACGCGGCCGCGCGCGTGAAGAAGACCGACCCGGACCCCGTCGCGGCCCGGGCCGACCGCCAGGTCGCCGCCGGCGTGGCCCTGCTGAACCAGGGCGGCCTGGCCGCCCACGCCCGCGCCCTCGCCGTCTTCGGCAACGCGCTGCGCCTGCGGGGCCACGAGCACGACAACGAGGTCACCACCGAGATCGGGTCCCTGTACCGCAACGCCGCCATGGAGCTGGCGCGCAGCATCGCCGAGGAGCACCTGCACATCCTGTCGGGCCGGAACACCCCCGCCCCCGTCCTGCACCGCGCGCAGGCCCTCGTCGAGATGCTCGACGGCGTCCACTACGACGGCGGCCGCGCCTCCGAGCCGCTGAGCGCGACGGCCAAGGGCGGGCTCCTGTCCCTGCTCCAGGACCTCCAGCCGTCCCCGGAGCAGCTGGAAGAGCCCTCCGGCGCGGAGATCGCCGCCGGCCTCAAGCTCCTCAAGGTCTTCCTGTCCGACGGACGGATCCCCGGCCGCGACGCGCCCCAGCCGGCTCCGGCGCGCCCGGTCCTGAGCCTGCCCGCGCCCAAGCCGTCCGCCGAGGAGCCCGCGGCCGAGCCCGCGGCGCCCGCCTTCCAGCCCCTGCCCAAGGGCGAGTACGAGACCCTGTACGAGTACGGCACCGACCTGACTCAGAAAGCGAGCGAGGGCGGGATGCGCCCGCTGATCGGGCGCAAGGCCGAGATCCGGCAGATGGTGAAGACGCTCCTGCGCGTGGAGAAGAACAACCCGCTGGTGATCGGCCCCAAGGGCGTGGGCAAGACCGCGATCGTGGCGGGCCTGGCCCAGCGCATCGTCGCCGGGGAGATCCCCGAGCTCCAGGGCAAGAACATCGTCAAGATCGACCTCAACAAGGTCGTCGCCGGCACCAAGTACCGCGGCGAGTTCGAGGAGCGCATGCACAAGATCATCGCCGAGGCCAAGAAGTCCAAGGGGCGGGTGATCCTGTTCGTCGACGAGATCCACATGATCGTCGGCGCGGGCGGCGCCTCCGGCTCCCCGGACGCCTCGCAGATCCTGAAGGAATCGCTGGCGGACGGTTCGATCTCGATGATCGGGGCGACGACGACGGACGAGTACCGGCGCATCGAGAAGGACGGGGCGCTGATGCGCCGGTTCAACGCGGTGAAGCTGGCGCCGCCCACCAAGGACGAGGCGGAAGCGATCCTGGAGGGCGTCAAGCCGATCTACGAAGGCAAGCACAAGGTGACGATCCCGCTGGAGACGGTGAAGGCGGCGGTGTCGCTGGCGTCGCGCTACATCACGGACCGGCATCTGCCGGACTCGGCGCTGGACCTGCTGGACGACGCGTCGGCGGAGGTGGAGCTGAAGGCGTCGGAAGCGAAGGCGCAGGGCCGGGACGAGGGCCCGCGCGCGGTGACGCCGGAGGACGTGGCGGTTGAGATCTCGCTGCGCACGGGCATCCCGGCGGGCAAGCTGGGCGAGGACGAGCGCACGAAGCTGAAGAACCTGCCGGCGGAGCTGAAGAGCGAGGTGATCGGCCAGGACGAGGCGGTGCAGAAGGTGGCCGAGGCCGTGCAGGCGGGCAAGACGGGGTACCGCGACCCGAAGCAGCCGATCGCGTCGTTCGTGTTCCTGGGGCCGACGGGCGTGGGCAAGACGGAGCTGGCCCGCGCGCTGGCGCGCAAGGAGTTCGGGTCGGAGAAGAACATGCTGCGCCTGGACATGTCGGAGTACCAGGAGAAGAGCTCGGTCAGCCGCCTGATCAGCGCGCCGCCGGGCTACGTGGGGCACGAGGAAGGCGGCCAGTTGACGGAGCCGATCCGGCGCAACCCGTACCAGGTGATCCTGCTCGACGAGATCGAGAAGGCGAACCCCGAGGTGTTCGACGTGCTGTTGCAGGTGCTCGAGGACGGGCGCCTGACCGACGGCCAGGGCCGCACCGTGGACTTCTCCAACACCATCATCATCATGACCTCCAACATCGGCGGCTCGCTCGCCGGCGAGGACGCCGCGGCCGGCAAGACCGCCGACGGCTGGCGCGACGGCGGCGACGGCTACGAGTACAAGATGGAGGGCATGGGCTTCGGCGCGAAGGAGCTCAAGCGCCCGAAGGCCGGCGCGGAGGGCGCCCCCGCGGGCTCGCGCCAGGCGCGGTACCTGGAGGCCTTCAAGGCCAAGTACCGCCCGGAGTTCGTCAACCGCGTGGGCGAGGACCGGGTGATCGTCTTCAACGAGATCACGCAGAAGGCCCAATTGGGCGCGATCCTGGACCTGCGCCTGAAGGCGCTGGAGCGCCAGCTGCGCGAGAAGGGCCTGACCGTGACGCTGAGCCCGGCGGCGCGCGAAGCCGTCCTGGCGAAGGCGCTGTCGCAGAAGCAGTACGGCGCGCGCCCCATCAAGCAGATCGTGGACCGCGAGATCAACCGCGCCCTCAAGGACGCGGAGCTCGACGGCCGCGTCGCCGACGGGGACGCGGTCCGGGTGGACTGGGACGCGGCCGCGGGACGCTACACCGCGGACAAGGCGCCGCAGTCGAAGCGCAAGAGCAAGTAGGGCGACGCTCCATGTCCCGCCCGGGGACGGTGGCCGTCCGCGAGTGGGGCGGGTCCGGCGCGCCGGTCCTGCTCGCCCACGGCATGGCCGCGCACGGGCACTGGTGGGACCGCGTCGCGCCGCTCTGGAGCGGACGCCTGCGCGCCGCGGCGCTGGACTTCCGCGGCCACGGCGACAGCGGCTGGCTGGAGAGCGGCGACTACCGCCCCGAGACCTGGGTGGAGGACATCGAGACGGCGCGCGCCGCGCTGGGCTGGGAGCGTTTCGTGCTGGTCGGCCACTCGATGGGGGCGCGCATCGCCCTGCGCTACGCCGCGCTCCATCCCGGGCGCCTGCGCGGGGTCGCGGCCATCGACTTCCTGGCCGAATTGCGCGAGGACCGGCCCAGCCGCTTCTCACGCGCGCGCCGCCGCCCTCAGCCGGTCTACCCCGACGCCGAGGCCGCGGCCGCGCGCTTCCGCCTGGAGCCGGACGGAACCGTGCTGAGCGCCGGCGAGCTGCGCGCGCTGGGGCTGCTCAGCGTGCGCCCGTCGGGCGAGGGCTTCAGCTGGAAGTTCGACTGGCGCGCGCTCGGGGTGACGCTGGAGCCGATCTGGCCCCTGCTGGCGGCCGTGAGCGCTCCCGCGCTGATCGTGCGCGGGGGCCTGAGCACGCTGATGAGCCCGGAGGAGGCCGCGCGCGCGGCCGCCGGGCTCCCCCGCGGACGGGCCGTGGAGATCCCGGGCGCCCACCACCACGTGCCGCTGGACGCCCCCGAGGCGCTGGCCGGCGCGCTCGCGGATTTCGCCGCCTCGCTGCCCGCCTGAGCGCAGGGGGGTGGACGGCGGGGCGCGAAATGACTTTAATTCCCGCGTGAAGCCGCTGCGGATCGGCGCGACGGAGCTGGGCGTGCTGGCGGGGATGATGCGCCGGATGGATTTCTTCTCCCCCCTCACCGTGGGCCAACTGGACCGAGTCCTGCCCTATGTGCTGCTCTGCTCCTACGCGGCGGGCGAGACCGTCTTCCGAAAAGGCTCCCCCGGAGACGCCTTCCACGTCGTCTATCAAGGAAAAGTCGCGGTCAAACTGCCGCGCCTGCTGGTCCTCTCGCGGACGGTGGCGACGCTGGGGCCCGGGGAGTTCTTCGGCGAAGGCGCGCTCCTCTGCGACGAGCCGCGCAACGCGACCGTGGCCGCCCTGGAGCCGACGCTCCTCTTCACGCTCGCGGCCGCCGATTTCAAGTTCGTGCTGGGCGAGAACCCGGCCGCCGCCGCGGAGATGCGCCGCATCTCGGCCCAGCGCCGGTTCATCTCCGCGCACGCGAAGTGACCCGCCCCCGGCGCCTGGTCCGCCGCACCCGCCGCCTGGAGGTCCGCCCCCTGCGCGCCGGCGACCACGCGCGCTGGCGCGACGCCCACCGCGCGGCCCTCCCGAAGCGCAACGCCTGGGACCGAGGCCGCCGCGAGGAGGACGCGCTCGCCCGCGCCCGCTTCCGGGCCCTGCTGCGCGACCAGGAGAAGCGCCGCGCCGCCGACCTGTTCTACGACCTGGCCGTCTTCCGGCGGGACACGGGCGAGTTCGTCGGCACGGTCAGCGCGATGGACGTCCTCCGCGGGCTGTCCCAGTCGGCCTACCTGGGCTACTTCCTCGTCAACCGCCACTGGGGGCGAGGCTACGGGAAGGAGGCCGTCCGCGCGATGCTGGACGTCGCCTTCCGGGACCTGCGCCTGCACCGCGTCGAGGCCGGCATCGAGCCCGGGAACCGCCGCTCGATCGCCCTGGCGCGCTCGCTGGGCCTGCGCCGGGAGGGCCTGAAGCGCCGCGCGGTGTTCCTGCGGGGGCGCTGGGCGGACCTCCTGATGTACAGCGCGACCTGCGAGGAGTTCGGGATCTCGTGGCGCGGCGAGACCCGCCCCCGGGCCGTTTGACGGCCCCCCCGACGGGAGACGGCTTGACCTCCGACGGGGAATCTTGTTGAATGGGGCCTGCCGGCGACGCTGTCGCCCCGGCGCACACGCACCAGGAGAGGAACCACCACATGGCCAAGAAGGCGAACGCGGCGTTCATGAAGGAGCTCACCCCGAGCGACAAGCTGGCGCAGGTCGTCGGCGCTAAGCCTCTGCCCCGGACCGAGGTCGTCAAGAAGCTGTGGGCTTACATCAAGAAGAACGGCCTGCAGGACAAGAAGAACAAGCGCAACATCAACGCGGACGAGAAGCTGAAGGCCGTCTTCGGCGGCAAGTCCGTCGTCAACATGTTCGAGATGACGAAGCTGGTCAGCAAGCACCTGAGCTGATCTCCCTCTCCCGGGGGCCCGCGGAACGCGTCCCGCGTCCGGGCCCCCGGGGGGACTTTCCCCGATGACCGCCGTCAGAGCCGCGACGCCCGTCGTCCTGGCCGCGTTCCTGGCACTGGGCGCGCTCCCGGCGCGGGCCGACGAGGGGCGCGACGCCTGCCGCGCCGACGCCGCCGCCCTGTGCCCGAAGGCCCCCCGCGGCCACGCGCGCCTGCAATGCCTGCGCGCGCAGCAAGCCCGCCTCTCGAAGGCCTGCGCGGCGCACCTGGACGAGGAGCGCTCCGAGGGCGAGGCTTTCCGCCAGGACTGCAAGGCCGACATCGGCGGCTCCTGTCTGGGCCTGCAGGGACGCGGCCTGATCGAGTGCTTGGAGGGCCTGGGGCCCCGGCTCTCCCCCTCCTGCGCCGGCCGCTTGTCCGCGCTGCGCGCCGACCGCCGCGCCGTCCACGAGTCGATTCCGGCGGGGTGCCGGGACGACGCCCAGCGCCTGTGCGCCGGAGTCGCCTCGGGCGGGGTGGCCGCCTGCCTGCGCGCGCACGGCGGCGCGCTCTCCGCGGCCTGCCGCGCCGGGCTGAAGTGAGACCGCGCGCGCTCCTGCCGCTCCTGCTCCTGCTGGCGGCCTGCGCGGCACCGCCCATCGTCGCGATCAAGCCCGGCTACGATTTCTCCAAGGTCGGCCGCGTGGCGCTGATCGACCCGCCCGACGCCCCCGGCGAGCCCGGTTCCGGCGTCGCCGTGGGCCGCGCGCTGGAGCCCTACCTCCTCCAAGCCGGCTACGACCTGGTCGAGCGCGGCCAGGTGGACAAGGTGCTGGCCGAGCAGGCTTTCACGCACACCGACAGCGTGGACCCGGCCACCGCCGTCCAGCTAGGCAAGCTCCTGGGCGCGCAGGCGCTGGTCCTGGGGCGGGTGACGGGAGCCTCCCCGGCGTCCTCGGCGACCTATCTTCAGACGGTCTCCAACACCACCTATCATCCGGTCTACGAGACGCGGGTCTACAAGGACCGCCACGGCCGGGACCGCTCGCGGCAGACGATCGCCCGCTACGACGTGGTGACGACCAACGACCAGGTCCCGCAGACCTACACCTCGCCCGCGTCCGTGGCCTTCACGGTCAAGCTGGTGGACGTGACGACGGGCCAGGTGCTCTGGACTGGTTCCGTCTCCGACCAGGGCGACAGCCTCGCCGACGCGGCGAGCACCGCGGCGGGACGGCTGGCCAAGGCGCTGAAGAAGGCCTGGCCCGTCCAGCCCTAGCCTAGGGCGCCGCCGCGGGCCTCAGCAGGTAGAGTCCGTCCCGCTCGTAGACCACCCGGTCCCGGCGCGCGGCCACGAACGCGGCCACGGCGCTCTCGTACCGCGGGTTCGCGCGGAAGGCGAACGGGGACGCGTCCAGGGCGATCCAAAAGCCCGCCGGATCCTCCCCGCGCGCCCACAGCCGCAGGCCCTCGCGCAAGGCCACCGGCGGGACCAGGTCGAACGACGCGCACACGGGGACGCCCCCGGGGATCGCGGCGAACAGCCCCGCCGCGGCCGCCGTCCTCTCCGGCGGCGGCGCCGCCGTGTACTTGGGCAGGAAGGGCAGGCTCAACAGGGCCGGGACCAGGAGGGCGGCCGCGGGGCGGCGGCGCAGGCGGGCCCAGCCGGCGGCGGCGGCCAGGAAGGCGAAGGGGATCAGCGGCGCCCCGTACTGGAGCGTGAGGTTCTCCTGGTGCGGATTGGAGCCCAGGAGGGTGTAGCCGAGCGGCACCAGCAGGGGCAGGGCGTCGGTCCCGCCCAGAAGAGGAAGCCCTCCCAGCGGCACCAGCAGCCGCGCCAGGCCCGCCAGGCGCCCCGGCGAGCCCAGGCCGGCCAGCACGCGCGCGGGATCGTAGAACGACCAGTGCGCGGGCGTGAAGCCGCCCCCGATGACGCGCAGGGCCGCCACCGCGGCGACGAAGGCCGCCGCGAATGCCGACGCGGCGCGGCGCTCGCCGCGGTGCCAGGCGGCCGCGGCCGCGCACAGCCACATGTCCTCCTGCAGGGTGCCGGCCGCGGCCAGCAGGAGCAGGCCCGGCCGGCCGGACAGGACCAAGCCCCAGAGGAGCAGCGGCACCGCGAAAGCGGTCGCGTGGGCGTCGTAGCGGGAGACCTCGTGGACCAGGGGCGACAGGGCGTAGAGCAGGGCGAAGGCCGCGGCCGCGCCGCGGTCGCGCGTGCGGTCCCAGGCCAGGCGGTGCACCGCGGGCAGTCCCAGGGCGAGGGCGACGCTCTGCGCGACGGTGAGGGCCGCGGCCCGCGGCCAGGCCAGCAGGAGCGGCGCCAGGAGGGCCAAGCCCGGGGAGAAATGGTCGCCCAGGAAGTCGATGCCCTTGATGGAGTCCTGGAACCAGCGTCCGTGCGCGGTGTTCCACAGGACGTTGGCGTAGATGCCCAGGTCGTAGGCCTGGTTCTGCAGGCGCGCGGCCTGCAGGAGCTTGAGCGCGGACAGAACGGCCGCGAACAGGCCGGCCGCGGCCCAGACCCGCGACCGGTCGGGAACGCGGACGCTCCCGGGGGCCGCCTGTCCGCTCATGGGGCGCTACGCGGCCGCAACGTCCGCTTCCAGGTCCCGGGCGGCCTTGCGGCGCGGCGGGGCCTCCACGCGCGAGGCCAGCCAGGCCCAGGGCAGGCAGGCGGCCAGCAGGATCCAGTAGAGGACGTAGCGCCCGTGGCCCAGCGCGAAGCCGCCCAGGGCGCCGCCGCAGAAGGCGCCCAGGAACTGGGACATGTTGAAGATCCCCATCGCGCTGCCGCGCAGCTCCTCGGGGGCGAAGCGGGACACGAGCGAGGGCAGGACCGGCTCCATCAGGTTGAAGCCGACGAAATAGACGGTCAGCCCCCACGCCGCCGTGTACGGATGCCCGGGCGCCAGGGCGAGGACCAGCAGTCCCGCCGCGGCCAGGGCCAGGCCCGCGCCGAGCATGGTCCTCAGGCGCTGCTTGGCCTCGGCGAAGCCCATCGCCGGCAGCATGATGCCGCCGGCCAGGACGATCATCGGCAGATAGACGCGCCAGACGCGGCTCTGGTCCCAGTGCTCCAGGAGGATCGTGGGCGTCACCACCCAAACGGCGGTCAGGCCCATGTGGAGCAGGAACATCACGCCGTCAAGGGTGACGAGGTTGCGGTCGCCCAGGACGACGCCCAAGTCCTTCAGCGCCACCGCCGAGGCGCGCTTGGACGGCCGGCTGGGCACGAAGGTCAGCAGGTAGACGATGCCCAGGAGATCCAGTCCCGCCACCACCCAGAACAGGAAGGGCACGCCGTGCTTGGCGGCCAGGATCGGCCCCAGCGCGAAGCCCAGCGCGAAGCTCACCCCGATGGAGATGCCGACCATGGCCATCGCCCGGCCGCGGACCTCGTCGCGCGTGAGGTCCGCGATCAGGGCCAGGACCGCCGAGGAGATCGCGCCCATGCCCTGCAGGAAACGGCCGAGCAGGAGGCCGTAGATGCCGTGCGAGGTGGCGGCCACCACGGAGCCCGTCGCGTAAATGAGGAGGCCCAGCACGATGACCGGCTTGCGGCCGAAACGGTCGGACAGCATCCCGGAGGGGACCTGCATGCTGGTCTGCGCCAGGCCGTAGAAGCCGACGGCGAGCCCCGCCAGGAAGGGCGTGGCGCCGCTCAGGTGCAGGGCGTAGACGCTCAGGACCGGAAGCAGGAGGAAGAGTCCCAGCAGGCGCAGGGCGAAGATGCCGGAGAGGCCGCCGACGTGGAACAGCTCCTCATTGGTCAGTCCCACCCCGCGCCGCAGACGCCCCTGTTTCTTCTCGCTCATCGCCGTCAGGATACCAAATGCGAATCGGCGGGGCGAATCCCGACTAAAAGGGCCGACCGACGCCGGAGTCGCCCGCCGCGGCCCAGGTTCGCGTTGACTGCCCCGGCGCGAACTGTTATAAGAACGGCTTGCGGGGATTCCCGCCGGAGGACTCGAACATGAAGAGACGGCTCCAAACCCTCGTCGCCGCGGCCCTGTCGCTGACGATGTGCGGTCAGGCGTTCGCGCTCGGTTCGGCGAGCTACAGCAGCGAGCTGATCAGCACCCGCTCCCTCGGACAGGGCGGCACCGGCGTGGCGGGAACGCAGGACGACCCCGTGGTCGGCTACACCAACCCCGCGGGCCTGACCCTGATGAAGGGCACCCAGATCAGCGCCGGCCTCTCCTACGCCAACGCCCATCCCAGCTTCAAGAGCGCCGTGAACTCCTCCGGTTTCGGCACCTCGGTCTACTCGAAGAGCTCCGCCGGCCAGGTCTCCGGCGGGCGCGCCACCAGCGTGCTGGTGCCGTCCTTCGGCGCGACCATCCGCTCCGAGGACGGACGCTGGGCCGCCGGCATGGCCGTCGTCTCGCCCTACGGCCTGGAGACGCACTTCAGCGGCGACAGCCCGGTCCGCTACCAGTCCACGGACTCGCGCCTGCGCATCGTGGACGTGACGCCGACCGTCGCCTACAAGGTCTGCTCCGGCTTCTCGGTGGGCGTCGGCTACGACTACTACAACGCGGCGGAAGGCCAGCTAGACAAGGCCGTCAACGTCAACGCGCTCAACGCCAGCCTCAGCGGCGCGGGCGGCCCGGACGGCTTCTCGCGTCTCAACGGCACCGGCGACGGGTCCGGCTACCACGTGGGCGTGACCCTGCGCCCCAACGAGCATCACCAGATCGGACTCGTCTACCACAGCTCGGTGCGCATCGGCCTGCGCGGCGACTACGAGGTCAGCGGCCTCAGCGGCAACAGCGCGGCTGTGTTCGGCGGCTCCAGCTTCCGCACCGACGCCACGGCTCCCCTGTTCATCCCGCAGAACGTCTCGCTGGGCTACTCGTACATGCCCAACAAGAACTGGATGCTGGAGGCCGACGCGGCCTGGTACGACTGGTACGCGGCGCGCGAGCTCAGCGTCGTGTTCGAGAACGTCACCGCGACGCAGAACAAGGTCCTGCAGGCCGGCAACCCCACGGTGTTTCACCCCCGCAAGACCCTGAACTTCGGCTTCGGCGCGAACTATAAGCGCGGGGACAAGCTGCAGCTGCGCGGCGGCGCGTACTACCAGGGCGCGGCCCTGCCGGAGAGCGCCTTCGACGCGGCGTTCATCGACCTGCCGCGCTACGCGGTGACGGTCGGCGCGAGCTACGCGCTGACCCCGTCGCTGGGGATGGACCTGGCCTACAACGCCGTGTTCTTCCACGGCCGCGCGATCAATGCGCCCGGCGCCGCGAACAGCGGCTCAGGCTACTCCGGGACCTTCAACAGCTTCGCCAACATCGTCTCGGCGTCGCTGACCTACCGCACCGCCGCGAGCCTGTAAGCGTCGCGCGCGGCACCGACGGGAAAGCCCCCGGCCTCACGGCCGGGGGCTCTTTTTTCCCCGCGCGCCCTAGTACCAGTCCACGAACAGCCGGCGCCGGTCGCGCCAGCCGAGGAACGGCGGCCGGGACAGGGACGGGCCCATCCACACCGCCGCGGCGGGGCGCGCGCTCCTCAGGCGGTGCGGCCCGGCGCTCAGGACGGCGACGCCGCCCGCGAACGGGACGCCGTCGAGCCTGCTCCCCGGGGCGAGAGGCCGGCCCGACGGCGTCGTGCCGCCGAGACCCGAGTCGGAGAGGTCCGAGACCCGGTAGCGGCCGGCGCGCAGGACGGTGAAAGCGCCTCCGCCGGCCGGGACGACGGCCGCCAGGACGCGGAAGTCGTCGGAGAGGGCCGCCCAGCGGCTCAGGAGGAAGTCCCGGTCCGGGCCCGAGAGCCAGTCGGTGCGGTAGTTGGGAATCACGACGGGCGGCGGGTCCTTCGCGAGCGCGGCGCGCACCGGCGGCCAGGCCCCGTCGGTGAAGTTCGCGCGGACGAGGCTCTGGTCGAACCAATGGAAGACGGCCGGCGGGCGCGAGGGCACAAGCCCCATCGCGTCGTAGACGGGCTCGCCGGGCGCGGTCAGCGCCTCGGCCGCGTCCATGAGCCGGACCTGGCGCGCGTTGGTCCACGCGGACTCCCAGGCGACCGCGGCGGCGAACGGGACGAGGTGCAGGGCGAGCAGCGCCGCGCCCGGGCGCGGCGGCCCGCCCCGGGCGCGGGCCTCGCGCCAGGCCAGCAGGAAGGCGAACGGCGTCACGAAGAGGATGTTGTAGCCGTAGGGCGTGGGATCGGCGCACAGGACCAAGATCGCGCCCGCGAGCAGCACGGCCTCCGGGAGGCTCCCCTCCCAGCCCAGCGCCGCGCGGCCGCGGCGGGACAGGTCGCGCGCCGCCGACCACAGCGCGAAGAGCGCCAGCGCGGACAGGAGCGGGGTCTGGACCAGCGCGCGGCCGAACACCCGCCAGGGCCCGAAGCGCGCCGCGCGCGCGGCCGCGCCCGCCATCCCGGAAAAGTCGGCCGCGTAGGACGGCCACAGGCCCAGCGCGCCGTAGAGCAGGCGCCCTGCCGAGAAGGCCAAGGCCGCGCCCGCCAGCCAGGACGCCGCCAGCGCGCCGCGCGGAGCGCGATGGCCCGGCGGCGGGAAGAGCAGGAACGCCGCGGAGAGCGGGACCCAGAACGCGAAGGACTTGAACGCCGCGAACTGCATCGCGGCCGCCAGCGCGCCGGCGGCCAGGTACGAGAGCCGCCCGCGCGGCCGCGCGCGCAGGACCAGCCAGCTGAGCAGGAGCCCCGACAGCAGGAGGTTGTCGTGGCGCACCTCGAAGCCGTAGTCCCACAGCGGCGCCAGCGTCGCCGCCGCCAGCAGCGCCGTCAGCCCCTGCCGCGAGGCGAGCGTCCCCTCCGCGCAGAGCGCGAGCAAAAGAAGGTTCGCCCAGAAGAGGACCAGCATCGCGGCCCGCGCCCGGGCGAAGAGGACCCGCGACGGCGCGTCTGCGCGCATCAGCGGCGCCAGCGCGACCGTCGCCAGCGACGCGTCCGTGAAATACCGCCCGGACTCAGCCCGCGCGTCCACGCGCGCCATCGTGACCGTCTGGCACTCGTCGGCCTGATAGACCCGCCGCGCCGCCAGCACGGCCGACAGCCCGGCCAGCAGGATCAGCGCGGCCGCCATGCCCCTCATCCCGGCCTAGGGTAGCCCGCGTTTCGCGCCGAGGCAAGAGTCCGCGCCTCACCGGCCGGGGGCTTGCGGTTTTCCGGGGCGTGGAGCCGATTTGCTAACATGGCTCGGAGCCGGGGGCCGGGAGGGCGATAAAAAAGCCTCCCAGGGGTCTGGTGGCGCGTACGGGATTTGAACCCGTGATCTCTGCCTTGAGAGGGCAGCGTCCTAGGCCGCTAGACGAACGCGCCACCCGAACCCCGGAAAGCGAAGGTATTCTAGCACGGCGCCGCGACCCGAAGCAAACGGACCCCGGAACCCCTTTATGAACGAGCGCATCCCCCGAGAACTTCTGTTCGGCAACCCCGAAAAAGCCTCGCCGAAGGTCTCCCCCGACGGCAAGCACTGGGCGTACCTGGCCCCGGACGAGGGAGTGCTCAACATCTGGACGGGGCCGGAGGGGCAGGCCGCCAAGCCCCTCACCAAGGACCGCGGGCGCGGCATCCGCAACTACCTGTGGGCCGAGGACCAGCGCTCCCTTCTTTACATCCAGGACAAGGACGGCGACGAGAACTGGCACCTGTACCAGGCGGACCTGGCCACCGGGAGCGTGCGCGACCTCACCCCCCTTCCCGGCGTGCAGGCGCAGATCGTGGCCACCGAGCCGCGCTTCCCGGACCAGATCCTGGTGGCCCTCAACGCCCGCGATCCGCGCGTCCACGACGTGTGGCGCGTGAGCCTCAAGGACGGCTCGCGGACCCTGGAGGCGCAGAACCCGGGCGACGTCATCGGCTGGCTGACCGACAAGGACTTCAAGGTGCGCGCCGCCAAGGCCATGCGCCCCGATGGCGGCACCGTCCTGCGCGTGCGCGACGGCGAGGTCTGGCGCGACCTCCTGTCCTGCGGACCCGACGACCAGCTCGGCGCCCACGGCTTCACGCCGGACGGCGCGGCTCTGTACGTGGAATCGTCCGTCGGCCGCGACACGACCGCCTTGCTGGAGGTCCCGCTGCCCGGCGGCGAGGGGAAGGTCTTGGCCGAGAATCCCGACGCGGACCTGGGGCCGGTCTTGATCCACCCGCGCGACTACCACGCCGAGGCCGTCGGCTTCGAGACCGACCGCCTGCGCTGGACCGTGCTGGACGAGAGCCTGGCCGCGGACTTCGCGGCCTTCGCGTCGCTCGACGGCGACGTGTCCATCGTCAGCCGCGACGACGCGGACAAGGTCTGGTACCTGCTGGTCGACCGCCCCGACCGCTCGCCCTCGTTCTGGCGCTGGGACCGGACCGCGCGCAAGGCCCGCTTCCTGTTCGCGACCCGTCCCAAGCTGGACGGCTACGAGCTGGCCCCCATGCAGCCCGTCTCCTTCGCCGCGCGCGACGGCCTGCGCGTGCGCGCCTACCTGACCGTCCCCCCGCACCGCCCGGCCGTGGGCCTGCCGCTGGTCCTGCTGGTCCACGGCGGGCCCTGGGCGCGCGACCGCTGGGGCTTCCACCCGGAGGCGCAGTGGCTCGCCGGGCTGGGCTACGCGTGCCTGCAGGTCAACTACCGCGGCTCCGTCGGCTTCGGCAAGGCCTTCCTGCACGCCGGCGACCGCGAGTGGGGCGCCAAGATGCAGGACGACCTGACCGACGCGGTCAAGTGGGCCGTCGCCACCGGCGCGGCCGATCCCGCGCGCGTGGCCATCTACGGCGGCTCCTACGGCGGCTACGCCGCCTTGGCCGGCGCGGCGTTCACCCCCGGCGTGTACCGCTGCGCCGTGGACGCGGTGGGGCCGTCCAACCTCATCACCCTGATCAAGTCCATCCCGCCGTACTGGGAGCCCTTGAAGCGGGTGTTCGACCTGCGCGTCGGCGACGCGGACAAGGAGCCCGACTTCTTGAGGTCCCGCTCGCCGCTGTTCCACGCCGACCGCATCGAGATCCCGCTCCTCATCGCCCAGGGCGCCAACGACCCGCGCGTCAAGCAGGCCGAGTCCGAGCAGATCGTGGCCGCGCTCAAGGCCAAGGGCAAGCCGGTGGAATACCTGCTCTTCCCCGACGAAGGCCACGGCTTCGCCCGCCCCGAGAACCGCCTGAAGTTCTACGCCGCCGCCGAGGTCTTTCTCGACGCCCGTCTCGCCTCTTGACCGGGGCGGCTTCCGGGGCCATACTGCCGGGGAGATGGCGCCCGCTCTCCTTCTCGCCGTCCTGACGGCCGCCCCGGGCGCCGCCGCGCCGCTGCCGGACTGCCTGGGCGTGACCAAATCCTCCGCGACGATGGCCGCCCCGCGCACCTTCCAGGATCTGCGCGCCTGCCAGAGGGCCGCCGCGGACTCCGTGCCCGCCGCCCAGCGCGACGCCCTGGACGAGCACCAGCGCGCCGAGGCCCGCGCCTTCTTCGCCGACCCCGATCACGTGGTCACGGGGCCGGACGACGGCGCCGACGCGGGCGCCAAGGACGCCGGCGGCGCGGCGGACGCGCCCGCCGCGTCCGCCGACCTGCCGCCGGGAGTGCTCCCCGGCTCCGCCGCGGCGTCCGTGATGCCCCGCGTGAGCCCGGCCGACGCCGCCGCCCTCGCCGCGGTCAAGGCCGGCCTCGACGACGCCTCCGCCAAGGGCAAGGCCGGGGACGCCTCCGGCATGGCGGACGGCTTGCGCGCCGCGCTCCTCCGCACCCAGGGCGGCGTCTCCCCGCAGATGCAGGCCCTGCTGGACTCCGTCTCCAAGAGCGGCGGACAGGTGACCCCGGACGTGCTGCGTCAGCTCCAGCAGGCCGGCGGCGCGGCCGAGGGCCGGACCCGGAGCCTCCAGGCCGACCCGGAGAAGGCCCTGAAGGACGGCCTGGACCCCGCGCGCTAGCCCGCCCCTCCCGGGTTCGCTATAATCCGGGCATGAGACCCGGAGTCATCCCCCTCTTCCGCCACCTGACCGCCGTGCCCACCGCCCCCTTCCGCGAGCAGGCCGTCGCGGCCAAGGCCCGCGCGTGGATCTCCCGCCACCTCGGCCGGCGCGTGAGCGTCCGGCGAAACCGCGCGGGGCTCATCGTCTCCTACCGCGGCGCCGGGAAGGGCCCGGCCCTGGCCGTCGCCGCCCACCTGGACCACCCCGCCTTCCGCGTGGAGAGCCTGACCCAGGACGGCGCCGTCGTGCGCATGCAGGGCCGCCTGCCCCCGCACCTCCTGCCCGGCGTTCCCGTGGAGTTCTTCCCCGCCTTGCCCGCCGGCAACGCCCCGCTCGCCCGCGGCGTGCTGGGCAAGCGCCCCAAGGACGACGCCGTCTGGAGCGTGCGCTGGACCCAGGCCCCGCGGCCCGGCGCCAAGCCCGTCTTCGCGACGCTGGCCCTCGTCCCGTGCGAGGTGAAGGGCGGCTGGCTGTCCTCGCGCTCCATCGACGACCTGATCGGCGCCGCCATCGGCCTGGAGTCCCTGCGCCGCCTGGCCGCCGCCCGCGCCAAGGTCAACTTCACCGTCCTCCTCAACCGCGCCGAGGAGGTGGGCCTGGTGGGCGCCGTGGACATGGCCCGCAGCGGCGTGTTGTCCCCGGACGACTCCTACCTGTCCATCGAGTCCTCGCGCGAGCTGCCGGGTTCCCGCCCCGGCCGCGGCCCGACCATCCGCGTCGGCGACCGCGCCTCGGCCTTCGACCCCAACCTGCTGGCGCTCCTGGACGAGGCCGCCGCCGGCCTGCGCCGCCGCGGCACGCGCGTCCAGCGTCTGCGCCTGACCGGCGGCACCTGCGAGGGGACCGCCTACCTGGCCTTCGGCTTCGAAGCCGCGGGCCTGGCCGTGCCTCTGGTCAACTACCACAACGGCTGGGGCGCGCGGAAGATCGCGCCCGAGCGCGTGCGCGTCTCGGACGTCGAGGGCGCGGCGCGCCTGGTCGTGGAGGCCGCCAAGCTCTTCCCGTCCAAGACCCTGCGCGGAGCCACGCGCGCGCGCTTGGGCCGCCTGCACGACGGCTCGGTCCGCTCGCTGACTTCCGCCGAGAGCTCCTGGACCCTAGCCGGCACGCTGAACTAGCCCCGGGCAATTTGCCACAATCGCCCCCATGCCCATCTACACCCGCACCGGCGACAAGGGCGACACCGGACTCTTCGGCGGCGGCCGCGTGCCCAAGAACCACCCGCGCGTGGCCGCCTACGGCGCCGTCGACGAGCTGAACTCCTTCGTGGGCGCCGCGCGCGCGGCCCTGCCCTCCGACGGGAGACTCCCGGGCCTGGACGAGGCCCTGGCCCGCGTCCAGGCCGAGTGCTTCCTGGCCGGCGCCCTCTTGGCCACGCCCGCCGACCGGCAGGCCAAGCTGGGCCCCGCCTTCGCCGCCGGCCTGCCCGCCTCCGCGGTCAAGCGCCTGGAGGACGAGATGGACGCCTGGGACGCGGAGCTGCCCCCGCTCAAGAACTTCATCCTTCCCGGCGGCGGCCCCGCCGGAGCGGCCCTGCACCTGGCGCGCGCCGTGGCCCGGCGCGCCGAGCGCGGCGTGGTGGAGCTGGGCGCGTCCGACGCCGTCCCCGACGGCGTCGTCGTCTACCTCAACCGCCTGTCCACCTGGCTGTTCGTCGCCGCGCGCTGGGCCAACAAGCGTCAGGACCGCGTCGAGACGCCCTGGTCCGGCCTGAAGTAGCCCCGGCCTAGCGGCAGGAGTGCCCGAAGAGGCGCGCCCCGCCCGGCATCGCCTGGCAGCGGTCCACCTGGCCCTTCGGACAGCACTTCGCCTGGATGGCCTTGAAGAGCGGGCTCTTCTTGCAGTCGGCCGGAAGGTCCGGGAAGCCGCCGCAGAGCACGCTCTCCTCCGCGCCCGCGCCGGACGCCGTCGCCCCCGGCGCCGACGACGGCGAGGACGACGCCGCCGCCTGAGCCGCCGCGGGCGGAGGCGGCGGGGCCTTGCGCCCGAGGCCCTGGAAGGACACCGGCTCGCCCAGGCTGCCGTGGGACGGCCCGCCGCCCGCCATGGGCGCGGACTGCCCGGCGTCGTTCTTGTGCGCGTCCCCGCCGCAGCCGCCGGAACTCCCGCTGCACGCGCCGAGGAAGGCCAGGACCGCCCCGAGGGCCAGGAGCTTCTTCACGCGCCCCCAGTGTAGACCCGGAACGCCTTCGCGTCAAGAACCTCCGGATGCAGAACCTCCGGATGCAGACGAAGCGCCCCAGGGACTGGTAGAATGGGGCCATGCTCCCAGACCTGCTCGACGCGCTGACCCGACCGGTCGCCTATCGCCGCTTCGCCGGCGAGAAGGCGGGCCGCACCGCGGCCTATGTGGCCTTCCTCTCGCTGATCTTCGTCGGCGCGCTGGGCATCGCGGTGAAGCTGCGCCTGGTGCCGCTGTTCGACCGCACCTTCTCCTGGCTCGAGACCAGCATGCCGACCCTGACCTTCGACGACGGCGTCGCGACCAGCGTGCCGCCGGGCCCCCAGCGCCTGGAGCACCCTCAGGCCAAGGGCGTGGCGATCATGATCGACACGGCGCGCAAGACCCCGGTGACGGCCAAGGACCTGGCCGACGCCAAGGTCCTGGCCTACCTGACCTCCAACGCCCTCTACCTCCAGCGCGGAGGCGGCCGGATCGAGACCCTGGACCTCTCCAAGGCCGGGGCCGAACGCCCGGTGACCGTGGACGCGGCGTCCTACAAGGACCTGGCCCGCGCGTTCGACTGGATCTTCTACCCCTCCCTGTTCCTGTTCTTCTTCCTCCTGTTCGCGCTCTCGCTGGCGACCTTCGGCCTGCTCTACGCGCTGGCCGGGCTGCTGCTGGCCTCGGCGGCCGGCGGCTCGCTGGAGTTCTCCGGGCTCTTCCGCCTGGCCATCCACGCGCAGACCGCCGCCGCGCTGCTGCGCGCGCTGGACACCTCGCTGCCGTGGGCGATCCCGTACTCGGCGCCGCTCGGCGGCGCCCTGAGCCTGACCTATCTCTGGCTCGGGGTGCGCGCCGCGGCGCGCGTCCAGGCGCCGGGCGCGGAGCCCCCCGCCGCCGCATGAGGCGGCTCCTGGCCGCGGCGCTCGCGGCCGCGTCGCTGGCGTCCTGCAGCCGCATGACGGGCGATTTCCGCCTGTCCGGCAGCGTGTCCCTCTCCCCGCGTCTGCGCGACCGCGCCCCGGGCATCGGAGCGATGCTGTTCATCGTGGCCGAGAACCCCGGCGGCGTGCCGGTCGCGGTCAAGCGCATCGTCAACCCGGCCTTCCCCGCGCGGTACCAGATGCGCCCCGAGGACCTGATCGTCCCGGAGCTGCCCAACCGCGAGCCGCTGAAGGTCCACGCCGAGCTCAACACGCACGGGGCCGTCGGGCGGCCCCGCCCCGGCGACCTGTGGGGCGACGCGCCCGCCGTCGTGCGCCCCGGAGCCGGCGGCGTGGACATCGTGCTGGACCGGGTCCGGTGAGGCGCGCGCTTCCCGCGCTGTGCGCGCTGGTCCTGGCCGCCTGCGCGTCTTTCCCGCGCCGCGCGCCGCGGGTGATGAGCGGGCTGGACGTACTGGAGGCCGAGGGCTTCGCCCCCCTGCGCGGGCATCGCGTGGGACTGATCACCAACCGCAGCGGGATCGACGCGCGCGGACGCTCCACGCTGGAGGTCCTGGCCTCCGCGCCAGGCGTGGACCTGGTCAAGGTGTTCTCGCCCGAGCACGGCCTCTACGCCTCCAGCGAGGCCGACGCCGTGGCCGGCGCTCGCGTGCGCGCCGGCGGCCGCGAGATCCCGGTGATCAGCCTTTACGCGGGCGGCAAGGCCGGCATGCGGGTGGACCCGGCCGAGCTCAAGGGCCTGGACGACCTGGTCTTCGACATCCAGGACGTGGGCGCGCGCTTCTACACCTACTTCGCCACCATGGCGATGGCGCAGGAGTCGGCCCGGGCCGCCGGCGTGCGCTTCGTGGTGCTCGACCGCCCGAACCCCATCAACGGCGAGACCGTCGAGGGCCCCACGCCCGACGAGCCCGGCCTCGTCGGCGTCGAGCCCGTCGCCTACCTGCCTCTGGCCACGCGCCACGGCCTGACCGCCGGGGAGGCCGCGCGCATGCACGGCGCGCCGCTGGGCGGGCGCCTGCTGGTGGTGCGCATGCGCGGCTGGCGGCGCGCCATGTGGTTCGACCAGACCGGCCTGCCCTGGGTCCCGCCGTCGCCGAACATGCCCGACCTGGCCGCGGCCACGCTCTACCCGGGCGTGGCGAACCTGGAGTTCACCAACCTGTCCGTCGGGCGCGGGACCCCGGCTCCGTTCGGGTGGATCGGCGCGCCGTGGCTGAAGGCGGACGCCCTCGCCGCGCGCCTGAACGCCGCGGGACTGGCCGGGATCTCCTTCTCCACCGTCACCTGGACGCCGTCCAAGAGCCGCTACGCGGGAAAGGCCTGCCCCGGCGTGCGCCTGAGCGTGACCGACCGGGACGCCGTGCGCCCGCTGGCCGTCTTCGCCGAGCTGGCCGCGGCCCTGCGCGACCAGGACCCGGATTTCCGCCTGAACTGGAAGTCCTCGCGCAAGCTGATCGGCGCGGCCGAGTTCAAGACGCTCTACGACCGCGGCGCCGGGCCCGCCGAGTTCCGCGCCCTCTTCGACGCGAGCGCCGCGCTCTTCCGCGCCGCGCGCGCGCCGTACCTGCTGTACGGAGACCCGCGATGAAGACCGCCGCCCTCCTGCTCGCCGCCGCGCTGGCCGCCCCCGCCTCCGCCGCCGCGCTCCGCGTCCCGTCGCCCAAGGACCTGTCGGTGGAGGAGCTCGTCGGCCAGGTCTTCCTGATCGCCGTGGACACCGAGATCGCCGCCGCGCGCCGCCAGGACATCGAGGCCGGGCGTCTGGGCGGGGCGCTCCTGCGCTGGGACCGCTTCACCGGTCCCGAGGCGCGCGCCTTCGCGGCCGAGACGCGCGCATGGTCGCTGAAGTCCCCGCACCGCGTCCCGTTGTGGCTGGCCACCGACCATGAGGGCGGCCCGGTCTTCACCCAGCGCCTCTACGGCGCGGCCCCGTTCCCCGGCAACATGGCGCTGGGCGCGACGCGCTCGCCGGCGCTGGCTTACGCGGCCGCGCGCGAGACCGCGGGCGAGCTCAAGGCCCTGGGACTGCAGATCACCTTCGCGCCGGTCCTGGACGTCAACACCAACCCGCGGGATCCGATCATCGGCGTGCGCTCCTTCGGCGACGATCCGGCGCTGGTCGCGCGCCTGGGCGTCGCGGCCCTGCGCGGCTACCGCGACGGGGGCCTGCTGCCCGTGCCCAAGCACTTCCCCGGCCACGGCGACACCACCACGGACTCCCACCTGGGACTGCCGGTCAATCTCAAGCCGCTGTCGAAGCTCGACGCCGTGGAACTGGTCCCCTTCCGCGCCGCGTTCGCCGCCGGCGCGCGCGCGGTGATGCCCGCGCACATGGTCTTCCCCGCCCTGGGCACCGCGCGCGACCAGCCGGTGACTCTGTCGAGCGCGGCCCTGCGCGGCTTCCTGCGCGCCCGACTGGGCTTCAAGGGCCTGATCTTCTCCGACAGCCTGGACATGGGGGCCATCGCCGACGTGCACGGCTCCTCGGAGGCTGCGGTGGAGGCGCTGGAGGCGGGCAACGACGTGCTTCTCCTGGGCAAGGGGGACTTCCCCTCCGCGTTCGCGGCCGTCGTCGCCGCGGTGCGCTCCGGCCGCATCCCCCGCGCGCGCCTGGAGCGCTCGGTGGCGCGCATCCTGCGCGCCAAGCGCCGGCTGGGGCTCTTTTCCGCCGCGCCCCTTCCCCCGGCCGAGACCGCGGCCGCGCGCGCCCGCGGCCGGGCGCTCGCGCGCCGCGTGGCCGAGCACGCGGTCACGCTGGTCAAGAACGAGGGCCTGCTGCCCCTGCGCCTGAAGCCCGCGCAGGTCCTGGCCGTCCTCCTGGTCCACTCGCCGCGCTACGACGCCGAGGCCGCGCGCTTCGCCGCGGAGATCGCGCGGCGCCACGCGCGCACCGTCTTCGTGGACCTGCCGGAGCTCTCGCCGTCCACGGCGGCGGTGGCCGACGCCCTGTCGCGCGCGCGCGGGGCGGCCGCGGCGGTCGTGGGCACCTACCGCTACGGCGGGGAGACCCCGGCGGGCCAGGAGCGCCTGCTGGCCGGGCTCGCCGGGTCCGGGATACCGTTCGCGGCGGTCAGCCTGATGAACCCGTACGACCTCGAGGCCTCCACGGCGGCCCGCGCTCAGGTCTGCGCGTACGGGATCACGGACTCCGCGCTGGCGGCGGCGGCGCGCCTGCTGTTCGGCAAGATCCGCCCCCGCGGGCGCTTGCCGGTGAGCGTGCCGGGCGTCGCGCCACGCGGCGCGGGGCTTCAGCGCTTCGGGCGGGCGCGCGGGCGGGCCAGGCCCCAGCCCAGGCCGTAGGCGGCCGCGGCCCCGACGGGGACCAGCCAGCTCCAGCCGAACGGGAGGCGGCCCGTCTCCTCCAGCAGCAGCAGGAGCGCGCACAGTCCCATGGAGACGACCAGCGCCGCCAGGGCCTCCGCGTCCCCGCCTCGCTCGGAGGTCAGCGCCAGCAGGAACACCCCCAGCAGGGGCCCGGCCGCCGCGGCGCCGGCCTTGAACGCCACGCCGAGCGCGGCGTCCGAGACGCCGAGCAGGGCGGTCAGCGCCGCCAGGACGAACGCGAAGCCGGCCGCCGCCGCGCGCGCGCCCTTGAGCTCCGCCGCCGGCGACGGAGCGCGGCGCGCCAGCGGCCGCCAGAGGTCGTCCACGAAGGCCGCCGACAGCGACGGCAGCGGCGAGTCCGCCGCCGCCGCCAGGACCGCGGCCAGCACGGCCCCGCGCGCCAGGGGCGGCATCACCGTCACGGCGAAGTTGGGCAGGACGCGGGAGAGCTGGTCGGGCAGGGCCATGCCCGGGTTCTGCTTGTAGTAGATGAAGAGCAGGGTGCCGACGGACAGGTAGACCAGCAGGACCGCCAGCGAGCCCGCGATGGACAGGAACAAGGCCTTGCGTCCCGCCGCGGCGTCCGGCACGACCATGAGCTTCTGCGCCAGCTCGTGGTCCGTCCCGAAGGCCGCCGCCGAGCCCATGAAGCCGGTCAGCACGGCCGCGACGAGCAGGCCCGGATTGTTGAAGAAGGAATCCAGGAAGCCCGGCGCCAGCGGCGACGGCCCCCAGTCCAGCACGCGCAGCTTGCCGGCGGCGAAGGCCAGGTTCAGCGCGGCCGGCAGGCCCCCGTCGGTGCGGTGCAGGAGGTAGACGACGGTCAGAGCCGCGGCGCCCAGGACCACCAGCGTCTCCAGCGCCCCGGTCCACACCGCGGGCTCCACGCCCCCGCGGACCAGCAGGACCAGGCTCAAGGCGGTCAGCAGGAGCAGGGTCGGCGGCAGGCCCCAGCCGAGCAGGGCGCCGGCGGCCGCGCAGGCCACCAGCAGGCGCACCGCCGAAGTCAGCAGGCGCGCGACAAGGAAGGCGCCCGCGGCGGCCGCGCGGGTGAGCGGCCCGAAGCGCTCGCCGAGCACTCCGTAGATCGTGCGCCCGCGGCCGCGGTGGAAGGCCGGCACGAACAGCACGGCGACCAGCACGCGCGCCGCCGCCGCCCCGAGGAAGAGCTGCAGGGAGGTCCAGTCCGCGCGGAAGGAGAACGCCGCCACGCCCAGCACGGTCAGCGCGCTGATCTCCGCGGCGGTCAGCGCCAGTCCGGCCGCCGGCCAGGGCAGGCGCCTGCCGGCCAGCAGGTAGTCGTCCCCGGAGGCCGCCCGGGCGCCGGTGCGCCAGCCGACGGCGCAAAGGGCGGCCAGGACCGCCCCGACCAGCAGGTAGTCCGCCGCGGTCAAGGGGGAACCGCCCGGGAACCAGTGACTCATGCGCCTGTCCTTCCTCATGATGCCTTTTCGAGGAGATTTCCGGCAACATTTGTATAATCGGCCTGCCGTACACTACTCCCAGATGACCGCCCGCCTCGCCCTGGCGTTGTCCGCCGCCCTGGTCTGGAGCGGGACCGCGCGCGCCGCCGTCGCCGCCTCCCCGGCCCTCCCCGCCGCCCCGGCTCCGGCGCCTCAGCCCTCCCCGCAGACCGGGGGCTTGGACCCTCTGGCCAAGGACCTGCTGACGCAAGGCGGCTACGAGGTCCGCGCCGACGGGACGGTCTGGGACAAGATCGCCGACGCCCCCGTCCCCGCGCGGGATCGGACTTACCTGATCTCCCGCCTGGCCAGCGCGCGGCGCATGAAGGCCCTCCTGCAGATCGACAACATCGTCAACCGCTACGGCCGCCACGACAAGCTCAGCCCGGAGGACCTTGAGGCGGTCCGCGCCCTGGTCCGCGCGAACTGGGTGGTCTTCGGCGACGGCATCCGCCGCGGCCTGCGCTCCTATTTCTCGCTGGAGGAGCTGGACGCCCTGGACAAGATCGCGCCCCGCTATGACCGCATGGACACGGTCACCGTCGCCGATCTCCCCCCCGTCTCCGTGACGGCCGACGCGCCCTCGGTCATGGCCACCCTCCCGCCCCAAGCCCCCGCGGCCGCGCCGGCCGCCACGCCCACTCCCGTCGCCGCCGTGCCCGCCGCCGCTCCCGCCGCCGCCGCGCCC
>JAJXTZ010000171.1 GCA_021783355.1 bacterium | reverse complement strand
GGACGGGCGCGACGGGCAGAGCCCGCGGCGGGACGGGAAGAGGCGCGGCGGCCAGGGCGCGCAGCGCGGCCAGCTCGTCGCGCAGGCGCTCCAGCTCGCGGCGCTGGGCGCTCATGCGGGCGCGCGTGGAATTGACGGCCTCGCGCAGGTTCAGCGCCTTGTCGCGCAGGGCCAGCGGGTCGGCGGCGGTCTCTTCGGGCCTCACGCCTAAAGTCTAGCCGGTCCCCGTTAAGGACTTGTGTCGCGCCGGTTAAGCGGGTGTTACGCGCCCTGGCGCAGGGCGGCGAGGCGCTTCTCAAGAGGCGGATGGCTGGCGAAGAAGGCCATGAGCCCGCCGGAGCGCCCGGCGATCTGCAGGGTGGAGTAGGCGTTCGTGCGGCCGACGGGCTCGTAGCGCCTCTGGAGGGCCTCCAGCGCCGCGATCATGTTCTGGCGGCCGGCCAGGCGCGCGCCGCCCGCGTCGGCGCGGTACTCGCGCCGGCGCGAGAAGAACGCCACCACCGTCGAGCCCAGGATGCTGAGCCCGATCTCCAGCGCGATCGTCACGCCGAAGCGGATCGCCTCGCGCCCGCGCTCGGCCTGACGGCTGACCGCGAAGGCGATCACCCGCGCCAGGAACATCACGAAGGCGTTGATCACGCCCTGGAGCACCGTCATCGTCACCATGTCGCCGTTGGCCACGTGGGTCAGCTCGTGGCCGAGCACGCCCTCGAGCTCGTCGCGGCTCATGGACTCCAGGAGGCCCGTGGACACCGCCACGAGGGCGCGGGACTTGGTGGGGCCGGTCGCGAAGGCGTTGAGCTCCGGGCTGCGGTAGATCCCGACCTCGGGCATCGCCGGCAGGCCCGCGGACTGCGCCAGGCGGTGCACCGTCTGCACCAGGTCCAGCGCCGCGCCGCGCGCCGCCTGCGGGTCGATCACCTGCACGCCCATCGACCACTTGGCGATCACGCGCGACAGGCCCAGGGAGATGAACGCCCCGCCCATGCCCCAGACCAGGCAGAACGCCATCAAGGTCGGGTAGTCGATGCCGCGCGCGGTCAGGTACGGCCCGACCCCCAGGAGCTGGAGGGTGATCGAGATGGTGACCAGCACCAGCAGGTTGACGGCGAGGAACAGGACGATGCGTTTGGGCCAAGCGCTCATGGAGCCTCCTTCGTGCTTACCTAATATATTACTCTGTCCGGGCCCGTTCGGTTCGGCCTCCCGGGCGCTCTGGACTCCCCCGCCCAAAGTGATATCATCGGGCCATGAACGCCCGAACCTCCGTGCCCATGCCCGTCAACGAGCCGGTCCTCGGCTACGCGCCCGGCAGTCCCGAGCGCGACAAGCTCTTCGCCCGCGTGGCGGAGATGAAGGCCCGGAAGATCGAGGTCCCGCTCTTCATCGGCGGCGAGGAGGTGCGCACCGGCAGGAAGCGCGAGCTGCGCTCCCCGTACGACCACGCCCAGGTCCTGGGCAAGGTCCACGAGGGCGGCGCGGCCGAGGCGGGCAAGGCGATCAAGGCGGCCTTGAAGGCCCGCAAGGAGTGGGCGCGGACGCCCTTCGACGCGCGCGCCGCCGTGTTCCTGAAGGCCGCGGACCTGCTGGCCGGCGACTGGCGCTGGACCCTGAACGGCGCCACGATGCTCTGCCAGTCCAAGAACATGCACCAGGCGGAGATCGACTCCGCCTGCGAGCTGATCGACTTCCTGCGCTTCAACCCGCACTACGCCCAGCGCCTCTACGCCGACCAGCCGTCCAGCGCCCGCGGGACCTGGAACCGCCTGGAGTACCGCCCGCTCGAGGGCTTCGTCTACGCAATCACCCCGTTCAACTTCACCGCCATCGCCGGCAACCTTCCCACCGCCCCGGCGCTGATGGGCAACACCGTGGTCTGGAAGCCGGCCGCGTCCACCATGTACACCGCCTACTTCCTGATGCGCCTCTTGGAGGCCGCGGGCCTGCCGCCGGGCGTCATCAACATGGTCTCCGGCCCCGCGTCCGAGGTCACCGACGCCGTGCTGGCCAGCCCGGACCTGGCCGGGGTGCACTTCACCGGCAGCACCGGCGTGTTCCAGTCCATGTGGGGGCGCATCGGGACCGGCATCGCCGGCTACCGCTCCTACCCGCGCCTCGTGGGCGAGACCGGCGGCAAGGACTTCGTCGTCGTCCACTCCTCGGCCGACCCCGACGCCGTCGCCGCCGCGCTGGTGCGCGGCGCCTTCGAGTTCCAGGGCCAGAAGTGCTCGGCCGCCTCCCGCGCCTATGTCCCGGCCGACCTGTGGCCCAAGGTGCGCAAGGCGATGAAGGACATGCTGGCGCGCGTGGAGGTCGGCTCCCCGGAGGACCCGGGCTGCTTCGTGAACGCGGTGATCGACCGCAAGGCCTTCGACAGGATCGCCGGCTACATCGCCGCCGCGAGGAAGGACAAGTCCAACAAGATCGTCGCCGGCGGGACCTGCGACGACTCCAAGGGCTTCTTCATCCACCCCACCGTCATCGAGTCCGGCGACGCCAAGAGCGTCACGATGTGCGAGGAGATCTTCGGCCCCGTCCTCAGCGTCCACGTCTACCCGGAGAAGAAGTGGAAGGAGACCCTGGCCCTGGTGGACTCCACCTCGCCCTACGCCTTGACCGGCGCCGTCTTCGCCCGCGACCGGCGCGTGATCCTGGAGGCCGAGGCCGCCCTGCAGAACGCCGCCGGCAACTTCTACATCAACGACAAGCCCACCGGCGCCGTGGTCGGCCAGCAGCCGTTCGGCGGCGGGCGCGCGTCCGGCACCAACGACAAGGCCGGCTCCTACCTGAACCTGATCCGCTGGACCTCGCCGCGCTCCCTCAAGGAGACCTTCGAGCCCCCGCGCGACTTCGTCTACCCGTGGCTGGGCCGGGACAAGACCGCGTGAGGGCCCTCCTCCTCGCCGTCCTGCTGTCCCCGGCCGCCGCGGCCGCCCCGGCGTCCGCGGCCTCCGTCCCCGCGGCCGCCCCGGCGACCGCGATCCCCAAGGACATGAGCTTCGAGCGCTTCGTCTTCGCGGCCATCTGGCAGCCGGGCGTCTGCGCCTCCGGCGAGCTCGTCTCCGAGGCCGCCTGCCGCAAGGGGCGCGCGCGCGGCTACGCCGCGCGGCATTGGACCCTGCACGGCCTGTGGGCCGACCTGCCGGGGGGCCTGAAGGCCGAAGGCATGAAGACCGGGACCTGGTACCAGTACGGCTGCTACTGGTTCCGCCCCGGCCGCGCGCTCCCCAAGACCATGTGCGCCGATCCCGCCCTGCCGCTGGCGCCCGACCTGCGCCATGCGCTGGACGCGCGCATGCCCGGCCGCCAGGGCTGCCTGGACCGCCACGAGTTCTACAAGCACGCGGAGTGCTACGGCTGGGAGCCCAACGCCTTCTTCAAGCGCGCGCTGGCGCTCCAGCGGACGCTCGACCGCAGCCCTTTCGGGGCCTTCACGCGCGCCCACCGCGGCAAGACCGTGGCGCGCGCGGCGCTGGAGAAGGCCTTCGCGGACGCCTTCGGCCTCAAGGACGCCTCGGCCCTGGAGCTGCGCTGCTCCGCGCGCCCGGGCTCCACGGCGGACGCCGTCCTGACCCAGACCTGGATCACCCTGGACGCCAAGAACGCCGATCTCTTCCCCAAGCCCGCGGCCTTTCTCCCCGGACGGCGCGGCAACTGCGCCGACGCCGTCCTGATCGCCCGCTAGCCGCGGCCATGCGCGTCGGCCCCTACGACGCCACGCCGGAGATGTTCGCGGCCCTGGCCCTGAACGCCTGGGACTCCTGGCGCGTGCTCCTGCGCGGCGGCCTGCCGCCGGGCCCCGGGAAGACCCCGGCGGAGATCGCGGCCGTCGCCCTGCGCCGCAACGCGGGGACCGTCCTGGCCGCCGGGGCGGGGCATTTCCGCTTCCTATGGGTGGCGGACTTCGGCAAGTCCCTGAGCGGAGCCTGGGGGACCCTGGGGACCGAGTACCTGGCCGGGCAGATCGAGCGGATCACGGACGAGTCCGCGCGCCTGGGGCGCGTGCCCTCCTGCCTGCGCGCCGCGCGCGGCTTCGACATGCCCTGGCACCGCGGCGACGGCCTGCCTTGGCTGGTGTTCTCGCACGCCGAACTGGCCCGGCGCCGCGGCCGCGGGCCCGACGAAGGGCGGCGGCGCGCCCTGCAGGGCCTGCTGGAGCGCTACGAGGCCCGGTGGGTGGAGCCGGGGGGCCTGCTCTCCGAGGAGATGGCCGGCGACTGGGTGGACACCGTGCGCCGCCCGTCGTCCACCTACAACAACCTCTGCGTCCTGATGATGCTGCGCCGCGCCCCGGAGCTGGGGCTGCGCTCCCGGACGGACCCCGACGCCTTCGCCGCCGCCCTGCTCAAGGACCGCTGGCGGGGGGACTTCTTCCGCGACCACGCCCGCACCGAGGCCCTGAGCGTGGACGCCGTCGTGGCCGCGCTGTACCTGGGGTCCTTCCCGCGCGCGGTCCTGGAGCCCGCCGCCGCGCGCCTGGAGGCCCTGCGCCTGGACGAGCCCTACCCGATGCTCTGCGCCGCCGGGGACTACGACCCGCGCTCCGTTCCGCTCCTCACGATCCTGGCCTCCGGCTACCACCGCGCGCGCTGGCTGCACCTGGGCCTGATGTGGCTCAACGGCTTGAAGCGCCTCGGGCGGGACGCCTCGCGGGGGCGGGCCGCGGCCGAGTCCCTGTTCCTGCGCCACCGGGCCGTGCCCGAGGCCGTCACGGACGACGGCGCGCCCTACCGCTCCTTCTTCCTGTCCTGCGAGAACGGGCTCACCATGGCCGCGGGCCAGTACCTGGAGCTCATCGGCGCCTGAGCCCCCCGGCCCATCCCCGGCTGGGTCCTTTCGCGGCGCGCGTCCGGGTCCGGGGGGCCTGGCTTTTCCGGCCGCGGAGCGATATCATGGGGGCATGGAAGAAGCCGCTCTCGGCATCGACCGGCCCCAGACGATGGGCGAGGAGATCGCCAACAGCGTCAGCCACGGCGCGGGGCTTCTGGCCGCCGCCGCCGGCGTCCCGTTCCTGATCCTGCGCGGGCTGCACAGCGTGCGCGGCGCCCCGGCCGTCGTCGGCGCCGTCGTCTTCGCCGCGGCCGTGGTCCTCGTCTACACGGCCTCTTCGGTCTATCACGCCTGGCCGCGCGGCCGGGCCAAGCACGTCCTGCGCGTCGTCGAGCACTCCGCGATCTTCTTCCTGATCGCGGGCACCTACACCCCGTTCACCCTCTCCGTCCTGCGCGGCCCGCTGGGCTGGACCCTGCTCGTCGTCGTCTGGACCCTGGCCCTGTTCGGCGTCGGCCTGAAGGTGTTCGGCGGCCTGCGCTACCCGCGCTTGTCCACCGGGCTCTACCTGGCGATGGGCTGGATGGCGGTGGTGGCGATCCGTCCGCTGTACCTGGGCCTGCCGCACGCGGGGTTCCTGTGGCTGGTGGCGGGCGGACTTTCCTACACCTTGGGCGTCGTTTTCTACCTCACCGACCACCGCCTGCGCTACGGCCACTTCCTGTGGCACCTGTTCGTGATGGGCGGCACCGCCTGCCACTTCTTCGTCGTCCTGCGCTACGCGCTCTGACGCCGGCGCCGGCCCGCGCGGGCGCGGCTAAGCGCCGGCCGCGGGCGCGACGGCGGCGGCCAGGTCGGAGCCC
>JAJXTZ010000017.1 GCA_021783355.1 bacterium | reverse complement strand
CCCGCGGCCCCGCCGGCGGCGCCCGGACGCCCGGCGCTGGAGCGGGGGACCGCGGCGCGCGCGGAGCTCAAGGAGCTCGCGCGGGAGCTGGCCAAGGCCAAGGTCCTGACCGTCGCCGCCGTGCCCGACGCGGCCGGCGACGGGGAGCTGCTGTCGACCTCGCGGGTGCGCGTGGCGCTGGGGCTGGAGGACGGCCGCGCCGCCGTCCTGGACGAGGACGGCGCGCGGGCCAAGGCCGCGGCGGCGCTGCTCGGCGGCGCGGCGCTGAAAGTGGGGTGGGACCTGAAGGCCACGCGCGCGGCGCTGGACCGCGCGGGCCTGGAGCTGGCCGGCCCGGACTTCGACATGAAGCTGGCCGCCTACTGCCTGGACCCGGGCGCGGCCAAGGACCCCAAGGCCGCCGGGCCCGAGGAGGCCGCGCTCCTGCGCGCCGGCGCGTCCCTGGGACGCGAGGCCGCGGTCGCGCGGATGAAGGAGGCCGGGGTCTGGAAGCTCTTCGAGAACGTGGAGATGCCGCTCTGCGGCGTCCTGCGCGCCATGGAGCGGGCGGGCGTGCTGGTGGACGCGGGCTACCTGAAGGACCTCTCCAAGGAGTTCCTGTCGGGCTTGGCCGCGCTCCAGAAGGAGATCGACGCGCTGGCGGGCGCCCCGCTCAACGTCCAGTCGCCCAAGCAGCTGGGCGAGGTGCTCTTCGACCGCCTGGGCCTGCCGGTGCAGGGCAAGACCGCCAAGGGCGGCCGCTCCACCGACGAGGAGGCCCTGCACGCGCTGGCCGCCCATCACGCGCTGCCGGGCAAGGTCCTGGAGTACCGCGAGATCGCGAAGCTCGAGTCCACGTACGTGCGGGGACTGCTCGAGCGCCTGGACCCCAAGACCGGGCGCGTTCACACCACCTTCGACCAGGCCGGGACGCTGACCGGGCGCCTGTCCAGCCTGGACCCGAACCTGCAGAACATCCCGGTGCGCACCGAGGCCGGCCGCCGCATCCGCCGCGCGTTCGTGGCGCCGAAGGGCGGCCTTCTGGTCTCGGCCGACTACTCGCAGATCGACCTGCGCGTGCTGGCCCACGAGTCCGGCGACGAGGCCCTGCTGGCTTCCTTCAAGAGCGGCGAGGACATCCACCGCCGCACCGCGTCCGAGATCTTCCGCGTGCCGCCGGAGCAGGTCACGGCGGACCAGCGCCGCGCCGCCAAGTCCATCAACTTCGGCATCGTGTACGGGCAGACGGCCTTCGGGCTGGCCGGGCAGCTGGGCATCTCCCAGGCTGAGGCCGCGGCGTACATCAAGAGCTACCGCGAGCGCTACCCCGGGGTCGCCGCCTGGGTGGAGAAGAACCTGGCCCAAGCCAAGGCCGACGGCTGCGTGCGCACTTTGCTCGGGCGCGTGCGCTGGCTGCCGGAGCTCTCCGCCAAGAACTCGGCCCTGCGCCAGTTCACCGAGCGCGCGGCCCGCAACACGCCCATCCAGGGGGGCTCGGCCGACATCATCAAGCTGGCCATGCTGGAGATCGCGCGCGGGCTCGCGAAGGGCCGGCGCGGGGCGCGGATGCTCCTGCAGGTGCACGACGAGCTGATCTTCGAGGCGGACCGCGACGCGGTCCCGGAGCTGGCGGCCTGGACGCGCGAGGTCATGGAGGGCGCGGCCGCCCTGCGCGTCCCGCTGGTGGTCGAGGTCAAGGCGGGACCCAACTGGCAGGACATGGAGAAGATCCCGGCCGGGCGAGGGGGCGGGACATGACGAAGATCTTCCGGCACGATCCGATCGACTTCGGCGCGGTGCCTCCCGCGGTCAAATGGCTTCTGATCGCCAACGTGCTCGGCTTCGTGCTGGCGCGCCTGGCGGGCCCGCAGGTCTACGACCTGTTCGGCCTGGTCCCGCAGCACACCCTTTTCGACCGCTGGCTGTGGCAGCCGGTCACCTACCTGTTCCTGCACGGCGGGCTGTGGCATCTGGGCTTCAACATGTTCGCGCTGTGGATGTTCGGCATGCCGGTGGAGGCGCAGTGGGGAAGCGCCGAGTTCCTCAAGTTCTACTTCCTGTGCGGCGTGGGGGCGGCGCTGACCAGCGTGGCCATGCATCCGCACTCGCTGATCCCGACGATCGGCGCGTCGGGCGCCATCTTCGGACTGCTCGTCGCCTTCGCGATGCTCTACCCGGACGCGGTGGTCTACCTGTACTTCCTGATCCCGGTGAAGGCCGCGCACATGGCGATCCTGTTCGGCGTGCTGGAGCTTTTCTTCGGCGTGACCGGCCGGGAGCCCGGGTTGGCCCACTTCGCGCACGTGGGCGGCGCGGTGACCGGCTACCTGTACATCCGCTGGTGGTGGGTGTGGAAGATCCGCGCCAAGGCCTTCTTCAAGGGCCTGACCGAGCGCGACGAGCCCGCGCCGCGCCCCGCCGCGCGTCCGCGCCCGCGCCCGTCCGCGTCCGCGCGCCCCGAGCCGTCCGACGAGATGGCCGAGGTGGACCGCATCCTGGACAAGATCCTGGCCTCGGGCCTGGAGTCGCTGACCGACGACGAGAAGCGGATCATGGCCCGCTATTCGGAGAAGAACAAGCCCTCATGACGCGCCCCCGGCGCTTCGTCGTGGGGCTGACCGGCGGCCTGGGGGCGGGCAAGTCCGCCGCGCTGGCCGAGTTCGAGCGCCTGGGCGCGGCGACGGTGTGCCTGGACCAGGTCGCGCGCGAGCAGGCGCGGCCGGGCCGCGAGGGCTGGACGGCAATCGTCCGGGCCTTCGGGCGCGGGGTGCTGGACGCTTCGGGACGCATCGACCGCAAGGCGCTCGGCGCGCGGGTGTTCCGGCGGCCGGCCGAGCGCCGCAGGCTCGAGCGCGCGACGCACCCGCCGGTCCTGCGCGAGATGAAGGCGCGGGTCTCGCGGCTCAGGGGCGTGGTCGTCGTGGACGCGCCGCTCCTGTTCGAGGCCGGACTGGAGAAGGATTTCGACGCGACGGTGCTGGTGGACTGCCCGGAGGCCGAGCGCGTCCGGCGCGTGGCGCGGCGCGACGGCCTGCCGCCCGCCGAGGTCCGCCGCCGGATGGCCGCGCAGTGGCCGTCCGCGCGCAAGCGCGCGCGGGCCGACCTGACGATCGACAACGACGGCAGCCGCGCCGCTTTGAACGCGAGAGTGAAGGCCGCTCACGCCGGGCTCTCGCTTCTGTATGGAGGAACGCCGAATGGAAACGCCGATTAAGACCCCGGAGCCGCACGAGACCCCCAAGCCCGCGCCCGCCCCGGCCGCGCCCGCCGCCCCGGCGGCGCCGCTCAAGCCCTTGGAGACCGCGGAGCTGGCCAAGAAGACGATCGCCGAGCTCTCCGCCCTCGCCAAGGAGCTCCAGCTCGACGGGGTCTCCGGCCTGCGCAAGCAGGAGCTGATCGCCAAGATCGTGGAGGGCCAGCTCAAGGCCAACGGGATGATCTTCGACGAGGGGGTGCTCGAGGTCCTGCCGGACGGCTTCGGTTTCCTGCGCTCGCCGGACTACTCGTACCTGCCCGGTCCCGACGACATCTACATGTCCCCGTCGCAGATCAAGAAGTTCGGCCTGCGCAAGGGCGACATGGTGGCCGGCTTCGTGCGCCCGCCCAAGGACGGCGAGCGCTTCATGGCGCTGCTGCAGGTCAAGCGCATCAACGGCGTCGACGCGGAGCTGCTGAAGGACCGGCCGCTCTTCGACAACCTGACGCCGCTGCACCCCGACAAGCGCTACAACCTGGAGACCACCCGCGAGGAGGTCACCACGCGCCTGATGGACCTGATCTGCCCGATCGGCAAGGGCCAGCGCGGGCTGATCGTGGCGCCGCCCAAGACCGGCAAGACGGTGATCCTGCAGAAGCTGGCCAACGCGATCGCCAAGAACCAGCCCAACACGGTGATCCTGGTGCTCCTCATCGACGAGCGTCCCGAGGAGGTCACCGAGATGAAGCGGACCATCAAGGGCGAGGTGGTGGCGTCCACCTTCGACGAGCCGGCCGAGCGCCACGTGCAGGTCTCGGAGATGGTGCTGGAGAAGGCCAAGCGCCAGGTGGAGCTGGGCAAGGACGTGGTGATCCTGCTGGACTCCATCACCCGCCTGGCCCGCGCGTACAACACCTGCACGCCGTCGTCGGGCCGCGTGCTTTCCGGAGGCCTGGAGGCCACCTCGCTGCAGCGTCCCAAGCGCTTCCTGGGCGCGGCGCGCAACATCGAGGAGGGCGGCAGCCTCACGATCCTGGCCACCGCCCTGATCGACACGGGCTCGCGCATGGACGAGGTGATCTTCGAGGAGTTCAAGGGCACCGGCAACTCCGAGGTGTACCTGGACCGCAAGCTGGCCGACCGGCGCATGTTCCCGGCCATCGAGATCAACCGCACCGGCACGCGCAAGGAGGAGCTGCTCCTCAGCGAGGACGAGATCAATAAGATCTGGATCCTGCGCAAGGTGCTGGCGCCGCTGCAGTCCGTGGAGGCCATGGACTTGCTGCGCGACAAGATCCTTTCCACCAAGTCCAACAAGGACTTCATGAAGTCGATGGAGCTGTCCAACCTGGCGGGATGAGCGCTCGCGCGGCCCTGGCCGCCGTGGTCCTGCTCTGCGCCGGCCCCGCGCGGGCCGGCGCTCCCCTGCCGGCGGCGGGGGAGTTCGCGCGCTTCTCCGTGCTGACGCCGGCGGGGCCCGACGAGGCGGCGCCCGCGGCGCTGGCGCGGTCGCGGCGGCTCTTGTTCGCCGTCCACCGCCTGGAGAAGGGGGAGTACAGCGCCTCGCGCTTGGCCAAGGAGTACGGGACCACGCTGAGCGCGCTGCAGTCCACCAACAACAACGAGCTGATCCTGATGTACCCCGGGATGCGCCTGACCATCCCCAACCGCGACGGGGAGCTCTACGAGGTGCGTCGGGCCTCCGAGACGCTGGACCGCCTAGTCGCGCAGTTCCGGACCGGGACCAAGGCGCGCCGGGCGCTCAAGGAGCTGATCGTCCGGGCCAACGACATGCCCGGCATCGCGCTCCTGGCGCCCTACGAGCTGGACCGCGGCGACCGGGTCCTGATCCCCGGCGTCAAGATCCGCTTCGACACCTACCGCTTCCCGTTCGCGTCCCAGCTGTGGCCGCGCATCTCCTCGGGCTTCGGCTACCGCTTCCACCCGATCCTCCACCGGCGCATCTTCCACGACGGCTTCGACATCCCCAAGCCGTACGGGACCCCGGTGTACCCGGCGCGCTCCGGACGGGTGATCGCGGCGGGCTGGCACGAGGGCTACGGCGAGCTCATCGAGATCCGCCACTCCAACGGAGAGAGCACGCGCTACGGCCACCTGTCCAAGATCTACGTGAAGGTCGGGCAGATCGTCATGCGCGGCAAGACGATGATCGGGCGCGTGGGCTCCACGGGCCTGTCCACCGGCCCGCACCTGCACTTCGAGATCCGCGACCGCTACGGCCGCGCGGTCAACCCGCGCCAGGTGATCGGCCGCACCAGCACCGCGCGGGCGGCGCGCGACCCGCGGAGGCTGCGTTGAGGCTGGCGGTCCGCGAGGCCGGCTCCCGCAAGGACCCCGCCGTGGTCCTCCTGCACGCCTTCCCGCTCTCCGGCGCGATGTGGGAGCCCCAGCTGCCCGCGCTGGAGGGCTTCCGCGCGATCATGCCCGACCTGCCCGGCTTCGGCGGCACGCCGCTCCGGGCCCCGTGGTTCCTGGAGCACGCGGTGGACGACCTCTTCGAGACGCTGGACGCCCTGGGCGCGGCGCAGGCGGTCCTGGTGGGCCTGTCCATGGGCGGCTACGCGGCCCTGCGCGCCGTGGAGAAGCGCCCGGAGCGCGTGCGCGCCCTGGTGCTGGCCGACACCCGCGCCGAGGCCGATTCCAACGAGGGCAAGGTCAAGCGCGCGCGGGCCGTGGACTTCGTGCGCGCGCACGGCGCGGCCGCCTTCGCCGACCCCTTCTTCCAGGACGCGCTCGCGCCCAAGACCCTGGCCGAGGGGCCGCGCGCGGTCGGCTTCCTCAAGGCCCTGGCCTACCAAGCCTCCCCGGAGGCCGTCATGGCGGCCTTGGCGGCCCTGGCCGCCCGCCCGGACATGAGCGCGGCCCTGGCCCGCATCACCGTCCCGTCCATGGTCCTGGTCGGCGCCCACGACAAGGTCACTCCGCTCTCCGCCGCGGAGCTGATGCGCGCCCGCATCCCCGGCGCGCGCCTGAGCGTCATCCCCGACGCCGGCCACTTCTCGTCCGTCGAGAATCCGGCCGCCTTCAACGAGCGCCTGACCGCCTTCCTGCGCGGGCTTTGACGGGCCGCCGCGCCGCCTAGCCGCCCGGTCCCGTGTAGTTCGGCGCGCCGACGTCGAAAGGCATCGCGAGACGCAGCTCGTAGTACGACGCGAAGCCCGGCCCGTCCAGCGTGTCGCGCCCGCGCCACAGGAGCATCAGCTCCCCGCCGCCCGCGCCGATGCCCGCGCCGGCGGACAGGTCCATGCCGACCGGCCGCCAGTGCGGGCCGCCGCGGTCGGTCAGGAAGACGGCGTCGCCGCGGACGAGGAAGCCCGACAGGCTTCCCTGCAGCATGCCCTCGTAGCGGAGCAGGGCGCGCCCGGTGCCGTCCACGCGCGCCGCGGTGTCGGGGTTGTTCCACAGCCAGCCCAGCGACGCCGCGCCGGACCACGAGGCGCCGGCGGGGGCGCGGTCGCCGGGGGGCGCGTCCTGCGCGCCGAAGAGCAGGGCGAACCGCGCGTCCCAGTAGCGCGTCTCGGCGTAGGGGCCGCGCAGGGTCAGCGCCTCGTCGCGGTCGACTTGCAGCTTCCACTTGCCGTTGGAGCCCCGCGTGGCGGCGCCCAGCAGGTAGTCGAAGGACGCGGGCTTCCAGGCGCCGCCGTCCTCGTCGCCGAGGCCCAGCATGTCCGCAAGGAACTTTAGGCGGTCGTCGGCGTAGGCGTTGAGGACGTAGGCGTGCAGGCCGTAGGACGCGCGTCCCGTCCCGTCCGGCCGCGACGAGGGGGCCGAGCCGCGGCCGGGCGCGAAGGCCTCGGCGGCGACGAAGCCCGAGTCGGAGCTCACCCCCGACTCGGCGCGCGGCGCCGGACGCTCGCGGCCCACGTCGGTCACGAAGGCGGCGCGCGCGGGCGGCGCGAGCAGGAGGAGGAGGGCGGCGAACACCGAGGGGGGCATCGCGCCCCTATCCTAACAAAGCGGGTCCTGGGCATGTCGTCAATGAGAGGCCATCCTTCGCCCGCGGCCGTGTCGCGAGCCTCGCGGACCCCCCGACGGGCCTTTTTTTGCTATACTGCCGCGAAGCCGTTTTTAACCTCTTTAGGGAACCCCAGACAATGAAGAAAGGCATCCATCCCGTTTATCGCGCCGTCGTGTTCCAGGACGTGTCCACGAACGAGTCGTTCATGACGCGCTCCACCGTCCACGCGAAGGACACGGTCCAGTGGGAGGACGGCAAGTCCTACCCGCTGGTCAAGCTGGACATCTCCGCGTTCTCGCACCCGTTCTACACCGGCCAGCAGAAGCTGCTCGACACCGCGGGCCGCATCGACCGCTTCAAGAAGCGCTTCGTGGCCACCGACGGCAAGACCGTCGAGCGCAAGGCCGCGAAGGCGTCCACCAAGCAGCTGGCGCACGTCGGCGGCACGGCCAAGCGCCCCAAGGTCCTCTCCACCGCTCCCACCAAGGAAGAGAAGACCGCCGCCAAGAAGGCTCCGAAGAAGGACAAGGCTCCCAAGAAAGACGCCTAGCGGGCCGCTTCCGACTGGAGCCCCGGCGGACGCCTCGCCGGGGCTCCCGCTTTTATAGGACCCCCTCATGGACCCCAGGATCGCCAAGCTGGACGACGAGCACCGCGAGATCGAGAGCCGACTCGCGTCGGGGGCGCTGTCGTCCTCGGAGGTCCAGTCCCTCTCCCTGCGCCACGCCCAGCTCTCCGGCGTGATCGCCAAGGTGCGCGAGCTGGCGCGCGTGGAGAAGGAGCTGGAGGACCTCAAGACCTTGGAGGACGATCCGGAACTGCGCGCCGTGGCCGCCGAGGAGCGCCCGCGCCTGGAGGCGCGCCGCGACCCCCTGGAGCGCGAGATCCTGCTGGACCTCCTGCCCAAGGACCCCGCGGACGACAAGGACTGCTTCTTGGAGATCCGCGCCGGGGCCGGCGGCGACGAGGCCGCCCTGTTCGCCGCGGAGCTCCTGCGCATGTACACGCGCTTCGCCGAGACCAAGGGCTGGCGCGTGGAGCTGCACGAGATCTCGCAGACCGGCCTCAAGGGGCTCAAGCAGGCCGTGCTCTTCGTCTCCGGCAAGGGCGTGTACTCCTGGCTGAGGCACGAGGGCGGCGTCCACCGGGTCCAGCGCGTCCCGGCCACCGAGGCCGCCGGCCGCATCCATACCTCCACCGTCACCGTCGCCGTCATGCCCGAGGTGGAGGAGGTCGAGGTGCAGATCCGCCCCGACGACCTGAAGTTCGACACCTACCGCGCCGGCGGCGCCGGCGGTCAGAACGTCAACAAGGTGGAGACCGCCGTGCGCATCACCCACCTTCCCACCGGCCTCGTGGTGGAGTGCCAGGAGGAGCGCAGCCAGGGCCGCAACCGCGAGAAGGCGATGAAGCGCCTGCTGGCCAAGCTCGCGGACCAGGAGCGCGAGAAGGCCTTCGCCCAGAACGCGTCCGCGCGCCGCTCCCAGGTGGGCACCGGCGACCGCTCCGAGAAGATCCGCACCTACAACTTCCCGCAGAGCCGCGTGACCGACCACCGCCTGGAGCGCTCCTGGCACGACCTGTCCGGCATCATGGACGGCGGCCTGGCGCCCGTGCTGGAGGCCCTTCGCGAGGAGGCTCGGCGCCTGCGCCTGGCGGAACAGGCATGACCGCCGACGAGTGGCTGGAGAAGGCCGCGGCCTTCCTGGAGGAGCGCGGCGTGCCGGAGGCGCGTCCCAGCGCCGAGTTCCTCCTGGCCGAGGTGCTGGGCGTGGGCCGGGCGACCGCCCTCTCGCGCGGGAGGACCCCGCTCAACGAGCGCCAGGCCCTCCACTTCTGGGACTGGGTCAAACGCCGCGGCCGCCGCGAGCCGTTGGCCTACATCCTGGGCACCCAGCCGTTCCTGGGCCTGGACATCGAGGTGACCCGCGACTGCCTGATCCCCCGCCCGGAGACCGAGGAGCTAGTGGTGGAGTGCGAGCGCCTGCTCAAGTCCTCCGCGGCCTCCGCGCCCAAGATCCTGGAGATCGGCACCGGCACCGGCTGCGTGGCCATCGCCCTGGCCCAGCTCCTGCCCGCCGCCACCGTCATCGCCACCGATCTCAGCGACAAGGCCCTGGCCCTCGCGTTCAAGAACGCCCTGGCCCACAACGCCCACCGCCGCATCCGCTTCGTGCGCGAGGACCTGTTCTCCGGACGCCAGTCCCTGCGCGGTTGGGCCGACCTTCTGGTGTCGAACCCGCCCTACATCCCGACGAAGGACCTGGACGCCTTGGAGCCCGAGGTGAAGGCCGAGCCGCGCCTGGCCCTGGACGGCGGCCGCGACGGCCTGGACGCGATCCGCGCCATCGTCGCCGGCGCCGCGGCGATGCTCAAGCCCGGCGGACACCTGGCCCTGGAGATCGAGGAGCGCCAGGGTCCCGCCGTCTCCGGGCTCCTGCGCGCCGCGGGCTTCAAGGGCGTCGTCGTCAAGAAGGACGCTCAGGGCCGCGACCGCATCGCCGTCGGAAAATTGGTAGAGTGAGCCCCTCATGGACCGCTTGGTGATCGAGGGGGGGCGCCCGCTGTCCGGGACCGTCCCCGTCAGCGGCGCGAAGAACGCCGCCCTGCCCATCCTGATCGCCACACTTCTCACCGACGAGCCCTGCGTGGTGGAGAACTGCCCCACGGCCCTGCGCGACATCCGCACCACCGTGCGCCTGCTGGAGAGCCTGGGCAAGCGCGCGACCGTGGAGGGCGCCGCCGTACGCGTGGAGTCCACCGGGTCCCTGAAGACCCAGGCCCCGTACGACATCGTGAAGCAAATGCGGGCCTCCGTGCTGGCCGCCGGGCCGCTTTTGGCCCGCTTCGGCCTGGTGCGCGTGCCCATCCCCGGCGGCTGCGCGATCGGCCTGCGCCCCATCGACATCCACCTGAAGGGCTTCGAGGCCATGGGCGCGCGCCGCATCGCCGACCAGGGCGACATCATCCTGAGCGCGCCCCGGCTCAAGCCGGGCGTCGTGAAGCTCCGGTTCCCCAGCGTCGGCGCCACCGAGAACCTGATGACCGCCGCCGCCGCCGTGCCGGGCCGCACCGTCATCCGCAACGCCGCGCGCGAGCCCGAGATCGAGGACCTGGGCGCGTTCCTGACCAAGCTGGGCGCCAAGGTGACCGGGGCCGGGACCGCGACGGTGACCGTCGAGGGCCGCGCGCGCCTGCACGGCGCGCGCCACAAGGTCATCCCGGACCGCATCGAGGCCGGCACCTTCCTGATCGCCGCGGCCGCCGCGCGCGGGCTCGTGCGCCTGACCGGCGCCGACGCCGGACACCTGGAGGCCGTCATCGCCGCCCTGCGCAGGACCGGCGCGACCGTCAAGAGCGGCCGGGGCTGGATCGAGCTGCGCATGGAGCGCCGCCCCAAGCCCGTCTCGGTGCGCACCGAGCCCTACCCGGGCTTCCCGACGGACCTGCAGGCCCCGTGGATGGCGCTGATGACGCTGGCCGCGGGCTTCGCCAAGGTCCGCGAGACCGTCTTCGAGAACCGCTTCATGCACGCCGCCGAGCTGGCGCGCATGGGCGCGCAGATCGCCGCCTCCGGCGGCACCGCGGTGGTGGCCGGCGTCGAGCGCCTGTCGGGCGCGCCGATCATGGCCTCCGACCTGCGTGCCGGGGCGGCGCTCCTGATCGCGGCGCTGGCGGCCAAGGGCCGCACCGTGATCTCGCGCGTCTACCACATCGACCGCGGCTACGAGGCGGTGGAGAAGAAGCTCGCCCGCGCCGGCGCCCGCGTCGAGCGCCTGAAATGAACTACGGGCGGGCGCTGGCCGCCCTGGAGGCGCGCCAGGAGGCGCGCATCGAGCTGGGCCTGGACCGCGTGCGCGCCCACCTCGCCCGCCTGGGCGGTCCCCAGGAGGCGGTCCCCGCGTTCCACGTCGCGGGGACCAACGGCAAGGGCGCGACCTGCGCGATGCTGGCCGCCGTCCTGCGCGCGTCGGGCCTGCGCGTCGGGCTCTACACCTCGCCGCACCTCTTCGAGGTCCGCGAGCGGATCGCCGTGGACGGACGCCCCATCCCGCGCGCGGACTTCGCGCGGCTGATGACGCGGGCGCTGGCGGCCGACCCCGGCGGGCGGCTGACCTACTTCGAGCTGCTGACCTCCGTCGCCTTCCAGTGGTTCGCCGAGAGGCGCTGCGGGGTCATGGTGCTGGAGACGGGCCTGGGCGGGAGGCTGGACGCGACGAACGTCGTCCGGGCCCCCCTGGCCGCGATCGTCACCTCCGTGGACCTGGACCACCAGGCCTTCCTGGGACGGACGAAGGAGCGCATCGCCGCCCAGAAGGCCGGCATCTTCAAGGCCGGCCGCCCGGCGGTGTTCCCGGACCTGCCGGTCCTGCGCCGCCTGCCCAAGCGCGGCGCGCCTGTCGTCGTGCGCCGCGCGTGGCGGACGGTCCGCGCGGACTGGCGCCGCGGCGTCCAGGTCCTGCGCGCCCCGTCGGGGCGCGAGTACCGGCTGTCGCTGCTGGGCGCGCGCCAGGGACGCAACGCCGCGCTGGCGCGCGCGGCCGTGGACGCCTCCGGCCTGCGCGTGAGCGAGGCCGCGTGGCGCGAGGGCCTGTCCCGCGTGCGCTGGCCGGGCCGCTTCGACCCGGTCCGCCTGGGCCGCCGCACGCTGGTGGTGGACGGCGCGCACAATCCGGAGGCCGCGCGCGCGCTGGCCGACACCTGGGCCGCCGCGCCCTGGTCCCGGCGACCGTCGCGCTGGATCCTGGGGCTCCTGCGCGACAAGGACGCGGCCGGCGTGCTGGCGCCCTTGGCGCCCTTCCTGACGGAGGTCGTCGTCGTGCGCCCGGACAGCCCGCGCGCGCTGGACCCCCTGGCGCTGGCCGCAGCCGTGCGCCGCGCCGCGCCCCGGGCTCGCGTGACCGTGGAGCGGAGCGCGCGCGCGGCGATCGGCCGCTGGCGGCGCGAGCCGCGGGCCGCGGCCGTCGCGGTCTGCGCGGGCTCGCTGTACCTGGCCGGGGAGGCCCTGAAGGCCGTCGGGAGGAAGTCATGAGAGGCTCGTCCGTGGGCGTGGACGTGGGCGGCACCTTCGTGAAGATCGGCCTGGCGGCCAAGGACGGGACCCTGCTGCGCTCCGTGTCCATGCCCACCGAGCCGGGGCGCCCTCCGGAGGAGTTCGTGCGCCGCGTGGCCGGCGCCGTGAAGGACTGGCGCTTCGACAGCGTCGGCCTGGGCCTGGCCGGCGGCGTGGACGCCGCGACCGGCACGCTCCTGTTCGCGCCCAACCTGAGGCGCTGGGTCGGCTTCTCCTTCAAGCGCGCCTTCGAGCGCGCGCTGAAGGTGCGCGCCGTCGCCGACAACGACGCGAACGCCGCCGTCTGGGGCGGATACGCGGTGGGTCTCAAGAAGCGCGCGCGCCACGTGGTCGGGGTCACGCTGGGCACCGGCGTGGGCGGCGGGCTGATCCTGGACGGGCGCCTGCACCGCGGGGCCGACGGCGCGGCGGGCGAAGTGGGCCACCAGACGCTGGACCCGAAGGGGCCGCTCTGCGGCTGCGGCAAGCGCGGCTGCCTGGAGGCCTACGCCGGCACCGCGGGCCTGCTGCGCATCGCTCGGCGCCGCATGCGCCGCGTCCCGTCCCCGCTGACGCCCAAGGCCCTGGCCGACGCCGCGCGCGCGGGCGTCCCCGGCGCGCGCGCCGTCTGGGACGAGGCCGGGACCTGGCTGGGCGTGGGCCTGTCGAACCTGGTCCTGACCTTCAACCCCGACGCGGTGCTCCTGCTGGGCGGCGTGGCGCGCTCGGGGCGGCTGATCCTGGACCCCGTGCGCCGCGTGTTCGCCGCCCAGCCGTTCCGCGAGCCGTTCGCGCGCCTGCGCCTCAGCGCCCCGGCCGACCGGGACTGGGGCTGCGTGGGGGCGGCCCTGCTGTCGCGGGAGAGCCGTTGAGGACGGCGCTGCTGGTCCTCCTGCTGGCGGCTCCCGCCGCGGCCGCGGACTACGCCCTGCCGCCGCCCCCGCCGGGACCGCACGCGGACTACAAGGCCGATCGGGCCGAGTTCGACGCGGACCGCTCGCTGCTGCACCTGTCCGGGAACGTGGAGCTCAAGGAGTCCACCTGGACGGTCAAGGGCCAGGACCTGTGGGTGGACACGGACAAGCGCACGGGGCGCTCGGACGGGCCGCTGCTCATCGAGGACGGCTGGTCGGCCGTGTACGGCGAGTCCGGCGAGTTCGACTTCGCCAAGCACACCGGCCGCCTGGAGAACACCTCGGCCGGCATGGCCTCGTGGACCATCCGCGCGCGCGAGGCCAAGCTCGGCGCCGACCGCCGCCTGCAGTACCGCGACGCGGATTTCACCTCCTGCGACCGCAAGCCGCCGGACTACCACTTCCACGCCTCGTCGGTGCGCGTCGTGCCCAAGAAGCGGATGACGGCCACCAACGTCCTCTTTTACCTGGGCCGCGTGCCCGTGTTCTACACTCCGTTCCTCTACAAGCCCCTGACCAAGCGCCACTGGCTGGGCTGGAAGAGCTCGCCGGGCCTGGACCGCCGCAACGGCCCGTTCCTGAAGAACACCCTGCTGACCCAGTACTCGGACTCCCTGTACAGCAAGCTCTACGCCGACGCCTACGCCCGCCAGGGCTTCGGGTACGGCGGCGAGCTGGAGCGGCACAAGGGCGAGGACTCGCGCGGCGACCTGTACGGCTACCGCATCCACGAGACCTCCACCGGGGACAACCGCTGGACCCTGCTGGCCAACGACTACCAGTCCCTCGGCTCCTCGACCTCCTTCCAGGGCCGCTTCCAAATCCAGTCCGACGCCGACTTCAACAACGCCTACGCGCGCTCCAGCAGCTTCCGCGTGACGCCGTACCTGGTCAACGACGGCGCGGTCGTCCACCGCTTCAAGACCGGCGTCGTGCGCCTGGCCTACTCGCGCCTGGACACGGCCGACGCCTCCGGGCGGCGCTTCCTGAAGACCCGGGAGGACGCCCCGAGCCTCACCTACCAGAGCCAGCCGCTCAGCGTGCGGGGCCTGCCCTGGCTCAACACGCTCAGCGGCGCCGCGGACAACAACTTCGATTCGTCGCGCTCGTTCCTGCAGAAGACCGTCTCCGGCGGCTGGGAGGGCACGCGCAGCTTCCACCTGGCGCGGGGCGTCAGCTTCTCGCCCAAGCTCGACTACGGCGAGACCTACTACAACCGCTTCGACGAGTCCTACGGCTCCGCCGCCAGCACCGCCACTCGCCTGGACGCCGCCGTCGGGCGCTGGTCGGCGGCCGGGACCCTGCGCGTGGGCACGCCGGCGGGCGACTGGGACCTCACCCAGGCCTACGCGCGGCGCCTGCAGCCGGGCTCCCTCTCGGACGACGCCGGCGCGGCGGACAAGGGCGTGGAGGCGGACCTGTTCTCGGTGTCGGACCGCTTCCTGCCCCTGCCGCGCGTCTGGGCGCGCCTGTCCTCGGGCTGGGACTTCCGCACCTTCCGCGACCGGAGCGTGGGCTTTCGCGAGCGCCTGCAGCCGGTCGTCGCCGAAGCCAGCTGGGACGCCTCCGACCTGCTCAGTCTGACCCTGCGCAACGACTATCAGCTCCAGCAGGGCGAGCGCGCGCTGATCGCCGACGCGCGCTGGGGCGACGAGACCGGCCCGTCGCTGGGCGGCGGCGTCTCCTACAACCTGGCCGACCCGAACCACTACTACGGCTCCGTGGACTTCGCGATCGCCCCGTCGAGCCCCTCGTGGCGCGTGTCCGTGGGCCTGCGCGGCCTGGTGGAGAGCTCCGGCGGCGTCGCCGACGCGCACGGCCTGCGCGTCTTCGACAAGGAGATCGCCTGGACCCAGCGCTGGCACGACTTCTACACCAAGCTGGCCGCCCGCTTCCGCACCGGCGGCGTCGGCGAGGCGTCGGTCCGCGTGGACTTCAAGTTCGGCTCCACCGACCCCGCGCAGGCCCCGCGCCGCGACTGGGAGGCCGAGTGGTTCCCCGAGCGCGCGGCCGGCGGGGACATGCGGCCCTGACCCGGCCGAAATGCTAAAATGAGCCTCCGATGACTCGACCACTGTGGCTGGTGACGGGCGGAGCCGGCTTCATCGGCTCCCATCTGGCGGAGTCCCTGGTCCGGCGCGGCCAGCGCGTCCGCGTGCTGGACAACCTCTCGACCGGGAGCCTGGGCAAGCTGAAGGCCGTGCGCGGCGAGATCGAGTTCGTGAAAGGCGACATCACCCGCCCGGCCGACTGCGCGAAGGCCTGCCGCGGGGCGGCCTTCGTCCTGCACGAGGCGGCGATCCGCTCGGTGCCGAAGTCCATGGACCGCCCGCTGCCGTCCAACGAGGCCAACATCACCGGCACCTTGAACATGCTCGTCGCCGCGCGCGCGGCCAAGGTCAAGCGCTTCGTCTACGCCTCGTCGAGCTCCGCCTACGGCGGCTGCCGCGTCTACCCGCAGCGCGAGGACATGCGCCCCCAGCCGCTCTCGCCCTACGCGGTCAGCAAGCTGGCCGGCGAGAACTACGCGGTGTGCTGGGCCAAGTCGTTCGGCCTGGAGACCGTGGCCTTGCGCTATTTCAACGTGTTCGGCCCGCGTCAGGACCCGGAGTCCCTGTACTCGGCCGTCATCCCCAAGTTCATGGAGCAGGCGCTCGCCGGCGTCCCCCTCGACGTGCACTGGGACGGCCTGCAGTCGCGCGACTTCACGCACATCGACAACGTGGTCCAGGCCAACTGGCTGGCCGCGCGCGCCCCGGCGTCGAAGGTCTCCGGCGAGGTGTTCAACGTCGCCAACAACCAGACCTACTCGCTCCTGGACATGATCCGAGTGATCGAACGGATCGTCGGTCGCCGCCTGGAGCGCCGCCATCACCCGATGCGCGCCGGCGACGTGCGCAAGACCTGGGCGGACAACGCCAAGATCCGCCGCGTGATGGGCTACAAGCCGGTCAAGGGCTTCGAGCAGGGCCTGCGCGAGACCTGGGACTGGTTCGTCGCCGGACGAAAGTGAGGGGGAGGCCGTGAAAGTCCTGGTCACCGGCGGTCTGGGCTTCATCGGCTCCAACTTCATCCGCCAGGCGCTGAAGACCCGCCCGTCGTGGTCGGTGGTCAACCTGGACCTGCGTACCTACGCGGGCAACCCCGCCAGCGTCGCCGACCTTCCCAAGTCCCGCCACCGCTGGGTGAAGGGCGACATCCGCGACCGGAAGGCCGTGGACCGCGCGATGAAGGGCTGCGAGAAGGTCGTCCACTTCGCGGCCGAGACCCACGTGGACCGCTCGATTCTGGACGCGTCGGCGTTCCTGACGACGAACATCGTCGGGACCCAGGTCCTGCTCGACGCCGCGCTGCGCCACGGGGTCCGCCGCTTCCTCCACGTCTCCACCGACGAGGTCTACGGTTCGGTGCCGCGGGGCTATTCGAAGGAGGGGGACAGCCTGGAGCCCAACAGCCCGTACGCGGCCTCCAAGGCCGCCTCGGACCTGCTGGTCCGCTCCTATTTCGTCACGCACAAGGCGCCGGTGCTGACCACGCGCGCGTCCAACAACTACGGCCCGTACCAGTACCCCGAGAAGGCCCTGCCGCTCATGATCACCAACTTCATGGAGGACAAGCCCTTCCCGATGTACGGCGACGGCCGCCAGGTGCGCGACTGGCTGCACGTGGTCGACCACGCGCGCGCGATCCTCGCCGTGCTGGAGAAGGGGACGCTCGGCGAGGTGTACAACATCGGCGGGTCGTACACCTGCCGCAACCGCGAGCTGCTCGAGCGCGTGCTCAAGCTGATGGGGAAGGACGCGCGGCTGGTGAAGCGCGTCGCCGACCGCAAGGGCCACGACCGGCGCTACGCGCTGGACTGCGGCAAGCTGCTCGGGCTGGGCTTCCGGCACGCCTACGATTTCGACGCGGGCCTGCGCGAGACCATCGCCTGGTACCGCGCCAACGAGCGCTGGTGGCGCCCGCTCAAAAACGACGGCGGCTACCGCTCCTACTACAAGACGCAGTACAAGCGGCGATGATCGAACGCAAGAAGAGCGTCGTGCGCAACGGGCACCGCCCGGCCGCCCCGGTGGCTTGGGGCCACACCGGCGGAGGGTGGATCGAGGCCGTCGTCGGCTCCATGTTCTCGGGCAAGACCCAGGAGCTGATCCGCCGCCTGCGTCTGGCGCAGATCGCGCGCCAGAAGGTCCAGGTCTTCAACTCCGCGCTCGACGTGCGCTACGCGAAGAGCCACATCGTCTCCCACGACCTGAGCAAGACCCCGTCCATCGCCGTGGCCCGTGCGCGCGACATCCTGACCCGCGTCGCCCCGGACGCGCAGGTCGTCGGCATCGACGAGGTCCAGTTCTTCGACGAGGAGATCGTGGACGTCTGCGAGAGGCTGGCCGACGACGGGCGGCGCGTGATCGTGGCCGGCCTGGACCAGGATTTCCGCGGCGTGCCGTTCCCGGTCACCACCCGCCTGATGGGCGTGGCCGAGTTCGTGACCAAGAATCTCGCGATCTGCATGGTCTGCGGCAACCCCGCCAACCGCTCCCAGCGCCTGAGCGGCGGGCGCAAGGTCGTCGAGGTCGGCGCCGCGGACAAATACGAGGCGCGCTGCCGGCGCTGCTTCAAACGCTGAACCCGGAGGACACCCCCATGGCCGACCGCCCGTACAAGACCGACAATCCCGTCGCCGTCATCGAGACCACGCTGGGCAAGATCGCCGTCGAGCTCTTCCCGAAGGAGGCGCCGGACACCGTCGCCAACTTCATCAAGCTCGTGGAGAAGGGCTATTACGACGGCGTGCTCTTCCACCGCGTGATCCCCGGCTTCATGGTGCAGACCGGCGACCCGACCGGGACCGGCCGCGGAGGCCCCGGCTGGACCATCCTGGACGAGTTCCACCCGAAGCTCCGCCACGACAAGGCCGGCGTCCTCTCCATGGCCAACGCGGGCCCCGACACCGGCGGCTCGCAGTTCTTCATCACGCACGGACCGACGCCGCACCTGGACGACCGCCACGCGGTCTTCGGCCAGGTGATCGAGGGTCTGGACGTCGTGACCAAGATCGCGGCCGTCAAGCGCGACCGCGGCGACCGGCCGGTGGAGCCGGTGCGCATGGAGAAGGTCAAGCTGGTCCAGTCGCTCAAGAAGTAGCGCCGCGCGCCGCTCCGGCAGGCCGAACGGCTTCGGACCGATCCGCGGCCGGGGGGTTCTCGGGGTGCGGCCCCGCTCGACCCCCGGGCTTGATATAATGCCCGCGTGAAGAGCGCGACCCGGACCGACGACGCGACGCGGGCCGCCCTGCGCGAGCGGCTCGTGGAGTTCCACGCGCTGGGCAAGGCGGCCGACCTGCTGGAGTGGGACCAGGAGACGGTCATGCCCCGCGGCGGCGCGGCGGCGCGGGCCCATCACCTCGGGATCCTTAAGAAGACCGCGCACGAGCTCTTCACGGCGCCCGAGACCGGGCGCTGGATCGCGGCCCTGGTCCCGTCGGCCGAGGGGCGCGACGACGACGACGCGGCCCTGGTGCGCTGGGCGGCGCGGGAATGGCGGCGGCGCTCGCGCCAGCCGGCGGTGCTGGTGGCCGAGCTGGCGCGCCTGACGGCGCTGGCGCAGGAGGACTGGTCGGCGGCCCGCGCGGCGAGCGATTTCTCCCGCTTCCGGCCGCGCCTGGAGGAGCTCTTCGCGCTCAAGCGGCGCCAGGCCGCGGCCCTGGGGGACTTCCCGGACCCGTACGACGCCTGGCTGGAGGAGTTCGAGCCGGGCATGAGCACGGCGCGCGTGGACGAGCTCTTCGCCGAGATGAAGGCGGGCCTGGTGCCGCTGGTGAAGGCCGTGGCCGCCAAGGCGGGCTCGGTCCGCGTCCCGGAGCTCTCCGGCTCCTTCGACCCCGCGCGCCAGCGCGAGCTGGGCCTGGAGGTGGCGCGCTCCATGGGCTTCGACTTCGCGCGCGGGCGCCTGGACGAGTCCGCGCACCCGTTCTCCACCGGCATCGCCCCCGACGACGTGCGCCTGACCACGCGCTACCGCGAGGACCTGCCCTTCAGCGCCCTCTTCGGCGTCATGCACGAGGCCGGCCACGGCCTTTACGAGCAGAACGCCGGGCCGGACCCCAAGAGCACGCCGCTGACCGGCGGGGCCACGATGGCCGTGCACGAGTCCCAATCCCGGCTCTGGGAGAACCAGGTCGGGCGCGGCCGCCCGTTCTGGCGCCGCTGGCGCGCCCGCTTCGCGGAACTCTTTCCGCAGGCGGCGGGCCTGTCGGCCGAGGACCTGTACCGCGCCGTCAACCGCGCCGAGGCCACCCACGTCCGCGTGGAGGCCGACGAGCTGACCTACGGCCTGCACGTGCTGATCCGCTTCGAGCTGGAGCGCGAGCTCCTGTCCGGCCGCCTGGCCGTGGCCGACCTGCCGAAGGCCTGGGCCGCCAAGTCTCGGACTTACCTGGGGATCGTCCCGCCCGACGACGCGCGCGGCGTCCTACAGGACGTGCATTGGGCCTCGGGCCTGATCGGCTACTTCCCGACCTACGCCGTCGGCAACATGATCTCGGCGCAGCTCTGGGACGCCGCCCTGGCCGCGCGCCCGGGCATCCCCGCCGCGCTCGAGCGCGGCGACGGCGCGCCGCTCCTGGGCTGGCTCGTCGACAACGTCCACCGCCACGGCCGCAAGTACGCCGCCGAGGAGCTCGTGCGCCGCGCCTGCGGCGGGCCGATCTCGGCCGCGCCGTACCTGAAATATCTGCGCGCCAAGTTCGGGGAGCTGTACGGCCTATAGGCCCCGGACGCGTCGCCACGGAGGATCATGAAAACCAGTCTCGCGCTGCTCCCGCTGCTCGCCGTCGCCGCCTTCGCCGCGCCGGTCCCCGCGCCGGCCCCCGCGCCGGCCGCGGCGCCGCGCGTGGCCGTCGTCATCGACGACTTCGGCCTGACTTACCGGAAGGACGTGCCCGACGAGGACTGGATGAAGCTGAAGTTCCCGATGACTTACGCCGACATGCCGGTCTCGCCGCGCACGACGAAGGTCGCCGCCGAGATCAAGGCCTCGGGCCACGAGCTGATCATCCACTACCCGTTCGACCGGTACCAGAACCTCGAGCTGCCGAAGGACCGCGTCTCCCCGAAGGATTGGAAGAGCGTGACCGCGCTCCTCGACAAGGCGTTCCGCCAGATCCCGGGCGCGGTCGGCCTCAACAACCACCAGTCGCTGCGCGGCACGATGAACCGCCCGATGATGGCCAAGTTCATGGCGCTGCTGAAGACCAAGGGCATCTACTTCCTCGACAGCCGCGTCTCGCCCAAGTCCGTCGCGTTCGCCGAGGCGCGCAAGGCGGGCGTGCCGACCGCCGTCAACGGCATCTTCCTGGACGGCGGCCACGAGCCGAAGGCCCGGCGCTCGAAGGACCCGAAGGTCTTCGCCGCGGCGGTCGCCAAGGACAAGGCCGTCTGCGTCCACTGGCTGCGCTACACGGCGGCGCAGGCGCGCCGGCACGGGACGGCCGTCGCGATCGGCCACCATTACTACCACGGCACCTACGAGTGCTTGGTGTCCGAGATCCCGAAGCTCCAGGCCGAGGGCATCGAGTTCGTCTACGCCTCCGCGGTCGTGAAGTAGGCGCCGGGGTTGCGCCGGGGCGGGCGTGAGGGCTATCCTCCGGCTATGAGGCGGCTGACGATCGCCGCGGTGCTCCTGCTCCTGGGGGGAGCCGCGTCCGCGGCCGCGAGACGGAAGGCGGACGGGAGGCGCGCGATGAGCTTCACCCTGACGAGCCCGGCGTTCAAGGACGGGCAGAGGATCCCGAAGGCGCACACCTGCGACGGGGACGACCTGTCGCCGACCCTGCGCTGGTCCGGCTGGCCGGAGAAGACGAAGAGCTTCGCCCTGATCATGGACGACCCCGACGCTCCGGCCGGGACCTGGGTGCACTGGGTGCTCTACGACGTCCTGGCCGGGCGCCGCGACGTCGCCGAGGGGCTCGCGAAGGACGAGGAAGTGATGGCCGGAGCCAAGCAGGGCGCGTGCTGGGGCGTCGACTCCTTCGAGCGCGTCGGCTACTACGGCCCTTGCCCGCCGCCCGGCTGGCCGCACCACTACCGCTTCAAGCTCTACGCGCTGAGCAGGGTCCTGGGGCTGAAGCCCCGCGCGACGAAGGCCGAGGTGCTGGCGGCGATGAAGGGCGCGGTCCTGGCGGAGACGGAGCTGGTCGGCGTCTACGAGCGCAAGCGCTAGTTCAGCGCGTCGCGCGCGGCCAGGGCGGACAGGATGCTGGCGTAGTTCCAGGTCAGGTCGCGCGCCGAGGTCATGTAGCCGGAGTCCCGGTCCATCTGCTCGGAGAGCGAGCCGTCCGGCCCCGCGTGCGCGCGCACGCAGGCCAGCTCCGCGTCCCCGTCGGCCTTGAGCCCGCGCAGGACGGCGTCGAAGAGCGGGTCGCCCGCGCGCAGGGTCGCGCCCGCCTTCAGCGCGCCGCCGGCCGCGCCGAGGATCCCGCGGAAGAAGGCCAGGTCCGCGTCCTTCACCGGGATGGCGCCGCGGCCGCGGAAGTCCTTGGCGGCCATGTAGTCGAGCTGGGCGAAGGCGGCGGTCAGCAGGAACCAAGGGTTGCCGCCGAAGTACTTGTCTTCCGGGTAGCGCCCGATGGCGACGCCGGGGCCGCGGCCGTTGATGCCGTACTCGGAACGGAAGCGTTCCTTGAGGGCCTCGGCGGTGGCCAGCACGCGGGGATCCGTCGCGGAGTACGCGGCGTCCTCCCCGGCGGGCAGGGCCTCGCCGTCCACCGGGCGGCGGTGGATGGCGGCCAGGATGACGGCCGCGTCCAGGCCGCTGGATTTGTAGTCCAGGCCGCCGTCGCGGTCGCGGGAGGAGACCAGGTAGCCCTTCTGCGGGTCCCAGAACCGGCCCAGCGACTGCTCCAGCGCCGCGGCCTGCTCGTCGTACCAGTCGGCGGCGCCGGCGTCGCCGAGGCGGCGCGCCAGCCAGGCGCCCTCGCGCAGGGCGTTGCGCTGCGCGACCTGCGTGTCGAGGTGGTGGGCCTTGACCTCCTCCCACACGTCGAAGCTGGTCTCGCCCCAGTTGTGCGAGACGTACTCCAGGTCGGCCTTGATGCCGGTCTTGAAGTCGCCGTAGAGCCCGGCGGCCAGGTCCTTGCGGCCCGCCTGGAGGAACGCGCGCGCCATCTCGATCAGCGTGCTGGCCTCCTCGGCCGGGCCGTCGTCCTGCGGGCGGCCCCACGGGCCGGTGTAGGGCGTGCCGTCCATGTTGTACTTGGGCTCGCCCAGCCCCGCGGGGGCGGAAGTCGCGGCGGCCTGCTCCTTCTTCACGAAGGACGCGTAGTCGGTGAGGATCTTGAGGTAGGCGGCCTTCCGGGCGGGGTCCGCGGACTTCTCGTAGAGCGCGACGACCTCCTGCATGGTCAGCGCGGCGTCGCGGCGCCAGTTGTACCAGTAGTCCGGGTCCGCGTGCGACGGCGAGGCGGCGACCGAGCCGGGGGCCGCGCCGGGCGGGGAGACGTTGGCCAGCATCTTCTGGAGCGCGATCCCGCGCTCGAGCTCCAGCCAGCCGTCGAGCCCCGCGGCCCGGGTCTGGGCGGCGATGCGGCCGGCGGCCCGGGGGCCGCTGGAGACGTCGACGGCCGAGGCGGCGCGGACGCGGCGGCCGTCGAAGAGGGCGTCGAGCTGGGCGGCCGAGGGGGGCGTCGCGCGCGCGGCCGCCGGAAGGACGGCCAGGAGCGCGGCCAGCAGAGCGCCGCCGGCGCGCGGAGGGGAAAAGAAGGGGCCCCGTGCCATGTCCAGATTATAGCACGGGGCCCAGTCGTCGCCTGGGCCTTTCGGCCTAGTCGATCAGGCGCGCGGACTTGATGAAGTCGAGCTGCGGGAACTCCGCCTTCAGGTACGAGTTGCCCTGGGTCTCGATGAGGCCTTGCGACGGGCCGGCGCCCTGGGGCGCGCCCTCGCCGTAGCCGCGGTAGAGCTGGTCCAGGACCGCGTCGCCTTCCACCACCTTGCCGATGGGCGGGAAGCCCTGGTTGTCCAGGAAGGAGTTGTCCTTGAAGTTGATGAAGAACTGCGTGGTGCGGGTCCCGGGACCCGCGGTCGCGAAGGTGACCATGCCGCGCGTGTTCGAATGGCCGGACGGCGGATCGTCGGGGATGTCCGCGCCGCGCCACTTGGCGGAGACCGCGGGGTCGCCGTGGATGCCGACCTGGGCCATGAAGCCGTCGATCACGCGGAAGAACTCGCAGCCGTCGAAGAAGCCGATCTTGGCCAGGTTGTAGAAGCGGTCGGCGCCGTGCGGCGCCCAGTCGCGGTGCACCTCGACGACGAAGTCGCCCTTCGAGGTCTCGAACTTGACCTTGAAGACGGCCGGCGCGGTCGCGGTCGCCTTCTCGGGCTCCAGGAGCGCCGGGTTGGCCGCGGCGGCGGGGACGGGCGCCGCGGCGGGGGCGGCGGCGGGCGCGGGAGCGGCGGACGACGCCGGGGCGGACTTCTTGTCGCACGCGGCGGCGGCGAAGACGGCGAGGACGGCCAGGACGGCGAGAGCGCGGTTCTTCATATGGCCGCGAGTTTAACAGATTCGCGGCGCCCCGGCCAAGCCGGCGCGGGCACGATCGTTGCTAGAAGAAGGGACGCCCAGGAGGTCCCGCCATGACCCGGTTCCCGCCCCGCCGCATCCTCGTTCCCGCCGACCTCACCGAGCCGTCGCTGGCCGCGGTCCGCGCCGGCCGCGAGCTGGCCAAGCGCTTCCGGGCCTCCCTGTCGGTGATCTGCGCGGAGGCCCTGCCGCCCAGCCTGCTGGGCGTGGCCGTGGAGGACGACCCCGGCGAGGTCGCGCGCCAGTTCCGCGAGTTCCGCGCCTGGCGCGAGGAGCGCCTGCGCCGCGAGGCCGCGGGCCTGCCCGCCGGCCGCCTGCACGTGCGCACCGTGCGCGGGCGTCCCGAGCGCGTGGCCCCGGAACTGGGACGCGGCCGCGTGGCGGACCTGATCGTGATGGGGACGCACGGGCGCAAGGGGCTGGACCGCGCGGCGGCCGGCTCCATCGCCGAGAGCGTCGTCGCGCGCGCGGGTCCCGGTCCTGATCGTGCGCCAGTACGAGGGCCCGCTGCGCGTGCGCCGCGTCCTGTGCCCGACGAACCTGACGGCCCACGCCGACGAGGCCCTGGTCGCCGCCCGCGCGGCGG
>JAJXTZ010000170.1 GCA_021783355.1 bacterium | reverse complement strand
GGGGGCCAGCGCGCGCAGGACGGCGCCGTCCACCAGCACGCCGCCCTCGCGGGGGCCCAGTTCCCCGGGGAGCCCGCGCAGGACGCCGCGGCGGGCCAGCGCCTCGGCCGCGGCGCGGGCGCGCGGGGCGGGAAGGGGCACGGGCGGGACCCAGGACTCGGCCTCCCCCCAGAGCGCGGCGAAGTCGGACAGGTAGAGCCCGCCCTCGGAGAAGCCGGCGTGGGCGAGCAGATGGCGCAGGACGGCGGTCTCGTCGGCGGCCAGCGCCGCGGCGCGCGCCAGGCACGCGGAGAGCTCGGCCACCAGCGCGGCGCGCAGCTCCGGGGCGCGCTCGCGGAAGACGCGGCGGCGCTCCTCGGCGGCGTCGTCAGCCATGCGTCCACTCGTACGACGAGCGGTGGGCGCCCAGCGAGTCGGCGTACTCCACGAACTTGCGGTAGGTCTCGTGGCGCGTGACGGTGGCCGAGTCGCCGATCACCACCAGGCAGCGGCGCGCGCGGGTGATGGCCACGTTCAGGCGCCGCATGTCGGACAGGAAGCCGATCTCGCCGGTCTCATTGGAGCGGACCAGGCTCAGGATCACGGCCTCCTTCTCGCGCCCCTGGAAGCCGTCCACCGAGCCGATCTCCAGTCCCGGCTCGCGGACCAGGGTCTTCAGGAGCTTCGACTGCGCGACGTACGGGGTCAGGATCGCGATCTGGCGGGGCTCCAGCCCCGCGCCGAGCAGCTCGTGGAGGATCTTCACCGCCAGCTCGGCTTCGCCGGCGTTCTCGCGCGACTCCAGCAGGTCGTTCCAGGCCTCGTCGAAGCCGGCCCCCGCGGTGTCCACGAAGGTCAGCGGGCGCGAGGTCAGCGGGCCCGCCGCCACGCCGGGCAGCTCGTCAGCGGTGTGCTCGGCCACCGACTCGTGCGCGATCAGCTTGCCCTCGTAGAAGCGGTCCGACGGGAAGCGCATGATGTCGCCGTGCATCCGGTACTGGACGCGCAGCAGCGTCTGCAGGGACGCGGGCAGGAGGTCCTTGAGCCGGTCGAAGAGCGTGACCGCCAGGCCCCCGTCGGCGGCCTCCTTGGAGTAGATCGTGGGCGGGAGCTGGTTGGCGTCGCCGGCGAAGACGGCCTTCTTCGCGACGGTCAGCGGCACCCAGGACAAGGGCTCGGAGGCCTGCGAGGCCTCGTCCATCGCGACCAGGTCGAAGTCGCCCTTGACGAAGCGCTTGGACATGCCGGCGTGCGTGGCCAGCACCACCGAGGCCGAGGCCACGATGCGGCGCTGGATCTCGAACTCCAGGTCGCGCGCCTCGCGCCAGAGCCTGGAGATCTCGCGCTCGCGGGCCTGCCGCTCGTCGTAGCCCAGCTGGACGCGGCCGTGGCGGGATTTGCGGTGGACCAGCCGCTCGCGCCAGGCGTCGAGCTCCCGGACCTGCTCGTAGACCGGGTCGGCTTCCATCTGCGCGGCCAGGTTGCCGTGGCGCAGGGCCTCCAGGGTCCGCGCCGGGTGGCCCAGGCGCACCACGCGCAGTCCGGTGCCCAGCAGCTTCTCCAGGATGTTGTCCACCGCGATGTTGGACGGCGCGGTCGCCAGCACCCGCTCGCCGCGCGACGCGTGCTGGCGGATGATCTCGACGAGGACCGTGGTCTTGCCGGTGCCGGGAGGGCCGTGGACCAGGGCGACGTCGTCGGCGGCGAGCGCGCGCTTGACCGCCTCCTGCTGGAACTCGTTGAGGCCCTCGTTGAAGAAGCGGACCTTCGGCGCGCGCGAGCGGGCGGGCTCCGCCTCGCCCAGGAAGATCTCGCGCAGCTCGGCCAGGCGCGAGCGGCGCGAGCCCTCGGCGGTGATCATCGCCTTGCGCATGCGCTGGTAGGTGGCGTCGGAGCCCAGCAGGTCCACCTGGCAGGCGCCGCGCACCTCCTGCGCCGGCGGCGGACCGTTGAGGGCCACGGTCACGCGGTACTCGTCCACCTTGTAGAGCGTCCCCTCGGACGCGCCGGGCTCGACGTTGGACGGGAAGGTGAGCAGGACGTTGTCGCCCGCGTTCATCGCGTGGAACGGGGCCAGCTCCTCGCCCTTGGGCGCGCGGGAGAGCGTGACCAGGGCCATGCCCCCCAGGCCGGTCTCCACTCCGTCCACCAGGAGACCCGTCACCGTCTTGCCGCGCGCCTCGCGCTGGGCGACGGGGAAGCGGCGCAGCTCGCGCAAGTTCTCGGCCTTCTCGGCCTCGCGCTCGAGCTCGAGCAGCGCCTGCAGTCGTTCGAAGTGTTCCTTGCCGGCCATGGGGCGCTATTCTAGCACTTGCGCGCCCGCGTCCTGGGATCGTTGCGCGCCCCGCGCAGAAACGATAGGATGCGGGCATGGTGACCATGAGCGCCGTCTACGCCGGAGGGCTGCACTGCGAGCTGACCCACGGTCCCTCGGGCTCCACCCTGGAGACCGACGCCCCCAAGGACAACATGGGGCGCGGCGAGCGCTTCTCCCCCACGGACCTCGTGGGCGCGGCCCTGGCCGCCTGCGCGCTGACCACCATGGCCATCGCCGCCGAGCGCGACGGCGTGGACCTGCGCGGCGCGCGCGCCGAGGTCTCCAAGGAGATGGTCGCCGACCCGCTGCGCCGCATCGGCGCCCTGCCGCTGACCCTGACCCTGCCCAAGTCCGTGCCCGCCGAGAAGCGCGCCAAGCTCGAGAACGCCGCGCGCGCCTGCCCGGTGCACAAGAGCCTGAACCCGGCCCTCAAGGCCGAGATCTCCTTCGTCTACGAGTAGCGGCGTCGGCCCTCGACCAGGGCCTTGAGGCTCGCCAGCCCGGCCTCGAACTGGCGGCCGATCATCCCGTCCACGTCGAAGACCAGGCCCATCACGCGCATCACCGGGTGCTTGCGCCCGGTCATCGTCCAGGTCACGCGCGTCCCGCCGCCCTCGGGGGCCAGGACGAACTCCACGCGGTCGTGCCCCTCGAACGGGCGCCGGAAGTCCAGCGCCAGCACGACGCGCCGGGGCGCCGCGGCCTCGACGACCTCCATGCGCCCCGCGCCGACCTCCTTGTTCCCGTCCCACTCGTAGACGGCGCCGGCCCCCCGCGCCGCGCCGCCGTAGGTCCGCGTCATGCCCGGATCCTGCTTCTCCCACGGCGACCAGTCCCGCCACGCGCGCAGGTCCTCGAGGCGCGAGAACACCGTCTCCGGCGCGGCCGCGACGAGCGCCGAGCGCTCGACGCGGAAGTCCGCCGACAGCAGGGACGCCAGGCTCATCGCGCCTCCCCGGCGTGCTCGGCCAGCTGGTCGAGCGTCATCGTCCAGCCCTGGCGCGCGCCCTTCGTCGCCTCCTCGTTGACCGGCGTCAGCACCGCGAAGGTCTGGCGCACGGTGAGCCGGGTCCGGCCCCCCTCGTCGGCGAAGGAGACGTCGGTGCGGATGTTGTCCCTCGGGTCCCCCGGGAACTCGCCGGTCCAGACGATCCGCGCGCTCGCCACGACCTCGCGGTAGACGCCGGAGAAGGGATGCGCCTTCCCGTCCGGGAAGCGCATCGTCATCGAAAAGCCCCCGCCCGCGCGCAGGTCCATGCGCGCGATCTCGAGCGTCAGCGGCCGCGGCGCGAACCAGCGCTTCACCTGCTCCGGATCCGCCCAAGCCGCCCAGACGCGCGCCGGCGGCGCGTCGATCAGGCGGCTCATGTCCAGCGTGAAGGCCCGGCCGCCCGTCGCGTGCTCGGCCAGGCGCTGGAGCGTCTGCCGCCCGCCCTCGACCGCGCCGTACTTCTTCGCGACCAGGTCGCGGGCCGCGGCGCTCGGGAACACGTTGCGCAGCGTCACCTCGGTCCTGCCGTCCCCGAGGTCCTTGAAGGTCACGGTCTGGAGGAAGCCCGCGATGCTCGGCCCGCCCTCCTCCCCGCCGCCGTGGCTGGAGACGATGCGCTCCGGCTCGACGATCTCCAGGAAGCGGGTGAAGTTCGGGAAGCGCTTGCCGTCCGGGCCGATCATCGTATGCCGCCAGACGCCCCCGGGCTTGAACTCGTGGACCTCGGGCTCGTTGGTGAAGCCGTACGGCCCCCACCACTTCGCGACCTCCTTCGGGTCCGCCCACGCGCGCCACACGCGCTCGCGCGGCGCGTCGATCACGCGCGCGAGCACGATCTCGCGCGCGGCTTCCGGCTCCGGCGTCTTCTTGGCCTTGAGGGTCATGTCGGGTTCTCCTTGAGGTAGCGCTCGAGGGCGTCGAGCCGGTCGTTCCAAAACTGGCGGTGGCGCTCGATCCATTCCTGCGCCTCGCGCAGGCGCGCGGCCTCCAGGCGGCAGCGGCGCTTGCGCCCCTCCTTGCGCCGCGTCAGCAGGCCGGCGTCCTCCAGCACGCGCATGTGCCGGGTGATGGCCGGGGCCGAGACCTTGAACGGGGCGGCGAGCTCCGCCACCGTCGCCTCCCCCGCGGACAGCCGCGCCAGGATGCCGCGGCGGATCGGGTGCGCGAGCGCGCCGAAGGCGAGGTCGAGCCGGCGCTGTTCATAGTTAACCATCAGGTTAAGTATATTCCGGCGCGCCCCGATTGTCAACCCCCGCCGCGGGCGGCGGCATTTGATACCATCGTCGCATGGCGATGCCGCGCCTGCCGCGAGTCCCCCGCCTGCTCAAGCGCCGCCCGGCCCCCGGCTCCGGGGACTTCTCGTGGGACGACGACGAGTTCGTCCCCGGCAACAAGCTGTCGCTGTACCTGCGCGGCGAGGACCTCTACCCCGCCATGGCCGAAGCCATCGAGGACGCGCGCCTCTCCGTGAACCTGGAGACCTACATCTTCGGCTCGGACATGACCGGACGCACCTTCGCGGAGCTCCTGGCCAAGAAGGCCCGCCAGGGCGTGCGCGCGCGCCTGATCTACGACTCGATGGGTTCGCTGGACTTCGACCCCGCGCTGGCGACCCTGATGCGCAACGCCGGCGTCCAGCTCCTCGAATACCATCCAGTCGCGCCGTGGCGCCCGCGCTGGGCCTGGAACCGCCGCGACCACCGCAAGCTGCTGGTCTGCGACGGGCGCGTGGGCTTCGTGGGCGGCATGAACCTCTCCGACGAGAACGCCCCCGCGGAGCTGGGCGGCGGCGACTGGCGCGACGCCCACGCCCGCGTGGAGGGGCCGGCTGCCGGCGAGCTGGACCGCCGCTTCCGCGCGGTGTGGTTCAAGGAGACCGGGCGCTGGTTCGAGTCCGTCGGGGACCCGGACGCGCGCGTCGGCGCCGCGCGCGTCAAGGTGGCCGCCAACGAGGAGCTGCTGCACCGCTTCGTGATCCGGCGGGGCTACACGCGCGCCCTGCGCGCCGCGCGCGCGGAGATCTCCATCGCCAACGCGTACTTCATCCCCGGCTGGAGCATCCGCCGCGAGCTGGCCCACGCCGCGCGCCGCGGCGTGGCCGTGCGCGTGCTGGTCCCGGGGACCTCCGACATCGGGTCGGTCTGGCACGCAATGCGCGCCAAATACGACGGCCTGCTCTCGCGCGGGGTGCGGATCTTCGAGTGGCAGGGCGCGATGATGCACGCCAAGGCCGTGGTCGTGGACCGCCAGTGGGCGTCGGTAGGCACCTACAACCTGGACCTGCGCAGCCTGCGCCACAACCTGGAGGTCAACCTCGACATACTGGACCGGGAGTTCGCCGAGCGCCTGGCCCGCGCGTTCCAGACCGGCCTGGAGGGCTCGCGCGAGATCGCGCTGGCCGAGTGGCGGCGGCGCCCGTGGAAGGACCGGGTGCTGGAGCGCTTCTTCTCCTCGTTCGAGTCCCTGTTCTGATTTTGCTACAGTCACGCGCGATGAACCGCCTCTACCTGATGCGCCACGGCCACGCCCCGTCGGCCCACGAG
>JAJXTZ010000169.1 GCA_021783355.1 bacterium | reverse complement strand
CCGGGCCGACCGCGCGGATGGAGCGAATACATTCTCTTTGTGCTTCTCCGCTGTTGGCTTCCTCTCGTGCTCGGGCGTCTCGGTCAGCCCCACGGCCGATTACTTCGCCGGAGGCGGCACAATCACCGCGCTGGGCGGCTCGGGCGGGACCGACACGGACGGCGGCGTCAACCCCGGCGGCGGCGGCGGCGGCGGCATCGTGTCCATCGCGGTCAACGTCAGCGGCGCCGCCTGCGACCTGGCGGTCTCGACCGCCGGCGGGCCGTCCGGCGGCGGGACCTCCGGGACCGGCGGCGGAGGCATCTTCAGCTCGACCTCGTCCTTCCAGGCCCCGGCCTCGTTCGCCGGCGTCGCGCCGACCTCGACGACGGTCCTGTGGACCTGGAGCCTCGCGGCAAACGGCCGGACCTACCAGGTCTTCTCGACGACCGGCGGCGCGATGTCGCCGCTCCTCGGCCCGTCCGTGTCGCAGTACCTGGAGACCGGCCTGCTGTCGAACACGACCTTCACGCGCCACGTCCACGTCGGCGGCTGCGGCAACGGGGCGGACTCGCCGCAGGCCTCGCTGGCGACGCTGTCCGCGCCGCCGGCGACGCTGGCCTCCGCGTTCCCCTCGGTTCTGACGGACCGGGTCACGGCCGGGTGGGCGGCCCTGCCCGGCGGCCCCCAGAGCCAGACCGCGGAGGGCTACCAGCTGGAGGCCTCGTCGACGAACTTCGGCGCATTCGCGCCCGGCGGGACGACGATCTCGAGCCGGACCGCCAGCGTCGTCGCGAGCACCCTGACCGTGCAGTTCCCGTCCCTGCAGGCGAACACCACCTACTTCTTCCGCGTCGCCTCGCTGAATTGGGCCGGCTCCTTGAGCTCCTACACCGCGCTGGGCTCCACCTCGACGCTGTCCCCGGCCCCGACGCGGCTGGCGGCCGACTACCTGGCCGTGTATTTCACCTCGGCGGCCGTCCAGTGGGCCGCGCTGCCCGCGTCACCCCCGTCGGCGTCGGCCTCCGGCTACCAGGTCGAGGCCTCGACGACGAACTTCGGCTCCCTGTCGCCCGGCGGCGTGGTGTACTCGTCGCGGACCGCGGCGCTGGCGGCCTCGACGCTGACGGTCACGGGCGTCGGCTCCGACACGACCTACTACATGCGCGTCGGGAGCCTCAACCAGGACGGCGCCCCGAACTACGCGAGCCTCACCCCGCTGAACATCGCGGTCACGCCGTCGGCGGTCCTGCTCGACCTGGGCACGCTGGACCCGTTCGTGTCGCGCTCGACCGTGTCGATCAGCTCGTTCGTGTTCACGAACGCCGGCTCGCTGCCCGTGACGCTGAGCCTCAGCGCGTCGACCGCGACCGCCGGCTCGCCGTGGTCGCTGGGCGCGGCGCCCGGCGTGGAGACCGCGGTCCTGCAGGGCCTGTGGAACTCCGTCCCGCCGTCCGCGCCGTCGTTCACCACGCCGATCGTCGTCAGCACCACCACCTCCGGTTCCAGGCCCGGCGGCGCGTACGCGGGCGACCAGGACGGGACGCAGATTCCGCCGGGGCAGTCGCGCACGCTCTGGATCCGATTCACGATGCCCGACACCACGGTCACCGTCGCGCCTCAAGTCTTCCAACTGATCGCCGCCCCGTCGTTCCCGTAGCCGCCGCGCGCGGGAATTCGTAGAATCGCGGCATGAACGCTCTCGCCGCGATCGCCCTGTCCGCTCTCCTCGCGCTGCCCGCCGCCGCGAAGCCCGTCCGCCCGGGAAAAGCCGCGCCCGCGCGCAAGGCCGCCCCGGCGCGCAAGAGCCCGCCGGCGCGCAACGTCGTGCGCGCGAAAGCCCGGGCCCGCCGTCGCGCCCCGGCCAAGCGCCGCGAGGCCCCGGCGCGCCCCGCGCCCGTCGCCCTCCTGCACCCGCCGATCTACTCCACGGCCCCGATCGTCTTCGTCTCCCCGCCCGAGGGGCTGGAGCTTTCCGCCGACCACGAGTTCGTCCTCGGCGGCGTCTACGACCCCAAGGCCCGCTTCACCATCAACGGCGCGACGATCGCCGTGCACAAGGACGGCGGCTTCCTGGCCTGGCTGCCGGTCTCGCCGGGCACCTTCACCTTCCACGCGGAGCTGGCCCTGGCCTCCGGCACCGTCTCCGCCGACCGCACCATCTTCGTCCCGCCCGCGCCGCAGCCCCTGCCCGAGGACCGCCTCGCCATCGACCCGTCCTCCTTGTTCCCCAAGGAGGACCTGGTCCTGCGCGCCGGAGACTGGTGGACGGCGAGGATGAAGGCGACTCCCGGACGGCCCGCGGCCGTGCGCGTCGGCTCCGGGCCCTGGCGCGAGATGCGCGAGACCGACCGCCGCCTGGGCCTCTACGAGGCCGACCTGCAGGTCGCTCCCGGCGAGCGCTTCGGCCCGGCTCGCGTCGAGTACCGGATCGGCTCGGGTTGGTCGTCGGTGCGGGTCAAGGGCGGCGCGCGCGTGACGGCGACGGACGCCGCGCCCGAGGTGGCCGTGGTCAGGCCCGAGGCCAACGGCCACGCGAACCTCAAGATCGGCCCCGGCGAGGGCTTCCTCTCCTTCCCGCCCGCCGGCACGCGCTTCCTGGCCACGGGCCGGCGCGGCTCGTCGGTGCGCGTGGCGCTGAGCCCGGAGCTCTCCGGCTGGATCGAGGCCAAGGACGTGGACCTCTCCACCGCGGCCGCTCCGCCGGGCGCCGTCACCGCCAATGTCTCCGTGACGGTGGACGCGGCGCAGGCCGTGATGCGCGTGCCGCTGACGGACCGCGTGCCGTTCACGGTGGACGAGGACCCGGCTCTGGGGCGCCTGACCCTGCGCCTGTATTGGACGCACAGCCACACCAACTGGGTGAGCTACGAGGGCCTCGATGAGTTCGTGCGCGCGGTGACCTGGCGCCAGGAGTCCTCCTCGGTGATGGCCGTGACGATCCTCCTGCGCCCCGGCGAGCGCCTGTGGGGCTGGCGCGCGGACGAGGATGCCGGCGGCCTGCGCCTGGTCCTGCGCCGCCCGCCGGTCGTGGACCCGCGCCGCCCGCTGGCCGGCCTGCGGATCATGCTGGACCCCGGCCACACCAGCGCGCCGTACGACGGGGCCACCGGCCCGCTGGGCACGCGCGAGCCGACCGCCAACTTCGCGATCGCCCAGGCGGTCGCCGCGCGCCTCAGGCGCGACGGCGCGATCCCCCTGATCACGCGCGCGTCGCTCGCCGACGACGTGCCTCTGGCCCGGCGCCCGCTGCTCGCCGAGGAGGAGAACGCGGACCTCTTCGTCAGCCTGCACAACAACGCCCTGCCCGACGGCTCCGACCCCTTCTCCGTCCCGCACGGGTTCATGATCTTCTACTACCACCCGCACAGCCTGGACCTCGCCCGGGCCCTGCACGCCTCCTACGAGAAGGACGTCAAGCTCCCCGACGAGGGCTTGAAGTGGGGCAACCTGCTGGTCGCGCGCCTGACGGACGTGCCCGCGGTGCTGGTGGAGAGCACGATGATGATCTTCCCCGACCAGGAGGCGATGCTCAACGACCCCGCTTTCCGCGACCGCCTGGCCCGGGCCGTGGTGGCGGGCCTGAAGGACTTCGCGCGGCGCGACGGCGCCCGGCGGCGGCGATGAGCCCCGTCGCCGGCGGACGCTTCGAGGCGCTCTGCGGAGCCCTCGGCTTCCTGGCCACGGTGCGCGAGGCCGACGACGACCGCGTCTGGGCCCGCGTGACCGAGAAACTGGCGGCCGCGCTCGACTGCGAGGCCGCCGCCTACTTCGTCCTGCTCCCCCAGACCCAGGAACTGTCCGCGCGCGCGGCGCTGGGCGCGGCGGCGGGCGCGCTGGAGTCGCGCCGCGGGCCCCTCGGCGCTGGCCTGTGCGGCTGGACCGCGCGCTACCGGGAGCCGGCGGTGGTGGACGACGCGTACGCCGACCCGCGCTTCCTGAAGGACTGGGACGAGGCCACGGGCTTCAAGACCCGCCGCGTGATGACCGTGCCGCTCTTCGACCGCCTGGAGCTGACCGGAGTGATCGAACTGATCAACAAGCGCGGCGGGCCCTTCGACGACGCCGACCTGACGCTGGCCCAGACGGTCGCGCAAGCCGCCTCCACCGCGCTGCGCGCCCTGCGCCTGGAGTCCCAGGTGGACAAGGTGACGGCGCACAACGCCAGCATTTTGGAGAACCTGGGCGGCGGCTTCATCGCGGTGGACGCCCACGGCCGAGTGATGCTGTGCAATCCGGCCGCCAAGCGCATCCTGGCCCTGCCGGAGAACATGCCGCCCAACCTGCCGGCCGACCAGGCCCTGATCGGCATCCCGGAGATGGGCGAGATCCTGATGGACACGCTGGTCAAGAAGGAGACGGTCAAGCGCCAGGACCTGTGGTGGAAGAGCCGCGGCGAGACCCGCGTCCTCGGCTACTCGACCCTCCTGATCCAGGACCCCCGCGGCCAAGTCGTCGGCGCCGGCATCACCTTCCAGGACATCACCCAGTTCCAGAAGAAAAGTTAACTTAGGTGCCAGGCACAAAATTAACTTTTCGGGGAGGGCTCTTGAAGATCGGGGAGAAGGCGCCGGGGTTCCGGCTGGCGGGGACGGACGGGAAGACGCACGCGCTGGAAACGGTGCGCGGGGAGAAGGCGACGATCGTGGTCTTCGCCTGCAACCATTGCCCGTACGTGATCATGAACGAGGACCGGCTGATCGCCGCGTTCAACGACTACGCGGGCAAGGGCGTGGGGATGGCGGCGATCAATTCCAACGACGCGGTCAAGTACCCGGACGACTCGTTCGAGGCGATGAAAGCGCGCGCCGCCGAGAAGGCCTTCCCCTACCCGTACCTGCGCGACGAGACGCAGGAGGTCGCTCGCGCGTACGGGGCGACGCACACCCCCCACCTCTTCGTCTTCGACAAGGACCTGGCGCTGGCCTACACCGGCTCGGTGGACGACGACAACAACTACAAGACCCGGAAGACCGCGGAAAGGCTCCATCTGCGCGACGCCCTCGACGACCTCGTCGCCGGGCGCGCGGTGCGCCTGCCCGAGACGCACGCGATCGGCTGCACGATCAAGTGGAAATAGGCGCCTAGCGCGCCGCGCCGAGACGCGCGACGGCCTCGCGGGCCAGCTCGGCGTCGGGACGCTCCAGGGCCGGCCCCAGGCGCACGCGCACCGCGCGGCGCCGTCCCAGCAGGCGGCGGAGCAGGCCCCGCAGCCACGAGCGTCCGGAATGGCGCGAGAACACGGACCCCCACATCCCGTCCACCCGCGCCGGCACCACCGGCACGCCCAGGCCGCGCGCGATGCGCTCGAAGCCGCCGCGGAACGGGCTGAACTCGCCGTCACGAGTCAGGCGCCCCTCCGGGAAGATCACCACGCTCTCCCCGGCCGCCAGCGCGCGGCGCGCGCGGTTCAGCGATTCCTCGATGGCCGGCTTGGGGTCCTTGTGCGAGATCGGGATCACTCCAAGGGAGCCGAACATCCGGCCCAGGCCGAGCGCCTCGTAGAGGCCGCGGTCCATCAGGAAGCGCAGCGGCCGGTCCGCCGCGTAGGACACCAAGACCGGGTCCAGGTAGGAGACGTGATTGGGGACGATCAGCACCGGGCCGCTGGGCAGGTTCTCGCGTCCCTCCACGCGGATCCCGTAGCCCAGGCGCAGGACGGGCGCGACCAGCGCGCGCAGGGTCCGGTAATGCCGATAGAGAAAAGGCGGGGGCTCCCCCACCGGAAGGCGCGGGGCCTGCGGGTCCGGGGAGAGACCCAGCTCCTCGGCGGAGAGGACCCGCAGGCGCGCGGGCGCCCCCGCCGCGGCTGCGCCGTCGAAGACGCCGGGCGCGGCGGCGGCGGCGGACAGCT
>JAJXTZ010000168.1 GCA_021783355.1 bacterium | reverse complement strand
CGCGGCGCGCGGAGGCGGCCGTGAGCGCCCCCGCGAGGCCCGCCGCCTCGGGCGCGCCGGCGGCCGAGCCGGCGACGCTCTCCGGCCTGACCGTCAAGCGCGAGTACGGCCCCGAGGACCTGGCCGGCCGCGACCTAGCCGCCGAGCTCGGCCGTCCGGGCCAGTTCCCGTTCACGCGCGGCCTCAAGGGCAGCGGCTACCGCGTCAACCCGTGGACGATGCGCATGTTCGCGGGCCACAAGACCGCCAAGGACACCAACGAGCGCTTCAAGTACCTGCTCTCCCACGGCGAGACCGGCCTGTCCACCGCGTTCGACCTGCCCACGCTGATGGGCATCGACTCCGACGACCCCCGCGCGCTGGGCGAGGTCGGCCGCGAGGGCGTGGCCGTGGACAGCCTGGCCGACATGGAGGTCCTGTTCTCGGGCATCGAGCTCGGCAAGGTCTCCACCTCGATGACGATCAACCTGCCCGCCCCGGTGCTGCTGGCGATGTACCTGGCCGTGGCCAAGAAGCAGGGCGTGCCCTTCAAGCGCATCCGCGGCACCTGCCAGACGGACATCCTCAAGGAATACATTGCGCAGAACGAGTACCTCTACCCGCCGGAGCCGTCGATGCGGCTGGTGCTGGACCTGATCGAGTACTGCGTGAAGGAGGTCCCCCGCTTCTACCCGATCTCGATCTCCGGCTACCACATCCGCGAGGCCGGCGCCGACGCGGTCCAGGAGCTCGCGTTCACGCTGGGCGACGGGCGCGACTACGCGGAGCGCCTGGTCAAGCGCGGCCTGGCCGTGGACGACTTCGCGTCGCAATTGTCCTTCTTCTTCGACGTGCACAACGATTTCTTCGAGGAGATCGCCAAGCTGCGCGCCGCGCGCTCGATCTGGGCCAAGCTGATGCGCGACGAGTTCGGCGCCAAGAAGCCGATCTCGTGGATGCTGCCGATGCACTGCCAGACGGCGGGCGTCTCCTTGACCGCCCAGCAGCCGCTCAACAACCTGGCGCGCGTGGCGTTCCAGGCCATGGCCGGCGTCCTGGGCGGCACGCAGAGCCTGCACACGAACTCCTTCGACGAGGCCCTGGCCCTGCCGACCGACGAGGCGGTGATGCTCGCCCTGCGCACGCAGCAGATTCTCGCTCTCGAGACCGGCGTCACCGACACGCCCGACCCCTTCGGCGGCTCGTACTATCTGGAGACGCTGACCAAGGAGGTCGAGGAGCGCGCCACGGCGGTGATGCGCCGCATCCGGGAGCTCGGCGGCGTGGTGCCGGCGCTGGAGAAGGGCTTCTTCCACCGCGAGATCGCCGAGACCGCCTACCGTCACGAGACCGACCTGTCGGCCGGCCGGCGCAAGATCGTCGGCGTCAACGTGCACGAGGGCGCGCACGTGTCCCCGCCGATCCTGAAGATCGACCACTCCGTCGAGAAGCGCCAGGTGGCGGGCCTGAAGCGCCTGCGCCGCGAGCGCGACAACGGCCGCGTGCAGGCCTGCCTCGCGCGCCTGCGCGACGCCGCGAAGGGCCCGGAGAACCTGATGCCGGTCCTGCTGGAGGCCGTCGAAGCCTACGCGACGGTCGGCGAGGCCGTCAGCGCCCTGAAGGACGTGTTCGGCGAGTATCCGGTGTTCGGAGGATGACGAGGGCCGAATGAACGTCGCGATCGCCGCCGCCGACGCGCGCTTGCGCCGCCAGCTCGCCTCCCTCCTGGAGGGGCAGGGGCATCGCGTGCAGGAGATCGCGGGATTGGAGCGCGCGCTCGACGAGATGAAGAGCGGGCGGCCCAGCCTCCTGGTGATCGCGCGCGACGGCGCGGACGCGGGCGCCGCGGACTTCCTGCGCCGCCTGCGCGAGTCGGCGGACCTGCGTCGCCTGCCGGTGCTCTGCGTGGACCCGAAGTCCGGCTCCTCCGAGGGCGTGGCACTCCTGGACGCCGGCGCCGACGACGTGATCCATCGCCCGTTCCAGCCCGCGATCTTCCTGGCGCGCGTGCGCACCCTGCTGCGCCGCGTGGTCTGGGCCGGCGAGGCCCCGGAGGAGACGGTGACCGTCCTGACCGGAGGCCCGGTCGAGCTTCGGCTCGTGTCGCGCCAGGCCGTGGTCGCCGGCAAGTCCGTGGAGCTCACCCGCCTGGAGTTCGACCTGCTCGCCCACTTGATGCGCCACGCCGAACGCGCGTTCAAGCGCGAGGAGCTGCTGGCCGCGGTCTGGAATTATCCGGGCGGCGTCGAGACGCGCACCCTGGACAAGCACGTGGAGGCCCTGCGCCGCAAGCTGGGCGGCTCCTCGGCCCTTCTCCAGACCGTTCACGGCGTCGGCTACCGCTTCTCCGCGTCCGTCCGGGCCTGAGGGGCCGCGCCTCCCAGCAAGGGCGTCCAGCCCGCCTTCTGCCCAGTGAGGGCCGTCACCCGCCGGTAGCGGGCCTCGGCCGCGGCGAACTCCGCGCGGTCGCCGAGCGCGCGCGCGATCTCCATGCGCCGGCGCAGGGAGAACGCGAATGTGGGCGCCAGCGCGGAGGCCTTCTTGATCTCCACGAGCGCCTCGGCTAGGCCCGCCCCCCCGAAGCGCTGGGAGCGAAGGGCCAGGGCCGTCGCGAGGAGCTCGTGCGCGGCGGGGGCTTGCGGATGCCGGCGCACGGCCGCGTCCGCGAGCTCGACGGCCTTGTCGAGGAGCGCGCGGCCCTGGGCGGGCACGGCCAGCCCTGAGACGCGGAAGATCACCGCCAGGCGCGCGGAGAGGTAGTCGAGCTCCCACGGGGCCAGCGCGCCGGCGCGCTTGATGTCGGCGACGCCGGCCATGTAGGGAGGGCTCGCCACGGGCTGGACGGCGACGGCGTCGCGTCCGGCGCGGTAGAGGAAGTCCGCGCGCGCGTAGAGCGAGTAGACCGCGGCGCCGCCGAGGCAGACGGCGACGGCGGCGGCCGTCAGGAGGCGCGAGGCGCCGCGGCCGAACGGCGCCCGCTCGCCGCGGCAGGCCAGGCCGGCCGCGACGGCGGCCAGCAGCAGGCCGGAGGGCGGGACCGGGTTCACCTTGGCTTGGAGGAAGAGCGCGCCGAGCGCCGCCGCGAGCGCGGCCGTCTCCGGAGGCCGCGGACGCCGCGCTAGGCGCCGGGCCAGGGCCAGGGTCAGCGCCGCGAGGAGGCACAGGTAGGCCAGCAAGCCGGCCGCGCCCAGGGTCACCGCCGCCTGGAGCAGGTCGTCGTGCGCGCTGTACTGCACGATCTGCGAGAGGCGGGAGAGGCGCAGGAAGCCGTCGGTCTCGTGGCGGCGGAAGGCCAGCAGAAATGCGTCCGGCCCCCAGCCCAGGAGCGGGCGTTCGGCGAAGGCGGCCGCCGCCGAGCGGTAGGTCTCCAGGCGCAGGGCGTCGCTGCCCCCCTTGTGCATGAGGCGGCCGGCCGCGAGGGCGGCCAGGAGGACGCCGAGGGCGAGCGCCGCCCAGGCGCGCGCGCCGAGGCGCGCCTTCACGCGCCCGGACAGCGCCAGGTAGGCGGCCGCGCCGGCCGCGGCCGCCAGCCAGGCGCCGCGGGCCCAGGTCAGCGCCAGCGCCGGCAGGATGAGACCGACGGCGGCCCGGCCCAAGGCGCTGCCTCGGTCCAGCGCGCGATGCAGGGCCACGGGAAGCAGGAACGCCAGGCAGGCGCCCAGCATCACGGGACTGCCGATCGCGGAGGTGATGCGGCCGTCCGGCAAAGGCATGGCGATCAGCGGGTCGCCGAACACGCGCTGGACCACGCCGTAGACGGACAGGACGCAGGCCGCGGCGAGCGCCGCGTCCAGGAGAAGCCCCGCCTCCGCGTCGTCGGCGCCGGCGGACGCGTAGAACAGCGCCGCGCACAGCGCCAGAGGAAGGATCCCGTAGAAGGTCTGCGGATAGGCGCCCAGGAGGCTGGTCCAGCGGTCCGCCGACGCCGCGGCCGAGGCCAGCAGGACGACCCAGAGCGCGGCCAGCGGGGCGTCCAGGGAGGTGCGCGGCGCGGGCCGGCGCCAGCGGCCGGTCCAGGCGAGGGCCCCTCCCGCGCCCAGGACCGCGAGCTTGACCAGCACGAAGGGCTCGGCCAGCGGCGGGGCCATCGCGAGAAGGCCGCCGGCCACGGCCACAGCCAGTCCGGCGCGGGTGAGGGCGTTCATGGGCGCGGCGGGCGGGGCCCGCGCCGGCACTATAGCAAAAGGAGGCGGGGCCGAGGAATGTAAATAATGATACGCAACGATAGCTAACAACAGCATCCATGCTGAAACAATAAGTCCGTTAAGTATCGTTTATTGCCATTTACAGTTCTATTTTATCGTTAATAGTTGCGAATAGTTTGCGAAACAATCTTCCCAAACACTGCGCCCGGAGCCCCGGACGCGGCCGCACTATGAAGATAAACTCTCGTACGCGCGCGCGAGAAGAAACGTTCGCGCAAGGAGACAGTCCCGAGATGAAAAAGACGATCGACGCGATCAAGACCTGGACGGCCGCCGCGGCCCTGCTGCTGGCGGCCGTTCCGCTTCACGCCAGCGGCTTGCGCACCCCGTTCGGCGAGGTGGTGGTGCGGCACTTGAAGATCGGCCAGACCTACTCGATGTACAAGCTGGTGAACCTTCCCCTGCGCGTGGTGAACACCGGCAAGGACACGGTCTACCTGACGATCGAGCCGATCCGAGTCTCCACCGGGGAGGCGCGCCGCGGCTACGAGCCGGTGCCGTCGCTGGATTGGGTGAAAGTCGAGACCAGCAGCTTCACGGTCGCGCCCAACCGCGAGGCGGCCACCGACCTGATCATCAGCATCCCCAACGACACCGCGCTGCTGGGCCGGCGCTTCGAGGCGGACATCTGGAGCCACACGCAGTCGATGCGCGGCAGCGTCGCCGTCGGCCTGCAGAGCCGGCTGTTGATGGAGATCGACAGCACGCCGCCCAACGAGGAGGAGCTGAAGAAGAAGTTCGTCGACGAGCACCTCGCCAACCTCGACTTCACCATCCTGCCGACGAACGCCGAGCTGGGCGGGATCGCCCTAGGGCGAAAGATCGACCTGCGCAAGGAGCGCAAGATCTCGATCAAGCTGATCAACCCCAACGACCGCGCGCTGGATTTCCGCGTGCGCTCCCTGCCGGTCTGGGAGAGCGGCATCGACGCTCCCGAAGGGTACGAATCGGCGGAGAACCCGCAATGGCTGACGCCGGACGAGGGGATCGTCAAAGTCGAGCCGAACAGCATCGGCGAGACCAGCCTGACCCTCGACATCCCGGACGAACCGCGCTTTCGCGGCCGCCGCTACTTCTTCGTGGTGAGCTTCGAGGTGCTGGAGCAGCGCATCCCGACCCGGGTGTTCTACCGGCTGATGGTGGTGACCGAGAACGCGGCCGCGACGGCGAAGCCTTAGACGCGAGGATTTAAGACGCGCATCGATCCAAAGGAGAAATGAAAGTGAAAACGAAGACGAAGATGGCGAAGGCGTGGACGGCGCTGCTGGGGCTGCTGGTCCTGGCGGGCTGGGGTCTGACGGCGAGCGCGGCGGGCGTCGGCAGCCCGTCGTACCTGAACATCGACGTGACGGTCACGGCGTCGCTGTCGGTGTCCGTGGACGCCGCGAACACGAGCACGTACACGGTGAACTGGTCGGGAACGCCGAACCAGGCGATCGCGGCGCCGTCGACGGCGACGGTGCGCAACGACACCGGGATCCTGAGCGAGAGCTGGAAGCTGTCGACGAACGCGCACTCGCTGGACACGACGGGAGCGGGGCAGCAGTGGACGCTGGCGTCCTCGACCTCGAGCGTGGGGGCCGACCAGTACGCGGTGCAGGCGGTGTTCGGGTCGTCGCACACGGCGACCTGCTCGTCGCTGGGCGAGTGGGTGAAC
>JAJXTZ010000167.1 GCA_021783355.1 bacterium | reverse complement strand
CCTGACCCGGCCGCCCGGGGCGGCGCTGGTCCGCTTCGCCGGCGGGCGCGCGTGGTACTTCGGTCCGCGGCCGCCGAACGCGGCGGTGCGGCGCGCGGCTCGCGCCCTGGGCGCCGCCCCGCTGGCCCGCGCGACGGTGGGCCGGGCGGTGACGCTGAGGCTGGGGCGGGTGTCCCTGCTCGTCGGGGACCCGCGCGGGCCCGGTGTCCGGACCGGGGAGGGGCCTTTTGCTATAATCGCGTGTCCTCGGGCGCGCGCGCTCGAGGTCGTCACCGATGGCGACTTCCTCCTCTTCCAAGACCCGCTCCGGCCGGGCGTTCAGCGCGGCGCTGGTGTTCCGCAACGAGTCCAAGACGGACTCGGCGCGGACGCTGGCGCTGGTGCGTTCCCTGCTGGCGGCCCGCGGGACCCAGTGCCTCGCGGTGCGCGGACGGCCCAGCGCCGCGGCCCTGCGCCGCGCGGACCTGGCCATCGCCCTTGGCGGCGACGGGACGATGCTGACGGCGGCGCGCGAGGTCGCGCCGCGGGGGATCCCGCTCCTGGGCGTCAACCTCGGGACCCTGGGCTTCCTGTCCGCGACCGAGCCGGCGGGCTTCCGGAAGGTCCTGGCGGCAATCCTGTCCGGGGCCTTCGTCGTGGAGAACCGCTCGATGCTGACGGCCGAGGTCCTGCGCGGCGGCCGGCGCGTGTACGGGCCGGAGTTGGCCCTCAACGAATGCGTGATCCGTTGCGGCGACCAGGCGCGCGCGGTGACGCTCTCCACGCGCTCCGGCGAGCGCTTCGTGGCCGACTTCTTCGGCGACGGCCTGATTGTGGCCACCCCCACCGGCTCGACGGCGTACTCGCTGGCCGCGATGGGTCCGATCGTGGACCCGTCGGTGGACGTGACCCTGGTGGCGCCGATCTGCCCCCACACGCTGACCCAGCGCCCGCTGATCGTCCCGGCGCACCTGCCGCTGACGGTGCGCCTGGGGCGGCGCCGTGCCGACGAGGCCCCGCGCGTGCTGGTCTCCTTGGACGGGCGTCACGGCTGCGAGCTGAAGGTCGGCGACGAGGTGCGCGTGCGGCAGGCGCAGACCCCTCTGCGGCTGATGCTGCCGCCGGGGCGGTCGTTCTTCGAGGTCCTGCGGCGCAAGCTCAAGTGGGGACAGCGATGACGCGGCGTCACGGGGCACGGGGTCAGGCGGGGCGGCGGGCGGAAGGGTCCTCGGCGGGACCGCGCGGGATCGACCCGCGCTTGGCCGCGCTCGGCGGCTTACGGCGGAAAGACGGATTTGACGCCGTCCTTGCGCGACATCCCGCCGAGGACCTTTCCGTCCGCCTGCTCGCCCACTCGTGGCTCCTGAGCCGCCGAGCGGACTCGTCCCTGACGGGATTTGGTCGACGCGCGGCCGCCGGCCCGCGGGCCGCGCATGACTTCAGTGGTTGGCGAAGACCGCGAAGCGCGGGTCAAACCCGCGCGGTCCCGCCGGGGACGAGACCGCTCGGAGTCCCGGAGGAGGCACGCGAGCGCAGCCGCGGGGCGGCGGAGGGCTGCGCGTGCTGAGGCGGCTGAAGGTCTCGAATTTCGCCGTCGTCGAGCGCGTGGAGCTGGAACTCGGCCCGGGCTTCACCGCGTTCACCGGCGAGACCGGCGCGGGGAAATCCCTGCTCCTGGAGGCGCTGGCCTTCCTGCTGGGGGCGCGCGGCTCCGCGGCCTGGCTGCGGACCGGGGCCGAGCGCCTGGAGGTCGAGGGAACCTTCGACGCTGCCGATCTTCCGGCGGACCTGCGCGAGCGCTGGGGCGTGAGCGGCGCGACCTTCGCGGCGCGCCGCGAGCTGGACCGCTCCGGGCGCACGCGCGCCGCCATCGCCGGCCGCCCGGCGCCGGTGGCCGCGCTGGCCGCGCTGGGCGAGGCCTTCGCCGACTTCCACGGCCAGCATGAGAACCAGGCCCTGACCCGCCCGGCCGTCCAGCTGGACCTCCTGGACCGCTACGCGGGGCTCGACGCCGAGCGCGCCGCCGCGGCCGAGGCCTTCGCCCGCTGGAGCGCGCTCACCGCGCGCCTGTCCGCTTCCCGGATGTCCGAGGAGGAGCGCCGCCGCCGCGCCGACCTGCTGCGCTTCCAGCTGGAGGAGATTGACGCCGCCAAGCCGCGCCCCGGAGAGGACGAGGAGCTCGAGGAGCGCCTGCCGCGCCTGAAGAACGCCGAGCGCCTGCGCGCCCTGGCCGACGCCGCCTACGGCCTGCTCTACGCCGAGGAGGACGCCGCGCTATCCCTCCTGACCAAGGCCGAACGCGCGCTGGCGGACTTGGCCAGGATTGATCCGGCCGCCGGCCGCCTGCGCGACGAACTGGAGTCCGCCCGCCTGTCCGTGGAGTCCGTCGCGCGCGAGGCCGGAGAGTATCGGGCCGACGCCTCCGCCGACCCGGCGGCGCTCGACGCGCTGCTCTCGCGCCAGGAGGCCTTGTCGCGCCTGAAGAAGCGCCACGGGGCCACGCTGGCCGCGGTCTTGGAGGCGCGCGTGCGCCTGGCCGAGGAGCTCGACGGTCTGGAGAACTCCGACGCGCGCCTGGAGGAGACCAAGCGCGCGCTGGACGAGGCCGGGAAGGCCCTGGCCGGGCTCTGCGACGCGCTCCACGACGCGCGCGCGAAGGCCGCCAAGCGCCTGGACGCGGCCGTCCTCAAGGAGCTGAAGGTCCTGGGCCTGCCGCACGCGCGCTTCGCCGCCTCGGTGGAGATGGAGGAGGGCAATTGGTCGCGCACCGGCGCCGACGCCGTCGAGTTCCTGCTCGCGGCCAATCCCGGCGAGCCGCCGCGTCCGGTGCGCTCCGTGGCCTCCGGCGGCGAGCTCTCGCGGGTGATGCTGGCGCTGAAGACCGCCTTCGCGAAGGCCGACCGCACGCCCCTGCTCGTCTTCGACGAGGTGGACAGCGGCGTGGGCGGCGAGGTCGCGCGAGCGGTGGGCGAGAAGCTGGCCGCGCTGTCGCGCGGGCGCCAGGTCCTGTGCGTGACGCACCTGCCGCAGGTCGCCTGCCGGGCCGGCGCGCACGTCCACGCCGTCAAGGAGGTCGCCTCGGGGCGCGCGCGCGTGCGCCTGGAGCGCCTGGAGGGCGACCGGCGCCTGGAGACGATCGCGCTGATGCTGGGCGGCCGCGCCGCGACCGCGGCCAGCCGCAAGCACGCCCAAGAACTACTGGAGAACACCCCCGCATGACGACCAAGGTCCGCACCCGCTTCGCGCCGTCCCCGACCGGCTACCTGCACATCGGCGGCGCCCGCACCACGCTCTACAACTGGCTCTTCGCCCGCCGCCACCAGGGCGAGTTCGTCCTGCGCATCGAGGACACCGACGAGGTGCGCTCGACGCCGGAGTCGGTCACCGCGATCTTGGACTCGATCAAGTGGCTGGGGCTGGACTGGGACGAGGGCCCCGTGGACGAGAACTCCGACAAGGGCCCGTTCGGGCCGTACTACCAGATGAAGCGCGTGGCGACCTACCGCGCGCACCTGGACCGGCTGATCGCCGAGGGCAAGGCCTACCGCTGCTACTGCACGAAGGAGCAGCTCGACGAGATGCGCCGCCTGGCCCAGTTGGAGAAGCGCCCCCCGCGCTACGACGGCCGCTGCCGCGCGCTCACCGGCGCCCAGCGCGCCGCCAACGAGGCCGCCGGGATGAAGTTCTCGGTGCGCTTCAAGATGCCGACGGACGGCGCCACGATCGTGGACGACGCGATCCGCGGGAAGGTCAGCTTCGAGAACAAGCTCCAGCAGGACCTGGTGATCTGGAAGACCACCGACGGTCCGACCTACAACTTCGCCTGCGTGATCGACGACCACCTGATGGGGATCACGCACGTGACCCGCGGCGACGAGCACCTGTCGAACACGCCGTCCCAGATCCAGATGTATCTCGCCCTCGGCTGGCAGCCGCCGGTCTTCGCCCACCTGTCGATGATCATGGGGCCCGACGGCGGCAAGCTCTCCAAGCGCCACGGGGCGACCTCGGTGCTGGAGTACCGCGACCAGGGCTACCTGCCGCACACGATGCGCAACTATCTGGCGCTGCTGGGCTGGGCCACCCCGGACTCCCAGCAGCTGTTCACCGACGCGGAGCTGATCACGAAATTCGACCTGGCCGGCTGCCAGAAGAGCCCGGCCACCTTCGACACGGTCAAGCTGCAGTGGATGAACGGCGAGTACCTCCGCCAGACCGGGATCGAGGAGCTAATCGCCTTGGCCAAGCCCTTCCTGGAGAAGGCGGGCCTCTGGGGCCCGCCCGGGCCGGATCTCAAGACGGTCCTGTCGCTCGAGCACGAGAAATTCAAGCTCCTGTCCGACATCCCGCGCCTGATCGAGTTCTTCTACAAGCCCGTGGAGTTCGACCCGAAGGCCTTCGACAAGGTCCTCAAGGCTCCCGGGGCCAAGGAGGTCCTGCTGGGATTGGCGGACGCCCTGAAGGACTTCGCCCCGTTCGAGGACAAGGCGCTGGAGGAGCGCATCCGCCGGTTCGTCGCCGACCGGGGCCTCAAGAACGGGCAGGTCTTCCACCCGATCCGGGTGGCCGTCACCGGCCGCACCGAGGGTCCGACCCTGTTCCTGATGCTCGAGGTGATGGGCCGGGACATGGTCCTCGCGCGCCTCAAGGACGCGGCGGCGCGCCTGGGCTGACGCGCGTGAATTGGGCCTTGCGCCGGGGCGGCGTTGTCATATACTATCTCGTCCCGTAAGACGGAGGATCACATGACGAAAAAGATCTCGAAGAACGCCGCGGTCACCGCGGCCAAGTCCAAGACGAAAGCGGCGCCGGGCAAGACCGGCGGCGTCGCGGCCCGCGCGCGCGACCTGTCCTGGCTGACGCCCGCCAAGATCAAGGAGATCCGCGCCGACCTCGTCGGCATGCGCGACGACATCCTGCACACCGTGCGCAAGCACCAGGTCGAGGAGGGCGTCGACAACGGCGACTCCGTGGACCAGGCCAGCCAGTCAATCGAGAAGGAGCTGATGTTCGAGCTCTCCGACAACGAGCGCGGCATGCTGGACATGATCGACGCCGCCATCCGCAAGATCGACAACGGCACCTACGGCGTCTGCGAGGCCACGCAGAAGCCGATCAGCCGCGCGCGTCTCGAGGCAATCCCGTACGCCCGCTACTCGATTGAGTATCAGAACCAGCTCGAGAACAAGACGGGCGAGGCCGAGCCGGGCCTCGACTTCAGCACCATCGGCGACTTCGGCGGCGGCGGCGAAGGCTGACCCGCGGGGCGGGCCCGCCCGGGCCTGCCTTGAATTTGTAACAGCCCGGGGGTATCCTCCCGGGAGTGAAGTACTGGGTCTATAAGGATTCCCGCATCCTCGGGCCGTTCGAGAAGGACGCGGTCGCCGGCCTTCCGGGCTTCGACTCCTCCACGCTGGTCAGCGTCGGGGAGTCCGCGTCCGTCGGGGAGGGCGGCTGGCGGCCGGCCGGGGACCTGGCCGACCTGGCGTCCATCGCCCCGGCGCCCGCCGACTTCCCGTCCGGAGCCTTCGACGAACCCCCGTCCAGCTTCGGCCTGCTAGACAAGCTCCAGATCGAGGCCGCGGGCCTGGTGGGGGACGACGATTTCCCCGGCGCCGCCGAGGACCTGTTCCAGGACGCGGACCTCAAGAAGACCTTCGGCGACCTGCTGACCCCCCGCCCGAGCGCCGACGAAGCCGAACTGCGCCGCGTCCGCAACCGGACCGCGGAGATGGCGGCCCAGATGGAGATGCTCTACAAGCGCCTGGCCGACCTGGAGGCCACGCAAACCGACCTGGTCCACCGCCTCGCGGAGAAGGAACTGCTCCTGCGGCGCCAGCCTCCGCCGCCGCCTCCGCCGAGCCTGGAGGCGCTCCTGCGCGCCGCTCCGCCGCCG
>JAJXTZ010000016.1 GCA_021783355.1 bacterium | reverse complement strand
GCGCCGCGGGCGGCGGCGCGGCCGTGGCGCGCGCGGCCGGGCGCTACGCGGCCCTGTTCCTGGCCGTCTCGGTCGCGGCCAGCCTGCTGCGCTGGCTGCACGGCGAGCTGCGCGGGCGGCTGGTCCAGGACCTGTCGGCGGACCTGCGCGCCCGCGGCCTGGAGGCCCTGCACCGGCTCTCACCGGGCACGCTGGGCGAGCTGGACTCCGGCGCCCTGCTGGCGCGCGTGTCCCGCGACATCCAGAAGATGCACCCGTTCTTCGGCCAGGTGGTGATGACGCTGGCGCGCGTGGGCCTGGTGGCGGGCGGCAGCATGGCCGTCATGCTGGTCAAGAGCCAGGCGCTGGCGGGCGTGACCCTGCTGTTCTTCGCCGCGTCGCTGATCCTGACGCTGGTCACCGCGCGGCGCCTGAAGGTCCTCAACCGCGCCGCTGACGACCTGTACGACGGCGTGTCCCTGGACATCAAGGAAGGCATCGAGGGCGTGCGCGTGGTCAAGGCCTTCGGCCGCGAGGACTACCAGCGCGCCCGCTTCCGCCGCCGCGTGGGGCGTTACCTGGACGGCGCCCTGGCCGCCTCCGACCTGTGGAGCGCGCGCCTGCCCCTGGCCCAGGCCCTGATGGGGCTGGCCGTGCCCGGCGTCCTGCTGGTCGGCGGCTGGGAGGCCGCGCACGGCCGCCTGGCCGCGGGCGTGGTGGTGGCCTGCCTGTTCTACGCCTCCAAGATCTACGCCGAGAGCGGGGGACTCGTGCGCCTGGTGTCCATCGCCCAGGAGGCCGAGGTCAGCGCCCAGCGCCTCTTCGAGCTGCTGGACCGCGAGAGCGCCGTGCGCGACCCGCAGCGCCCGCGGCCCCTGCCGCCGGGCAAAGGCGCCCTGCGCCTGGAGGGCGTGACCTTCGCCTACCCGGGCGGACCGCGCCTCCTGGACGGCCTGGACCTGGACATCGCCGCGGGCGAGCGCGTGGCCCTGGTGGGCGCCACCGGCGCCGGCAAGTCCACCCTGGCGGCCCTGCTGGTGCGCTTCTTCGACCCCCAGGAGGGGCGCCTCCTCCTGGACGGGGAGGACCTGCGCGCGCTGAGCCTCGCGGACCTGCGCGCCGCGGTGGCCTGCGTCTTCCAGGAGAGCTTTCTCTTCTCCGCGACCCTGCGCCGCAACGTGGCCTACGCGCGGCCGGACGCCGGCGAGGACGAGGTCCGCGCCGCCGTGGAGACGGCCCAGCTGGCCGCCGTGGCGGCGGGCCTGCCCGAGGGCCTGGAGACCGTGGTGGGCGAGCGCGGCGTGACCTTGAGCGGCGGCCAGCGCCAGCGCGTCGCGCTGGCCCGCGCCGTGCTGGCCTCCCCGCGCCTGCTGGTCCTGGACGACGCGACGGCCAGCGTGGACGCGCGCACCGAGCGCGAGCTGGTGCGCGCCCTGGCCGCCGTCTCGCGCGGGCGCACCACGCTGATCATCACCCAGCGGCTCTCCGGCGTCCTGCTGGCCGACCGCGTGATCGTGCTGGACGGCGGGCGCGCGGCGGATTCCGGCACGCACGCCGAGCTGCTGGAGCGCAGCGCCCTGTACCGCGACCTGTTCGCGGGCCAGGCGCTGGAAGCCGGGACCTGGCCGAGGACGCCGTGAGCGGGCCCCAGGACTGGATGCTGGAGGAGGAGCTGGCGCGCGCGCGGCCCAACGCCGCCGCGCTCAAGCGCCTGGCGCGCTTCCTGGCCCCGTACAAGGGCCGGGTGGCCCTGGGCTTGGTCCTGGAGATCGTCTGGTGCCTGTCCTACCTGGCCGGCCCGTGGCTGGTGCAGGTGGGCATCGACAAGGGCCTGATGCGCGCGCGCTTCGGCCTGCTGGCGCTGGTCTGCGCCGCGTACGCGGCCAACGCGCTGGGCCGCGCCCTGCTGGTGGGCTTCGAGCTGAGGCTGCTGACCCGCGCCGGGCAGAGCGTGCTGGCCGACCTGCGCCGCGCCGTGTTCGACCACGTGCAGGGGCTGTGCATGGGCTTCTTCGACCGCACCCAGCAGGGGCGCGTCATCGCGCGCGTGGACCGCGACGTGGACGCGCTGGAGCGCGCGGTGATCTGGGGGCCGGTGACGCTCCTGTCGGCCACGCTGGTGCTGACGCTGGCCCTGGGCGCGATGGCGCGCTACGACGCGCGCCTGGCGCTGGCGGTCCTGGCCTGCGTGCCGAGCCTGCTGCTCTCCTCGGAGGCCTTCCGCCGCGCGGGCCTGCGCGCCTACCGCCGCGCGCGGGCGGACCTGTCGCGCCTGACCGCGCACTACGCGGAGGCCATCAACGGCATGCGCGTGATCCAGGCCTGCGGCCGCGAGGGCGACAGCGTGGGGACGGGCCGGGGGCTCATCGCCGCCTACCGCGACTCCGGCGTGCGCGCGGTGCGCACCTGGGCCGCCTACCAGCCGGTGGTGAACCTGCACTACGGCGTCAGCGGCGCGCTGGTGCTGTGGCTGGGCGGGCGCCTGGTGCTGGCCGGCTCCTTGAGCGTCGGCGAGCTGGTCGCCTTCCTGATGCTCCTGGAGTACGTGTTCCAGCCGCTGGAGGAGCTGGGCGACCTGTACAACGACCTGCTGGGCGCCCAGGCCGCGGCGGAGCGCGTGTTCCAGCTGATGGACGCGCGCCCGTCGGTGGCGGAGGCGCCGGACGCGCGGCGCCTGGAGGCCGCGCGCGGGCGCGTGGAGTTCGACGGGGTGAGCTTCCGCTACGGACCGGACGCCCCGTGGGCGCTGGAGGGCGTGTCCTTCGCGGTGGAGCCGGGCCAGACCGCGGCGCTGGTGGGCCACACCGGCGCGGGCAAGAGCACGGTGGTGAGCCTGCTGTGCCGCTTCTACGACGCGACCAAGGGCGCGGTGCGCCTGGACGGGGAGGACCTGCGCGGCCTGACGCTGGACACCCTGCGACGGCACATCGGCGTGATCCCGCAGGACGGGTTCCTGTTCAGCGGCACGGTGATGGACAACCTGCGCTTCGGCCGGCCGGAGGCGAGCGACGCCGAGCTGGTCGCCGCGGCCGAGCGCCTGGGCGCGCACGCGCTCCTGTCCGCCCTGCCCGACGGCTACGACACCGACGTGGGCGAGCGCGGCGGGCGCCTGAGCCACGGCCAGCGCCAGGCGGTGTGCTACGTGCGCGCCCTGCTGGCCGAGCCGCGCGTGCTGATCCTGGACGAGGCGACCAGCGCCCTGGACGCCGGCAGCGAGCGCACCCTGCAGGAGGCCCTGCGGCGCCTGTCCGCGGGACGCACCACCATCGTGGTGGCGCACCGCCTGTCCACCATCCGCTCCGCCGAGCGCATCCTGGTCTTCGAGGACGGCCGCGTGGCGGAGAGCGGCGACCACGCCTCCCTGCTGGCGCGCGCGGGCGCGTACGCGCGCCTGTACGCCGACTACCGCCTCTCGCCCGAGGACTTGGCGTCCGCCTGAGGCCGCGCGCCGGCGGCGTTCCCGCGCCGGCGTGGAACTTTCGGGGGGGTCGCCGCGTATCCTTGGTGCCCCCACTGGGGCCCGGAGGTGGCGAGGATGACGAAGACGATGACGGCGGCGGTCCTGGCGCTGGCGCTGACGGCGCCGGCGCTGGCGGCCAAGACGGCGGCGGCCAAGGCCGCGGCGCGGCCGGACGCGGGGACGGTCAAGACCCTGCGCGCGGGGATCAAGAGCGACAAGCAGGACCTGTCGGCCAAGTTCCGCGCCCTGCGCGCGGAGCTCAAGGACCTGAAGGGCCGCGAGACGGCGGAGCTGGCCAAGATCCGCACGCAGAAGGCCCCGCGCGCCGACAAGACCAAGGCCCGCGCCGCGGTGCGGGCCAAGTACGCGGGCCTGCGCAAGGAGACGCACGCGCGCCGCGACGGGGAGAGGCGCCTGCTGCGGGCGGACATGCAGGCCAAGCGCGACCAGATCCAGAGAATGCGCCAGGCCTCCTGAGGGAGGCGGCGCCCCAAGCACGAGTCGGGGGCTCCCGGGACGCCGGGGGCCCCTTTCGCGTCCCGGCGGGGATGTGGCATCATCGCGCCATGAACGACCGGGAGCTGATGAAGGAAGCCTACGCCGAGGCCCTCAAGGGGTATCAGGATGGCGGTCTGCCGATCGGCTCGGTGCTGGCCGACGCCTCGGGGGCGATCGTGGCCCGCGGCCGCAACCTGCGCGTGCAGACCGGCGACCCCACGGCCCACGCCGAGACCGTCTGCCTGCGCGCCGCCGGCCGCCGCCGCGACTGGCCGCAGCTGACCCTGGTCAGCAGTTTAAGCCCCTGCGTCATGTGCGCGGGCGCCGCGCTCCTGTACCGCATCCCGCGCGTGCTGGTCGGCGAGAATCGGAGCTTCCTGGGCGCCGAGGACCTTTTCGCCGCGCGCGGCGTGACGGTGAGGGTCCTCCAAGATCCCGACTGCATCGCCCTGATGGGGAAGTTCGTCCGCGAGAAGCCCGACCTCTGGAACGAGGACATCGGGCTGTAGAGTCGCCCTCGCGCGGACGGCGATTCGGTATCATCTGCATGCGGGCAGGTGGCGGAACTGGCATACGCAGGAGACTTAAAATCTCCCGGCCGCAAGGCCTTGTGGGTTCGATCCCCACCCTGCCCATGATTTGCCGTTTGGTATGATGTCCGCATGAAGATCGCGCACCAGGCGTGGCGCTTCGTCCTGCCTTCGGCTGCCGCCGGACTGTGGGGGCTGGGCATGGCCGTGCGCCGGCCCACGCCGCCCGCCTTCCTCATCCTGATCCTGGGCCTGGGCTTTGCGGCCTTCTGCCTGTACTTCTTCCGCGACCCGGAGCGGCCCGCCCCGGCGGACGCGTCCAAGATCTACTCCCCCGGCGACGGCACCGTCCTCTCCGTGGCGCGCGAGGGCCCCGGCGACGCCGTCACCCTGCGCATCTTCCTGTCCATCTTCAACGTGCACGTCCAGCGCGCGCCGTGCGCGGGGAGCGTGACCAAGGTGCAGACCGTCGAGGGCTCGTTCGCCGCGGCGATGAAGGCCGAGGCGCGCGGCAACGCGCGCGTGGTGATGACGCTGGAGCCCGGCGCGGGGCGCGGGCCCCTGGTGGTGGAGCAGATCGCGGGCCTGATCGCGCGGCGCATCGAGTGCTGGCCCAAGCCCGGCGAGAGCCTTAAGGCCGGCCAGCGCTACGGGATCATCTATTTCGGCTCGCAGGCCGCGGTGCACTTCCCCGCGGGCGCGCGCTGCACGGTCAAGCCCGGCGACACGCTCGCCGGCGGCCTCACGGAGATCGGGGAATGGACAAGCACGCGCTGAAGCGCGGCGGGCGCGTGCTGGCGCCGTCCTTGTTCACGCTGGGCAACATGGCGTGCGGCTTTTACGCCCTGCTGGCCTCGGTGCGCGGCGAGTTCGTGTCCTCGGCCACGGCGATCGTGGCGGGCATGGTCTTCGACGCGCTGGACGGGCGCGTGGCGCGGCTGGTGCGCGGCGAGTCCTCGTTCGGCATCGAGTTCGACTCGATGGCCGACTTCCTGACCTTCGGCGTGGCGCCGGCGCACATGATGTACGCGTTCATCCTGAAGGACTACGGCGCGTGGGGCTACCCGCTGGCGTTCTTCTACGCGCTGTGCGGCGGCCTGCGCCTGGCCCGCTTCAACGCCGTGGCGCACGAGGGCGCGGGCTCGAAGTCCCACTTCACCGGCCTGCCCATCCCCGGCGGCGCGGGCTTCCTGGCCAGCTTCGTGCTGCTCTATCAGATCATCGAGGAAGGCCGCCCCGCCCACACCTGGAAGTTCCTGATGGACCAGATCCCGGCGCTGTACGGCCTGGCCCCGCTGATGGTGGTCGGCATCGGCCTGCTGATGGTCTCCACGATCCCGTACCCCGCCTTCAAGCAGTCCGGCATCCTGCGGCCCAAGTCCCTGCCCGTGATGCTGGCCCTGCTGGGCGTGGGCCTGCTGCTCTTCTACTACCCGCTGATGATCCTGTTCGTCGTGTTCTTCTTCTACGTCCTGCTCGGGCCGGTCTCCTGGCTGGCGCGCGCCGCCGGGCGCCTGGTGGGCTGGCGGCCCGGGCCGCCCAGCGACGACTGGGGGGAGCACCTGTGAGCCTTCTGCCCGTGCGCCGCCTGGACCCCGCGGCGATCGCGCCGACGCGCGCCCATCCCGACGACGCCGGCCTGGACCTCTACGCCTTGGAGGACGCGGCCGTCGAGCCCGGCGCGGGCGCGGTCCTGCGCACCGGCGTGGCCGTCGCCGTGCCCCCGGGCCACGTGGGCCTGGTCTGCGACCGCTCGTCCTTGGCCAGGCGGGGGCTCAAGACCGCGGGCGGCGTCATCGACGCCGGCTACCGCGGCGAGGTGGGCGTGGTGGTGTGGAACCTGTCGCGCGAGGTCCAGCGCGTCAAGAAGGGCGAGCGCGCCGCGCAGATGCTGGTGATCCCGATCGCCGCGCCGGCGCCGGTGGAGGCCGAAGACCTCGGGGACACCGCGCGCGGCGCGGGCGGCTTCGGCAGCACGGGGCGCTGATGAAGTGCCCCAAGTGCGGGGCGGCGGCCCCCGACGGGGCCGACGAGTGCCCGTCCTGCGGGCTCCTGTTCTCCCGCTGGAAGGAGCTCAAGGAGCGCGAGCGGCGGGAGGCCGAGGAGGCGCTGGCCCGGCTTGAGGCGCCCGCGCCGGAGGCGGCGCGCGGCGATCCGCGGAAGACCCGCCTGCTGATCTCCGCGGCGCTGATCCTGGCCTGGCTGTCGATCTTCGGCGTCTACTACCACCTCCGTCTGCGCCGCCTGCGGCGGAGCCTGGCGCCGGCCGAGGAAGCGCCGGTCGTCAGCTACCGGGACCCGAAGACGGGCGACCTGGTCCGCCTTAAGGTCCAGCGCGGGCCGGCTCCGGCGGACGCGCCGCGGCGGCCGTGGGCCGCGCCGCCGGCCCCGTCGGCGCCGGCCGCGGCGCCCTCGCCCTCGCGCTGGCCGCCGCCGGCGCCGCCGCCCTCCGACGGATGAACAGGCGCGGCGGGCGCAGGACGATCACGGCCGCGCGCCCGTCGGTGACGAACGGATAGCCCTTGTCGTTGACGCCGGAGCGGGGGATGCGCGCCAGCGGGGCCAGGACCACGCTCTCCACCAGCGGCGAGGCGGACAGCGAGCGGACGATGAAGTCCCGCTCCGCGTCCGCGTCGGGGTCCGGACGGTGCGAGAAGTCGCGCCAGCGGATCGACAGGTCCCGGTTGGCGCTGCCCCACCAGAACGGACGCCCGTCCAGGCTCACCGCCCCCGTCAGCCACAGGCGGAAATGGTGGCGCGCCGAGATGCCGCGCACGGGCAGGGCCCAGTTCTCGTCCTGCGGGCGGCCGAGCAGGCGGTAGTCGTTCATCGGGGGAAAGGCCGCCAGGCGCCGCCCGTCGAACCATTCCGCCAGGCCCGCGCCCAGGGAGCCGCGCACCGAGCGCGGGACCCGCGTCCAGCCGGCCGCCGTCAGCGCGGCCGAGAGCGTCGCGGGGTCGGCGACGAAGACCAGGTTCAGCGGGTCGCCGGGAAGGCCGAAGCGGCCCTCGTCGCGGCCCGGCAGGGTGGGCGCGACATCGTCCCAGCCCGAGACGAAGACCGGGGCCATGGGGAGCGGATGCTCGGGCAGGACGCGGTCCAGGCTGAGCAGAAGGAAGAGGACCGGCAGCGCGAGCACCGCGCGGCGGTGCGTCACCGTCACTCCTTGCGCATGAAGAGCGGGGGCCCCTTCTGGATGTCGCCCGCCTTGTCGCTGACCCCGGCCAGCACGTCGTCGGCCGTCAGCGCCTCGGGGAAGCGCCGCACGCCCAGCTGCATCTGCATCTTGGCCGCCGTGTGCGGCATGAAGGGGTCCAGCCAGCCGGCGACGATGCGCAGCGAGCGCACCAGCTCGTCGAGGACCGCCTCGCAGCGGGGCAGGTCGGTCTTGGCCAGCTTGAAGGGCTTGGTGTGGTCCACGCGCGCGTTCAGCCCGCGCAGGACCTCCCAGACCGTCTCCAGCGCGCCGTGGAAGTCGAGCGCCGCCATCTTGGCCTCGATCTCCGGCGCGCGCGCGGCGACGGACGCGGCGTAGTCGTCGCCGTTCTCCGGCGGCTTGCCCGGAAGCTTGCCGCCCATGTACTTGTCCACCATGGTCTCGACGCGGTAGACCAGGTTGCTGAGGTCGTTGACCAGCTCCGAGTTGTAGCGCTTCAGCAGCGACCCCTTCGAGTAGTCGCCGTCGTTGCCGAACGGCATCTCGCGCAGCAGGAAGTAGCGCAGCGCGTCCACGCCGAACTCGGCGACGATCGCGTCGGCGTCCACGAAGTTGCCCTTGGACTTGGACATCTTGTCGCCGTCCACCGTCCACCAGCCGTGCGCGAACACCTGGCGGGGCAGCGGGAGCCCCGCGGCCATCAGCATCGCGGGCCAGATCACCGCGTGGAAGCGGAAGATCTCCTTGCCGACGATGTGCACGTCGGCCGGCCACAGGCCCTCGGTCCCGGCCGCCGCCGACCAGTAGTTGATCAGCGCGTCGAACCAGACGTAGATCGTGTGGGACTCGTCGCCGGGCACCGGCACGCCCCACTTGACCTTCTGGCGCGAGACCGACAGGTCCTGCAGTCCGCCCTCCACGAAGCGGACGATCTCCGGGGCCCTTTGGGACGGGCGCAGGAATTCGGGGTTCGCCTTGTAGTGGGCGAGCAGGCGGTCCTGGTACTTGGACAGCTTGAAGAACCAGCTCTCCTCCTCGACCTGCGAGAGCGGCTTGCGGCACTCGGCGTTCGGGCAGAGGCGCACGCCCTTCTCGTTGGGCGCGGCCTCGAGCTCGGTGAAGAAGGTCTCGTCGGAGACGCAGTACCAGCCGCGGTAGACGCCCTTGTACACGTCGCCGGAGCCCTTCAGCCGGGTGAAGAGCTCCTGCACGCGCTCGATGTGGCGCGGCTCGGTGGTGCGAATGAAGTCGTCGTGCCGGATGTCCAGGCGCTTCCAGAGGTCGCGGAACAGCGCCGAGTTCGCGTCGCAGAACTCCTGCGGGGTCCGGCCGGCGGCGGCGGCGGCCTCCTCAATCTTCTGCCCGTGCTCGTCGGTGCCGGTCAGGAAGTGCGTGGGCCGTCCCCGCCCGCGCATGTGGCGCGCGAGCGTGTCGGCGGCGATCGTCGTGTACGCGTGCCCGATGTGGGGGGCGGCGTTGACGTAGTAGAGCGGGGTCGTCACATAGTAGGTCTTCATGAAAGGGGGGCTCCGGCGTCCTCGGCCTCGAGGGCCGCCAAGGTCAGGATCAGGCGCGGGTCGGCGTTGGCCCGCAGGGCCGCGCGCAGGCGCGAGAGCTCGCGCAGCGGCTCCTCGACTTGGTCGAAGGAGCGCGCCCCGTCCAGGTGCGCCAGGCGCAGGCGCTGGCCGAGCGCGAACAGGGTCCGTTCCACGCGCTCGCGCGCGGCGGCCAGGTCGCGGGGGAGCGCGTCGGCGGCCGCGAGCGCGTCGCCGGCGGGCGCCGCGGCGGGCTCCGCGCCGAGCTCCAGGGCGCGGCCGATCGAGCCGTCGGCCAGCGCGGCCAGGTCCCGGGCGCGCGCCGCGGGGACGCCGCGGGAGGCCAGCAGGGACTCCACGACGGCCGCGGGCAGGGGGCCGAACGGCACGACGAAGCAGCGCGAGGCGATGGTCTTGGGCAGGCGCTCGCGCTGGGTGGCGCCCAGGATCCACAGCGACCTGGGCAGGGGCTCTTCCAGGGCCTTGAGAAGGGCGTTGGCCGAGGAGTCGTTGAGGTTCTGGGCCTCGGGCACGAGCGCGACCTTCCAGCCGTCCAGCATGGGCCGCATCTCCATGCCCTTGCGCAGGCGCGAGATGGTCTCGATTTTGAGGACCTTCTGCTTCTCCTCGTCCTCCTGGAGCAGGGCGGCCTGGTAGGCGGCGTCGGCGACCTGCACGTCGGGGTGGGAGCGCGCGTCCACGGCGGCGCAGTCGGCGCAGGAGCCGCAGGACGCCTCGCCGGTGAACGGGCGCTCGCGGCAGACCAGGGCCTTGGCCAGCTCCAGGGCCGCCAGGCGCTTGCCCGCGCCCTCCGGGCCGACGAACAGGAGCGCGGCCGGCAGGCGGCCGGAGTCGAGCAGGCCCTCCAGCGTCCGCGTCGCCCGAGGCTGCCCCAGGACCTTGTCGAGCTTCACCGGCGCAGCCTCGTCACGCGGGTCAGGATCTCGGCGGCCAGGTCGTCGGCGGGCCGCGTGCCGTCCAGCAGGACGGTGCGCGGGGCGCGGCGCGCGAGGGTCCGGTAGCCGGCGCGGACCTTGGCCCGGAAGGCGGCGGTCTCGCGCTCCAGGCGGTCCAGCACGCGGCCCTGGTCCCGGCTTTCGAACTCCGCGTCGGGGATGTCGATGACGAAGGTCAGGTCCGGCGTCAGGCCCCCGGTCGCGGCCTTGTTGAGCGCGGCGGTGGTCTTCAGGCCCAGGCCGCGGGCCAGGCCCTGGTACACGTCGGTGGACAGCGTGTAGCGCTCGCAGACCACCACCTTGCCGGCGGCCAGCGCGGGCTTGAGGACCTGGTCGGTGTGCTGGGCGCGAGAGGCCTCGTACAGGAACAGCTCGGCCGCGGGGCCGACGCTGAGCGCGGGATCGAGCAGGATGCGGCGGATGGCCTCGGCCACGCCCGCCCCGCCCGGCTCGCGCGTGTGCAGGACCGGCACGCCGCGGGTCAGCAGGGCGCCGACCAGGCGGCGGGCCTGCGTGGACTTTCCGGACTTGTCGGGGCCTTCCAGGACGACGAACAGGCCTTGGCGCGGCATGCGGGGATTCTACCATTCGCCTCGCCCAGCCGGGGATGCCACTTCCGCGTCCCTTCGTCGGGGCAATTAGTCGCCGTCGTCCTGTTCAAGGTCTCCCGATCGGGCGGAGTCCTCCCCGCCGCCTTCGCCGTTGGGGCTCTTCCCCGTGCTTTCCCCGCGCCGGTCTTTTCCGGTGCGGCCCCGCTCATCCGGCTTCCCGGCTCCCTCGTTCACGTCGGCCTCCCCTTGTACGCGTTCGTTCTCGGGGGCGGTTGCTCGGCCGCAATGCTCGCCGCACTGGATCTCGTCGGTCGTGCCGCGGCGTTTCGTCATGGCGTCCTCTTCGCGCCGCTTTGCCGCGTCCGCCTTGTCCGCGTAGACCGCTTCTTTCCCTTTCCCATCGATGCGGTCATGCTTGGCGGGCGGACGGTGATTCCTTTCCCGCGCCCGCGCCGCGGGCGGCTCCTTTCGCGACGGGGGCTCGACCTCGTCCCGTTTTGCGGCGGTGGCCGGTATAGCGGTCTTGCCCCCGGCCGGAGCCTCACGGGCGGCGGCCAAGCACGGCGACGCCGGCGTTGCGGCCAGCACGACGGCGAGCGTCCAGGAGCCTATCTTCATTCGTCCTCCATGCGTAGTACCGAGACTTCCGCCCGTCCTCTCTAGGGAAGTCCCGACGGCCAGCCTTGCCCCGGAAGCTCCTTCCAACTCGTGCGGTTGTAGGTCGGCTTGCTCGACAGGTGGATTCGGCCGGCGGCGGCGTTGTCGTAGTAAAGGGTAAACCCGCCTCCGAACTCCGCTCCGGCGAGGATGAGCGCTCCATGGATGACGTTGTTGGCGCCCCCGCTGATTTCCACGCTTCCTCCGGCGTAAAGGAGACCGTGCAGCATGACGTCGTTGAGGTTGTAGGAGGCGGTGGATTGGTATGTTCCGTTGAGTCCTGGTGTCGGCCACAGGGACGAATAGGATGGGGCGGCGGGATCGAACGTCTGGTAGTGCGACCAGGTGGTCGCGTTCAGTCCGTACTCCTTCCACGCGGACGGAGGCACCGCTGCGGAGTAGGATCCGGACCCGACGGCCCCGTCGATTTCCATGCCGCTGACGGGGATGATCAGGTCGCCGACTATGAAGTTCTTCTGGCCAGCGCTCGAGAAGTGGGCGTTCCCGGAGGCGAGGTAGTAGACATGGCCGGAGGTGTCCTGGCAGTTCTTGAAATAGCCGTCGTTGTTGGCGCGGTAATAGGCGGGATCGTTGCCTCCATAGCTGGAGGTGTTGCAGCCGGGAGGAGCGGCTCCGGCGCTCTGCGCCTGCTGTTTGTAGTAATTGAAGTCAATCGCGGGGGCGGGCAGGTAGGGGGCGCAGGAGCAGCCCCAGTAGTGGATTGAGTCCGTGCACGGAGACGCGGGACAGCTCCCGACGTAGCCGGTGATGGTCTGTGGAGAGTAGAGCCGGGGGTAGGTCTTCGCGGTTCCCGTGATGTCGGCTTGGCTGTAGATGGGGCCCCACTCGACGGCAGTGGCGCCGCTTTCGAACTCCAGTTCGTTGCCGCCGAAGTTGTAGACGCTGTTGTTGAACGTCCCGCTGGCAGCGTAGACGATCTGAATCGCCCGGATCTCTTTTTTCTGGGCGTCGCGCCCCAGGCCCGTTATGATGATATCGCGGGCCGAGTCGCTGCCGATGCCGACGGCGTAGGCGCCGCCGGGAATGTCGGCGTATGCGAGATCGAGATTGTAGCCGGAGATCGGGATGTCCATCGTCGGGTTCGTGCTCAGGGATACCCGCCAGTACCCGCGTTCCGTGGCGGCTTCCGCCAGATGAAAGGCGGCGCTGGTCTTCTGCTGCTTCTCGGTCCAGCGCGCCTCGTTCTGGACATAGCTGACCATGACCGGCACTAGAATGGCGGCGATTAGCAGGAGGACGATGGCGCCGATCAGCACTTGGCCGGGCGATCCTGGCGACTTTCGTTTCGGCATGACATTGTCCCCCATCAGTTCATGATGCGGACCTTCTGAATCGACAACTGCAAAGCCTTGATGCCGCCCCTGTAGGTCGGCGCTTGGGTGGTGATGGCCACCGAGACGATGCTGGTGTCATCCGTGCGCGGGAACGTGAACGCGATGAACCCAAGATTGCGTGACAGGATGGAAGAGGTCCCTCCGAGCGTCTCGTAAAGCCGGTTGTTCGATTGGTAAAATGAGACGGTTCTCCCTGAGATCGTGGTGAACGCGATCCGGGACCAAGGGGGCTGCCCGGCCGCCTGATCGATGACGATCGTCGATTTCTGCGCCTGGCGGAGCATGCGGTCCATCGTGTCCATGCTGACGCGCACGTCCCGTTCGATCACCGTGCGGGCAGAGGTCTGTCGCCAGAAGTTCGTCATCTGGATTAGGAGCGGCGCCGAAACCGCGGCGAGGACGGCGACGATCGCGACGACGATCATCGCCTCGGCCAGGGTATAACCATTATTCGAGAGTCGTGGGCGGCGGGGAATCGTCAGGGCCATGTGAAATTCTGGCCGGACAGGGTCGCGCCCGGCCACACCGAGACCCCGCCCGCGTACTTGCTGGTGTAGTTGGTCGCGCCGGTGATGACGTTGACGATGGGGTAGAAGGCTCGGATGTTGTAGGCGGCGGTCGTGGAGCCGCGGACCTGTAGGCTGTAGGTGCCGTCCGTCCGACTGGAGGCGGCGTAGTACGGGACGCCGGCGGCGGAGTTGGCGGCATCGACAGCGGGAGGCGGGTCGGAGATTGCCTCGGTGCTGGCGATGACGAGCACGCCCGTCGTGATCGCCTGTCCCGCGGCGCTGATTGCGCCCGAGATTGTCGCCATGCCGCCGGAGACCGTGAAGGTTCCCACGAACACCGAATCGCCGCCGGAAGCGAGGCTCGCGCTGATGGAGGCCGGAGATGCCGACTGCGTAGCGTCGACCACGGGGGCGACGGCGTAGGTTCCCGTGGATAGGTTCTGGATGTAGAAGTGGCCAGTGCCGTCGGCGACGGCACTCCCTGTGGTGCCGCTGCCGGCGTTGGTCGCGGCCACGACGATACCGGGAAGGGCCGAGAGATCCGGATTGGCGATGTAGCCGGCCAGCGTGCCTCCTTGCGAGAGAGTGGAGTCATGCGCGGTGACGCGTCCCGTCTGGACGCTGACCGGCGCGGAGAGGCTGACGTAAAGCGGATTCTTCTGGTTGGGGTTGACGGCGATCGTGCTGGCGCCGCTGGAGACGGCCATGAAATAGAGGCCCGTCGCGCCGCTGACCGTTTGCGCGGCCCCGTCCGCCAGCACGATCCCGCTCAAGGGGGCGCCGTTGCCGTCCCGAATCGTTCCCGACAGGTAGCCGTCGGCGGTTTGAGATGAAACCGGGAGGTAGTTGAATCCCGTCGCATCGGCCGGCGACGTGGCGGCGTTGAGAATGGGGGTAGTCGAGCCTTGCGTTACTACGACGCCCGCGATCGCCTGGGAATAGGTGCCGCTGGACACGATAGCCGTCCAGGTGCCCGTCGCCACGCCGTTCAGTTGGAAAGAGGAGTAGGGGCAGGATTGATTATAGGGGGCGGCGGTGGCGGAGTATCGGATTGTCAGGGGGGCGGCGGCGGAAAGGCCGTCGTCGACGCTGACCCAGCCGCCGCGCGCCGGGACTCCGGAGACGACGGGCGCGGCCGTCGCGGTGTTGCCGGGCGGGATCGTGAAAAAGCCGGCGCTGGAATTTGGATTGTAGGTGAAATTGTTCGCGTTGTCGTCGGAGTCGTAGGCCCGGCCGTAGTCGGGGTCGGACAGGCAGGCGCTGGACATGCGCACGATTTGGTCTCCCGCCTGCAGGCCCCCGCTTTGCGGGACGGGGCCTCCCTCCGACCACGGGGCCTGTTTCCCGGAGCCTGTGTGCGACCAGCCCACGCCGTCGATAATGTTCCCTGCCGAGTCGAGCAGGCGGACCGCTCCGGCGGACGGCCCAGTCCCGTTCCAAATCACATTCGAATAGAGATTTGCGTAGCGGGCGTCGGCCGAGTTCCAGCGTCCCAATGCGAAGAAAGACGTCGCATTGGAGATCAGATAATAAGATCCGGCGGGGACGATGCTGGAGACATGGACGAGTGGGATGGTGGTGCCGGCCCCGGCGCCGCCCTCGGGTAGAAAATTGAGTTGAACGGGGGGAAGTCCGGAGCCGTCATCGAGAAGGATGCTGTGCGTCGTCGGGTTGAACAGTTCAACGTATTCGACGTCATGGATGTCTCCGTCCCCTGCGAGAGTGTGCGTGTCGGCCACGACTTGGCTGACGAGGAGGTCGGAATCGACATAGACTCCGTAGGAACTGACTGTCCCCGTGCCGGTCGCCGTGAGGGTGAAGTCCTGCGTCGTCGTGAGCCCGGCGGGGACCGACAGAAGAGGAGATTCCTGAGTGTAGTGGCTGGTCGACGAGGCGATCACCGTATAGGAGCCGTGGGCGACATTGAAACTGTAGTTGCCGTTGGAATCCGTCAGCGCTTGCCAGTTCGAGCTTCCCAGCACTTCGACTTGAGCGCCGGGCAGGGGAGGTGTGCCTGGAGCGTCCAAAAAGACGCGGCCGGAGAGGGTCGCGTCCAGAGCGGAGACATTCGGATTCTCCAGAAGATTCGTCAGGGAGAAGTTCCGCCATTGTCCGTCCTGGTTCCAAAGCACGTAGACCCGGATGAGCTTCAGGCCCGGATCGGTGCTCGTGTAGGATACCGTCGAGATGTCGTTGCCAAAGGGCGCCGCGTAGGAGACGTAGACCGCCCGGGTGAGCGGGACTCCGCCCCACATCGAAATCGTCGAGGGGGGGTAGTTCGAAGCGTCATAGACGATGGGCGGGTCGAAGTTGTTGTCGGAGATCGTGTTCGTGGTCACGAGGAGCATGGCATAGGGCGTGTTCTTCAGACTTTCGACCTCCTCCTGAGCGAGGTTTTGGGCGATGGTGCGTATCCGGGACAAACGAATGGAAGCCGCGATGTATCGGAATGTGCCCATGGACCCGACGACCCCGATGGTGATGACGGCCATGGCGACCATCAGTTCGACGAGCGTGACGCCGGCGCTGCGACGAAGAGGCGCCGCAAGCTCGGCTACGCCTAGCGGCATGTCTTGGATTTCCCGCATGAACTCTGCCTTGCGGCGACAGCCGCGTTGCGAGTATAGGCCGTTTTCAGCGGCCTTTCAAGGCCTCGGATGCGATATTAATCTTCCGTTTCCTGCGAAACCCCGTTTAGGAGCGGCAGGCGCGCCTCTACGCCGAAAGTTCACGAGCAGGTCGAGTGCCCGCAGTCGTGGCAGGTCGGGCCGGTGCAGCCGGACTCGAAGGACACGTTGCGCGAGAAGCACTTCGGGCAGTGGTCCTCCTTGGGCGCGGCGGCGGTCTGCGTCTCGGCGGCCTGTTTGTCGTCCAGCCAGCCCGTCTTCTTCAGGTGCGCGCGGAGCGCGATGGCGATCGCGTGCGGGATCGAGTCCACGCGCGACGGCCCCAGGCCGACCGGGCGGTCGCCCTTGACCGAGTTCAGGTGCTTGAGCAGTTTCATCGGGTCGCCGCCCTCGCCCAGGTACTTGGAGAGCAGGATGCCGACCAGCGAGGTGAGCCCCGAGATCTCGGTGCCCAGCGGCGGGATGTTCGTGAAGACCTGGAACGGGCCTTTCTCGTCGTAGTTGACGTGGATGTGCAGCGGACCGTAGCCGGTGCGGATCTGGTAGTACTCCGACGAGAGGCCGAACGCGGCTTCCGGCGAGCGGTGCTTGGTCTTCGACGGGGCCGGTGCCAGGTTGAGGACCTGCTGGGCCTTGGAGCCGTCGCGGTAGACGGTCAGGCCCTTGCAGCCCAGCTCGTAGGCCAGCAGGTAGGCGCGCCTGACGTCGTCGACTGACGCCTCGTTGGGCAGGTTGATGGTCTTGGAGACGCCGTTGTCGGTGTGGCGCTGGAACGCGGCCTGCATGCGCACGTGGGTCTCCACCGGCACATCGTGCGCGGCGGCGAACGCGCGCTGGACGCGTTCGGGGATCTCCGGGATCCCGCGCACCGACTTGTGGTTCTCGTCCACGCGCTTCCACAGCCCGCGCTCGCCCAGGCCGAACCAGCGGTTCTCCTCGGCGACCGCGCGCAGCAGCGGGTTGGCCTCGAAGAACACATCCTTCTCGTGCGGCTCCTTGCCGGCCTTGAGCGCCTCCAGGGCTTTGGCGTTGTAGCGCGTGTAAGCGGTCGCGAACAGCGGTTCGATGCCGCCGCCCTGAAGGCCCGCCGCGATGGCGATGGTGCCCGTCGGCGCGATCGTGGTGCGCGCGCAGTGGCGCGGGTACAGGCGCTGGCCGCGGAAGTGCTTGGAGGACGGGTCGTAAGCGGAGCCGCGCCAGTTGGGGAACGCGCCGCGCTCCTTGGCGAGGCCTTCCGAGGCCTCCAGCGCGGCGCCGTTGAGGTAGCTCATCGTCTTGTCGGCCAGGGACAGAGCCGCCTCGTCGTCGTAGGCGACGCCGCACTTGATCAGCGCCTCGGCCCAGCCCATCACGCCCAGGCCGATGCGGCGGTTGCCCTTGGCCAGGCGCTCGATCTCGGGCAGCGGGTAGTCGTTGACCTCGATCACGTCCTCCAGGAACCGCACGGCGAGCTGCACGGCCTCCTTCAGGCGCGGGAAGTCGAAGCGGCCGGAGAGGAGTTCGCCGGAGACGAAGTTGGCCAGGTTGAGCGAGCCCAGGTTGCACGGCTCCCAGGGCAGGAGCGGCTGCTCGCCGCACGGGTTCGTGCTCTCGATCTCGCCCAGCTGCGGCGTCGTGTTGGAGCCGGACGCGTTGATGCGGTCGAGGACCACGTAGCCGGGGTCGCCGGTCTTCCAGGCGAACTCGCACATCGCGTCGAAGACCTCCTTGGCGCGCAGCTTGCCGCCGGTCTTGCCGGTGCGCGGATTGACCAGCTCGTACTCGGCGTCGGCCAGCACGGCCCGGAAGAAGGCCGCGTCCACGCCCACCGAGACGTTGAAGTTCTCCATCAGCCCGGGCTGCTGCTTCATCTTGATGAAGTCCAGGATCTCCGGGTGGTCGTAGCGCAGGATCGCCATGTTCGCGCCGCGGCGCGTGCCGCCCTGCTTGACCACGTCCGTCATCGTGTCGAAGAGGCGCATGAACGACAGCGCGCCGGAGGCGACGCCCTGCGTCTTCTGGACCTTGTCGCCGGCGGGGCGCAGGCGCGAGAACGAGAAGCCGGTGCCGCCGCCGGATTTCTGGATCATGGACTGGGCGGCCAGCGACTTGGTGATGCCCTCCATCGAGTCGGGCACGGGCAGGACGTAGCAGGCCGAGAGCTGCTGCAGCTCGCGCCCCGCGTTCATCAGGGTGGGCGAGTTGGGCAGGAAGTCCCAGCGGGCCATCAGGCCGTAGAACTTCTCCGCCCAGGTCTCGCGCAGGGCCTTGGCCTCGGGGACCTCGGCGCAGATCTTCTCCAGATTGGCGATCAGGCGCCGGAAATTGGCCTGGCGTCCCTCGTGCTCGGCGAAGCCCTGATGATAAAGGAGGATGCGCGAGGCCGGGGCGGGGCCGGCGGCCGGCACGGGCAGGACCTCGCGCTCCACCCCGTTGAACGCGCCCCACTCCTCGGCCTTCGGGTGGAGGACGACCTCGGCGAGCGCCACGTTGCGCGCGACGCCCTCCAGCCAGGCCTCGACGGAGCGCGCGTCCCGGAGGTACTTGTCGCGGATCACCTTGAGCTGGTTCTCCGTCAGGCGGATCTTCTCGGCGGCCCGCGTCTTGCGCTCGCTCATCGGTTCTCTCCCGCGCCCCATGACGGCAGTGTAGCACCCGTTCGGGCGCCGTGCCAGCGCCATTTCGCCGTTGGGAACGGCCCACGGCACGCAACGCGCCGGCCAGGAAAAACGGCAAATCCGTTGCCTGTATCATAACGAGCATGGAGGTCGCGGACATGGCCGAGTCTGAGCTGCGGACGATCACCGGGGTGTTCCGAAAGGATCACGAGGAGGTGGGCCGTCTCCTCGCGGCGCTGGATTTCTCCACCTTCGGGAAAGCCCTGGCCGGGGCGGAGGCTTTCGCGCGGCGGCTGGAGCGGCACATGGCCTGGGAGGAGGAGGTCCTGTTTCCGGCGGTGGGGCGGGCGGAGCCGTCCCTGGCGCGGGAGGACCTCCCGGTGCTGCGCGCGGAGCACGCCCGGCTGCGCTGGCTCTCGGCCGAGGTCCTGGGCCTGCTGCGCGAGCGCTCCCCCAAGGCCGAGCGCCGGGCGGCCGAACTGTGCGAGTTCCTGGCGGAGCATTCGGCGAAGGAGGACGCGCTCGTGTATGCTGCCGGCGACCGCGCCCTCTCTCCCGCCGAGGCCGGGGAAGTCCTGGCCGCGGTCGAGCTGTCGGCCGCCCGCTCCCGCCTTTAAGGCCGTCGCCGCCGCGTCACTATGGCGCGCGTCATAGACCGCGCCGCCTCGCGGGGGCTACACTGAGCGCGACATGGAACGCAGCATCCATCTCCACCTGCGGATCTCCTACGGTCCGGCCGTCGTCCGCCGTTTCCTGACGGTCTTCTTCCTGTTCGCCTTGGCCGGCGACCTGAGCTCGGAGAGCGTGACCCTCACCACCTATTACCCCGCCCCGTCCGGGGTCTATACGAAGATGATCACCACCGCGGACACCTATCTGGCCCGGGACGGGGGCTCCGTCGGCGTCGGCATGACCACCCCCGGCGTCGCGAAGCTCGCGGTGCGCAACTCCGGCGCCGGCGTGGGGGTCTACGTCGGCAACGGCGCGCCGTACGGGCAGGCGTACATCGAGCAGGACGGCGCCCCGGGCACGCACCTGTGGCTGGCGGAGAACGGGACCAGCGTGTTCAACGTGACCTCCGGCGGGGCGATGAGCGCCGCCGGCGCGGCCGCGATCGGCGGCGCGGCGACCGTGGGGGGCGACGCGACGGTCACCGGGAACATCCACGCCAAGCATTACGTCTACATCGACAACGCGACCACCGGCTGCTTCGAGATCAACATCGCGGGCGACGCCGTGGTCTGCGGCTCCGCCTATTACGCGACCTACAATCCCGGGCTCTACGTCGAGGGCTGGAGCTACGCCAACCGCGGCGGCCAGGTGCTGGTGGAGGCCAACGCCGGGAACACCTCCACGCAGGTCTGGGGTCTCAACATGACCACCGGCAACCCCCAGTGGATGACCCTGAAGAAGGACGACTCGCAGGACCATCTGTACTGCTGCCCGCGCTGACGGGCGCCCCCGCGCCGCGCGGCGGTCAGTCCAGCGCCGGCCGGGCCAGGAACTCCGCCCCAATCGAGTCGGCGTACGCGCGCACGGCGTCCAGGTCCGCGCCCGTCCCCTCGACCGCGGTGACGCGTGTGCGCAGCCCGGCCGCGACGCAGCCCTGCGCGAAGACGCGCGCCGCCTGGAACCCGCGGCCGCGCCAGCGCGGGGCCGGACGGTGGAGCTCCTCCCAAAGAGCCGGATCGACGGTGTTGAGGCTGACGGAGACCGCGTCCAGGAGCGGAGCCAGCTCGGGCACGATGTCGCGTCCGTGCACGAGGCTGCCCAGGCCGACGGTGTTGAGGCGCAGCGGGGGGCTCCCGCCGCGCCGGCGCAGCTCCGCCGCGACCGCGTTGACCGCGTCGAGGCGTAGCGTCGGCTCGCCGAAGCCGCAGAAGACGATCTCGCGGGGCGCGGGACCGGCGAGGCGTTCGTCCATGGCGGCGAGGATCTCGCCGACGGGCGGCTCTGAGGACTCGAGGCGGAGGTCCCGGCCGCGGAAGGACCACTCCCAGTCCGTCTTGACGCAGAAGCGGCAGGCCGTCGGACAGCGGTTGGTGACGTTGAGGTAGACGGAGCCTTCGAAATCGTAGAGGAACATCGCTGACATTGAAGCAATGAACATGCCGCGCGCCGCGCCGCGCGGGGAAGTATGACGGCTGTTATAGACGGCGTCCGCGCGTTGGGCTAAACTTCGGGTCATCATGCGTGGAACGCTCCCGTCTCTCGCGGTTCGCGGCGCCGCCGCGGCCGCCCTCCTGCTCGCCGCCGCGGCGCTCGCCGCGGCCGCGCCGGCGCCCGCGACGGAACGGATCCCCGGCGTGCCGCCGGACTTCGCAGCCGCGCAGCGCCGCCTGCTCGACCGCTGCTCGCGCGACGGTCTGCTCGACGCGGACGCGCTGCTGGGCGGGGAGCCGGGCCGCGCGGACACCAAGCTTCTCACCTTTAAGGACGGTGAGAGGCTCGCGGACTACTCCGCGTGCCGGGATCTCCAGGGCGCGGCGGGCGGCTGCTCCTCCTTGGACGGGCTGGCCGGCGCGCCCGGGGCCGCCGCGGTCTGCCGCAAGCGGGCGGCCAACGACCGCTTCATTTTCGCGGCCCTGCGCGGCGGCGACGCGGCCGGGGCCTGCCGGACGATGTTCGCCCTGGACGGCAACGCCGCGCCCTCAGTGGCCGGCGGCTGCGCCGCGGTGGCGGCGGCCCTGCGCGCCGGGAACCCCTTCGCCGCCTGCCCCGCGGCGGTGCGCGGGAAACTGGCCGCCACCGAGCGCGACTGCCGGGACGCTCTCGCGTTCTGGGGCGGCGACGCCAAGTCCTGCGCGGGGGTCCGGGACGCGGCGGCGCGCGGCGAATGCCGCAGGAGCGCGGCCTTGGCGGCCGGCCTGCGCGATCCCGCGCGCTGCGCCTCCGCGGCCTGCCGGGCGCTGGAGAAGGATCCGAAGGCCTGCGAGGACCTCCGCGCCGAATTCTCCCGGCCCCTGTGCGCGCGCATGGCCAAGGCCGTGGCGGAGACGAATCGCATCGAACTGCGCCGTCAGAAGGAGCAGGAGCGCCAGGAGACCGCCGTGAAGACCGCGGCCGAGACCGGGGTCAGGATGGAAGCCGCGGCCGCCCGGGCGAAGGCGGCCGCCGAGGCCAAGACGAAGAAGCCCCAGTTCCAAAAAGGCCAGGCGATGCGGGCTCCGGCGGATCTGAATGCGGTCATGAAGAGGCTGTCGGAGGGGCTGCCCCCGGAACCCAAGAAGAAAGCTCGGGCCCGCGGCGACGGCGAGGCGCCGCCCGCGGGCGCGCGCTGATGCCGGAGGCCGTCTTCGCGGGGCTCCTGGCGCTTTCGTTGCGTTAAATCGCGCCGTGGCCAAGTCTCGCGGCGCCTGCGCTTTTCAGCCCGACGACACCGACGGCGCGCGCCTGCTGAAGCTTCTGGGGGCCCGCCGCCTGGCGCTCCTGCAGGCCGCCTTCGGGGGACAGCGGGTCTGGGTCCCGAAATCCGGGGTGAACATGCGCTGCATCGCGTGCCGCCTCCGGGACCGCTGCATCCGGGAGTGGCGCAAGCGAGGGCTTCCGGTCGCCGGCATCGCGCGCAGCCTGGGAATCTCCGCGCAGACGGTCTACCGCGTGCTGCGCGGGCAGACGGTCCCGGCCGCGAGCCATCCGGGGTGCGGATGACAACCGCCGCGCCCGTCAGGCCCAAGACGGCCGCGCGCCGGCCCTTCGATTCTCATCAACGGCGCAGATTAGCATGGCTCCGCGAAAGACGGGGGGCTATCATCATTGGCGTCGCCCTTCCCAGAGGCGCGATCCGCTGGTCGTCCGCCGATCCCAGACTCGCTCTTGAGAGGAATCATGTCCCAGCCCGCCGCGGAAGCGTCGTTCGAGATTGACGAGAGGATCTACCCGCTCGAAGCCGTCCAAAACGCCGCCTACGCATTCACGGACCGCGCCTACGTGCGCGTGGAGCCCGCCGGCACGGGGCGCCTGAGCGTGGTGCTGGCGTTCAAGGATTCGTGCGCGCCGGCCGTCCGGGACGAGGTCCGGGGGGAGTTCGACAACGAGCTGGTGCACCAGGCGCTGCGCCTGCGCGTGTCCGCCGCCAACCAAAAGATTCGGGAATTCATCGTCACGAAGGCCCTAGTGTCGGCCCAGCCGGCGGCGGCCTCCGTCGAGGCGGCGTCCGACGCCGCGTGTCCCGAGTGCGCGCAGGCGCCGTCGGCGCCCGAGGGGGCCCCGGCGCAGATCGACGAGGCGCTGGAGAAGGAGATCGACCGCCTGCTGGCCGAGATCGAGAGCGGCGACGGGGCCGGCGACCCGTTGGGCGTGGCCGTGCCGTGGGAGGAGAAGTTCGGGACCAAGGCGAAGGAGACCGACGCGTCGAAGGAGCCCGTCAAGGCGGCCAAGCCCAAAGCCGCGCCCAAGAAGAAGAGCGCGGCCAAGGCGAAGGGCCGATGAGCGCGCGCGCGCCGGCGGCCTTCCCGGACTACGACCCGATCAAGACCGCCCCGTTCCGCTTCCGGACCGTGGCGGGCAAGACGCTGATCACCAACGACCTGGGGCGCCACCATCTCCTCGACGACGCGGAGTTTCGCCGTTTCGTCGCCGGCACCGTCCCCGCGGGCACGCCGCTGCACGACCGCCTCCTCAAGGACGGCTTCGTGCGCGACCGCATGGACTTCGACGCTCTGTCCGCCCAGTGGGCCCGGCGCAACCGCTTCCTCTGGGACGGGCCGGCCCTGCACGTGGTCGTGACGACCCTGCGCTGCAACCACCGCTGCCTGTACTGCCACGCCAGCGCCACGCCGATCACGGACACCGCGACCGACATGACGCAGGACACGGCGCGCAAGGTCGTCGACCGCATCTTCGAGACCCCCAACCCGGCCGTCACCATCGAGTTCCAGGGCGGCGAGCCGCTGGCCAACTGGCCGACCGTCAAGTTCATCGTCGAGTACGCCCGCGAGAAGAACAAGACCGCGGGCAAGAGCCTGTGGCTGAACCTGGTCACGAACCTGAGCATGATGGACGAGGACAAGCTGGACTGGCTCCTGGAGCGCGGCGTCAACTTCTGCACCTCGATCGACGGCCCCGCCGAGGTCCACGACCGCAATCGGCCGTGGAGCGGCGGCGCCAGCCACGACGAGACGATCAAGTGGTTCAAGGCCATCGCCGCGCGCACCAAGGGCAAGACCTTCCGCGTGGACGCGCTGCTGACCGTCACGCGCCTGTCGCTGGAGAAGCCGCGCGAGATCGTCGACCACTACGCCGAGATCGGCGCGCGCGGCGTCTTCCTGCGGCCGCTGAACCCGTACGGGATGGCCGCGGCCACCTGGAACAAGGTCGGCTACGGCCCCGACGAGTTCCTGGCGTTCTACAAGGCCGCGCTGGACCGCGTGCTGGAGCTCAATAAGGAGCGCGGCCTGCGCCGGCCCTTCTTCGAGCAGACCGCGCGGCTCTACCTCGCCAAGATCTTGACCGACGACGACCCCAACTTCCTGGACCTGCGCTCGCCGTGCGGGGCCGGGATCGGCCAGCTGGCCTACAACTGGGACGGGGCCGTGTACACCTGCGACGAAGGGCGCATGCTCAACCGGATGGGCGACGACACCTTCCGCATCGGGCGGGCCGGCGAGGGGTCGTACGCCGAGACGGTCGGCCATCCGACGGTCCGCGCCCTGACCGTGGCGTCCACGCTGGACAATCAGGTCTCGTGCTCGAACTGCGCGTACAAGCCGTACTGCGGCCTCTGCCCCGTCCAGTGCTACAAGGACCAGGGCGACATCATGGGGCGCATGCCGACCAACTCGCGCTGCAAGATCAGCATGGGCGTCCTGGACCTGCTGTTCGAGCGCCTGCAGGACAGGCGTCACGAGCGGATCTTCCGGTCCTGGCTGAAAAAGAAGAAGAACGACGGGGCCGTCGCGGCGCTGTACCAGCGGGGTTAGGAGTCAATCGCCATGGACGACAAGAAAGACGAAGGCGCCGGATCCGGCGGGCTCCTCCCGCACGCGGCGAAGGACCTGTCCCGCTTCCTGACCAGCGAGGAGGGCAAGATCCTCAAGAAGGACGTGGTCAAGGCGGCGGTGGTCCTGGGCATCATCGGCTCGGCCATCATGCGCGCCGAGGACCTGCTCGCGCAGACCTCCCACACGAACGCCCTCCACAATTCGGGCGGGGCCACGCCCTCGCACGCCAGCCACAGCTCGCACGCGAGCCACGCCTCCCACGCCAGCCACGGCTCGCACGGCAGCCATGGGTCCCACGGCTCGCACGGCAGCCACGGGTCCCACGGCTCGCACGGCAGCCACGGGTCCCACGGCTCGCACGGCTCCCACGCGTCCCACGGCTCGCACGGCTCCCACGGATCGCATGGCAGCCACGGGCAATGGTAGCTCCGCCGCGCGGCGCCGCGCCGCGCTGACGCGGCTGGCCCGCGCCGCGGCCGGGGCGGTTCGCGCCCGGGGAGACGGCGCCGCC
>JAJXTZ010000166.1 GCA_021783355.1 bacterium | reverse complement strand
GGGCCGAGACGCCGGCCGCGCCGGCGCCGGCGCCGCGGACCGCCCCCGAGACGCTTCCCAGCGGCGGCGGCTACAACGGGGAGGACCCCTATGGCATCCAGTAACCGCACCCCGGAACCCACCAAGCGCGTCCTGGCCATCGTCCTGGCCGGCGGCAAGGGCGAGCGCCTGCACCCGCTGACCCACGAGCGCTCCAAGCCCGCCGTCCCTTTCGCCGGCAAGTACCGGATCATGGACTTCGTGCTGTCCAACCTGGTCAACTCCGGCGTGCAGTCGATCTACGTGCTGGTCCAGTACATGTCGCAGAGCCTGATCGAGCACCTGCGCTCCGACTGGCGCACGGTCGGCCTCACGCGCGGGCAGTTCATCACCGTGGTGCCCCCGCAGATGCGCCTGGGCACGATGTGGTACCGCGGCACCGCCGACGCGGTGCGCCAGAACCTGAACCTGATCCACGACTTCGACCCGGACCTGGTCGTCGTCTTCGGCGCCGACCACGTCTACCGCATGGACGTGGGCCAGATGATCCACCGGCACCTGGAGACCGGGGCCGACGCGACGATCTCCACGATCCCGATCCCGCTCAAGGAAGTGCCGTCCTTCGGGATCGTGCAGACCGACGCGAAGGGCCGGATCTCCGCGTTCATCGAGAAGCCGCCGACCGCCGAGCCGATGCCGGGCAGCACCACGCACGCGCTGGCCTCGATGGGCAACTACGTATTCACGAAGAGCGTCCTGGTGGACCTGCTGAAGAACCGCCACAAGGAGGAGGCCGAGCTGGACTTCGGCAAGAACGTCCTGCCCGCGATGCTCAAGACCCACAAGCTCTTCGCGTACGACTTCTCGACGAACGTCCTGCCCGGCCTCAAGGCCTACGAGGAGCAGGCGTACTGGCGCGACGTGGGCACGATCAAGAGCTTCTACGACTCCAACATGGACATCCTGGGCGCGCGCCCGCGGCTGAACCTCAACAACCGCCGCTGGTTCGTCCACTCGGGCCGCTACGAGGGGCCGCCGGCCAAGATCCTGGACGGCAAGATCACGAACTCGATCATCAGCGACGGCTGCTTCGTGCGCAACGCGACCATCAAGAACTCGATCATCGGCCGCGGGGTGCACATCCACGACGGCGCCGTCATCGAGGATTCCATCGTGATGGACCTGTGCAAGATCCGCGCCGACGCGCGCCTGCGCCGCGTGATCGTGGACCGCTTCAACGACATCCCCGCCAAGCTCGCGCTGGGCTTCGACCGCGAGGCGGACGCGCGGCGCTTCTTCGTGGACCCGTCGGGGATCGTGGTGGTGCCGCGCGGGGAGACCGTCCCCCGCTGATGTCCGAGCGCCGCGTCTGCGTCCACGCGCACTTCTACCAGCCCCCCCGGGAGAACCCGTGGCTGGAGGAGGTCGAGCGCGAGGAGTCCGCGGCCCCGTTCCACGACTGGAACGCGCGCGTGGCCGAGGAGTGCTACGGCCCGATGGTCCTGGGCGTGCGCGGCGGCTCCGACGGACGGGTGATCGCCTACGAGGACCTGCTGCGCCGCCTCTCCTTCAACTTCGGCCCGACGCTGCTGGCCTGGCTGGAGCGCCGGCGGCCGTCCCTGCTGGCGCGCATCGCCGCGGCCGACGCGGCCAGCGCCGCGCCCGACGGCCTGGGCAACGCGATCGCCCAGCCCTACTTCCACGCCATCCTGCCGCTGGCCTCCCGCCGCGACAAGGAGACGCTGGTGCGCTGGGGGATCGCCGAGTTCAAGGCGCGCTACGGGCGCGCGCCGCGCGGGATGTGGCTGCCGGAGACCGCGGTGGACGACGAGACGCTCGACGTCCTGGCCGCCGAGGGGATCGCGTTCACGATCCTGGACCCGGCGCAGGCCGCCGCGGTCCGCCCGCTGGGCGGGGAGTGGACGGACGCCGATCCCCGGACGCTGGACCCCAAGACCCCGTACCGCTGGACCTCGCCGGCCGACGCCTCGCGCGGGCTGGCCCTGTTTTTCTTCCACCGCCGCCTCTCCGAGGGCGTGGTGACCGGCGAGACCACGGCCGGCGCCGAGGTCTTCGCGTCCGCGGTGCTGGCGCGACTGCTCCCCGGCGACGCGGCGCAGATGGTGCACGTGGCCTCCGACGGCGAGTTCTACGGCCACCACGCGCCGGGCGCCGAGCGCGTCCTGCCGCTGGCCCTGGACCTGCTCGCCGCCGAGGGCGTGACCCCGGTCAACCACTCCCGCTTCCTGAACCTGTTCCCCCCGCCGCGCGAGGCGCGCGTGCGCGAGCGCACGGCCTGGAGCTGCCCGCACGGCCTGGGCCGCTGGGAGAGCGACTGCGGCTGCCGCTCCAAGCACCTGCCCGACTGGAGCCAGGCCTGGCGCGGCCCGCTGCGCGACGCGCTGGACCGCCTGGCGCGCCGCCTGGACGCCTTCTACGAGGACGAGGCGGGGCGCTTCTTCGAAGACCCCTGGGCCGCGCGCGACGCCGCCGCCGCGCTGTGGCTGGACCGCGGGCCCGACGCCGCGCGCCGCTTCCTGAAGGGCGCGGCCAAGCGCCCGCTGGAGGGGCCGGACGCGGAGCGCGCCGTGCGCCTGCTGGCGATGCAGCGCGAGCGCCTGGCGATGTTCACGAGCTGCGGCTGGTTCTTCGACGACCCGTCGGGCGTGGAGGCGACGCAGATCCTCTCGCGCGCCGCGCGCGCCATCGACCTGGCCCGCGGCCTGGGCACGGAGGCGGAGGACGCCTTCCTGGAGCGCCTGGCCGCGGCCCCGTCCAACCTGACCGCCCACGGCGACGCCGCCGGCGTCTACCGGCGCCTGGTGGCGCCCGCGCGCGCGGGCCCGGACCGCCTGGCCGCGCACGCCGCGATCCTGGATCATCTCGGGCTCTGGCCCGCGCCCGGGACCGGCGCCTACCGCGTGGAGACCGGCCCGGCCTTCCGCGCCGACAAGGCGGGCCTGGCGGGCCGCGACCGCACGCTGTCGGTCCGGCCGGTGTCGGTCCTGCGCGCGCTGACCGGCGAGGGCGGCGACTGGCACGCGGTGGTGCACCGCGGCGACCGCCTGGACTTCGCCTGCTGGCTGGCGCCGCGCGCCGAGGCGCCGGACGCCGCCGCGCTGGGCGCGGAGTTCCTGCGCCTGGACGACGACGCCCTGCGAGCCGCGCTGGACGCGCGCTGGGGCGCGTCGCGCTTCGGCCTGGACGCGGTGCTCGGCGACGAGCGCGCCGAGCTGGTCAAGGCCCTGGCCCCGGCCGGGTCCCTCGGCCCCGATCGCGCGCGCTTCCTTAAACGCTGGACCGAGGCCGTCTGCGCCGCGCGCCGCGGCGGGCGCGACGACGACGCGGTGCTGGAACTGGTCCTGTCCGCCCCGGAGCGCGGCTTCCTGGCCGAGCAGCTGCCGTGGGCCCGCGAGCTGGAGGAGATGATGCACCAGCGCCTGGAGGAGGCCTTGGACCCCGGCGGCGCCGACCGGGTCTCGCGCGCCCTGCGCTGGCTGGACGCGCTCTGGGCCGCGGGCCTGACGACGGGCGTCTGGCGCCTGCGCGACTTCCACGCCCGCTGGAGCGCGGCGCTGGCCGGGGCCGGACCGTCGGCGCAGAAGGACGCCTGCCGCGCCCTGGGGGAGCGGCTGGGACTGGCCGAACGACTCTTGGAGGACGCCCGATGGTGACCAAAGAGATCCGACTGCAGGATCCGCAGGAGACCGTGCGCCTGCTGGGAGAGAAGGACGCGCGCCTGCGCGAGCTGGAGCGCGACTTCGGCGTGGAGATCCTGCTGCGCCAGAACGCGGGCAGCGGGGAGCTGCACCTGTCGGTGCGCGGCTCCGCCGCGCGCGTGGAGAAGGCCGCGCGCCGCCTGCGCGAGGAGCTCGACGCCCTGCGCCGCCGCGCCGCCCCGGCCGACGCGCGCGGCTTCGAGCCGCTCAACCTGGACGCGCCCAGCCTGCCCGAGGACGGCCTCTACCGCACGCACCACGGGCGCGTCGTGCGCCCGCGCGGGCCCAACCAGCAGAAGTACGTGAACGCGATCGCCGCCAGCGACCTGACCATCGGGGTCGGCCCGGCCGGCACCGGCAAGACCTACCTGGCCGTCGCCTGCGCGCTGCGCGCGCTGGAGAGCCGTCAGGTGGCCAAGGTGGTCTTGAGCCGCCCGGTCGTCGAGGCCGGCGAGCGCCTGGGCTTCCTGCCCGGCGACCTGCTCGAGAAGGTCAACCCGTACCTGCGGCCGCTCTACGACGCGTTCTACGCGATGCTCGGCCCCGAGCGCTTCCGGACCTGGCGCGACAACGACGTGGTCGAGATCGTGCCGCTGGCCTACATGCGCGGGCGGACCTTCGAGGACGCGTTCATGATCCTGGACGAGGCACAGAACACCACGCCCGAGCAGATGAAGATGTTCCTGACGCGCATGGGCTCCGGCTCCAAGGCCGTGGTCACGGGCGACGCCACCCAGCACGACCTGCCCGCCAAGACCGTGTCCGGGCTGGCGCGCGTCGTGGAGGTGCTCAAGGGCGTGGAGGGCGTCAGCGTCGCGCGCCTGACCGAGGGCGACGTGGTCCGCCACCCGCTCGTGCGCCGCATCATCCGGGCCTACGACCAATGGGACGAGAAGGCCTGAGCGTCCGCGTCGCCGGACTGTCCGCCCTGCCCCCGTCGGCGCGCCGCGCGCGCCTGTACGAGTCGGCGGTGCGCCGCGCGTTCGCCCGGGAGCGGGCGCACGCCCGCGGCGAGGTGTCCGTGGTGTTCCTGTCGCGCGAGAAGATGCGCGGGATGAACCGGCAGTATCTGGGCCACGACTTCGACACCGACGTGATCTCCTTCGCCCACGAGCCGGTGCCCGGCCTGGCCGCCGGCGAGCGGCCGCTGGGCGACGTGTTCGTCTCCGCCTGGCTGCTGCGGCGCCAGGCCGCGGAGCAGGGCCACTCGGTTCTGCGCGAGGCGCTGACGCTGGTGATCCACGGGACCCTGCACCTGCTCGGACACGACGACGCGACGCCGCGCGAGCGCGCGCGGATGTTCCGCCGCCAAGACGAGATCCTGGAGGTCCTGGGCGCGTGACGCGGACGGCGCCGGCCCTCGCGCTCGTCCTCGCCCTGGCCCTGGCGGCCGCCCCCGCCGCGGCGCGGCCGGCGCTCTCCCTGCGCGGCCGCGCCGTGCGCCAGGGCGAGGCGGTGCTGGTGCTCGTCGCCGGAAACAGCGACCGCCGCGCGCCGACGGCCTCCTTCCGCGGCCGGCCCCTGGACTTCTTCCACGCGGCCTCGACCGGGACCTGGCTGGCCCTGCTGGGCCTCGACCTGGAGGCCCGGACCGGTCCCGGGACCCTGCGCGCGGTCCTGCGCGACCCGCGCGGGCGCGCGGTGAGCGCGACGCTGGCCCTGAGCGTCGCTCCGGGCGGCTTCGCCGTCGAGCGCCTCGCGCTCGCCCGCCCCTTCGCGACGCCGTCCAAGAGCGACGCGGAGCGCGCCGAGGGCGAGCTGGCGCGCGTGCACGGGCTCTTCGCGCGCGCGACGCCCAAGCGCCTCTTCGAGGGGAGCTTCTCGCCGCCCCTCCCCGGCGCGCCGTCGTCGCGCTTCGGCCTGCGGCGGATCCTCAACGGCTCGCCCCGCGCCCCGCGCTCCGTCATGGACCTGCGCGCGCGCCGCGGCGCCCCGGTGCGCGCGCCGGCGGCCGGGGTCGTGGTGCTCGCGGGGCCGCTGCACTTCTCCGGAAACACCATCGTCCTGGACCACGGCCTGGGGGTGACCACGCTCTACGCGCACCTGTCCCGGATGCTCGTCGCGCCGGGCCAGGCGGTGCGCAAGGGGCAGGTGATCGGCCGCGTGGGCGCCACGGGACGCGCGGACGGACCGCGCCTGAGCTGGGGCCTGCGCCTGGGCGACGCGCGCGTGGATCCGTTCTCCCTGACCGCGCTGGATTTGGACGAACTGCTCAAGCCCCGCGCGCCCGACCCGCTGCGGCGCTCCCCCGCCTGCGCGGCCGAGGGCCTGCCCCCGGCGCCGCCGTGGGGGCCG
>JAJXTZ010000165.1 GCA_021783355.1 bacterium | reverse complement strand
CCGGCCGCTGCAGGCCGGGGCGTCCCTGCCCGAGGCCGCGGCCCTGGACGAGGGCTTGCCCGAGCCGCGCGCGCCCGCCGCGGGCCGCCGCTACCGGGACCGGGCCCTGGCCGCCTTCTTCGATTTCTCCCGCGGCCAGGACGCGCTGGCGCGCGGGGACGGGGCCGCCGGCGTCGCTTGGCTGGCGCGCGCGGCGCGGCGGGCCCCCGACGCCTTGTGGACCGTCCCGGCGGTGTCGTACGCTTTGTCCGTGACCGGCTACGCGGCCGTCGGGCGCGGCGATTGGGCGGCGGCGGCGCGGGCCTACGGCGCCCTGGCCGACCTCCACCCGGACCAGGCGGGCCCGCTGACCGACCTCGGCGTCGTGCGGGAGAAATCCGGGCGGATGGCGCAAGCCGAGGCGGACTACCGCGCCGCCGTCGCGCGCGAGCCGCGCTCCCCCCGGCCCTGGGCCGCGCTGGGCGCGCTCCTCTGGCGCGAGGGCCGCCGCGAGGAGTGCGCCGACGCCTACGCGAGCGCCGCCGCCTTGGCCCCCGGCGACGCGGCGCTGGCGGGGTGGGCGGCGCGGGCGAGAGCGCGGGCGGGGCGATGAGCCTGCTCGTCTTCGCGACGGTCTTCCTCGTCTATCTGAGGGCCCTGCCGCCCGCGCTGGCGCCGTGGCGCGACGCGGGCGAGATGACGACGGCGGCCTGGACCCTGGGCGTCGCGCATCCCACCAGCTACCCGCTCTTCGTCCTGATCGGCCACGCGCTGCGCGCCGTGCCGCTGGGCAACTTCGCCTACCGCCTCAACCTCTTCTCGGCCGTCTGCGGGGCCGGCGCGGCGGCGCTCCTGTTCCGGGTGACGCGGCGGCGCCGGGGCCCCTGGCCGGCGCTGGCGGCGGCGGCGTGGCTGGCCTTCAACGCGGCGTTCTGGGAGGTCTCCCAGGTCTCCGAGATGTACGCGCTCTGGGCGCTGGCCGCGGTGGGCCTGCTCGCCCTGGCCGAGGCCGCCGGCGAGGAGCCCACCGAGCGCCTTTGGCCGGGGCTGTGCTTCCTGTCCGGCCTGGCGCTGGCCAACCGGCTGGACTTCCTCCTCTGGGCGCCGGGCCTGCTCTGGCTGGCGCTCTCCGGCCGCCCCGGCGCGCGCGACGAGGACGGGCTCTGGGCGGGCACGGCGCTGGTGCTCTTCCCCGCGGCGGCGGCGCTGACGGGCTCCAACTATCCTTTCGCCGCGCTGGTGGCGCTGACCTTGCTGTGGCGTTCGCGCGGACCCGGGATGTCCCGGCGCCTGGCGCTGGCCGCGGCGGCGGGCGCGGCCGGCCTGTCGGTCTATCTGTACCTGCCGGTGCGTTCGGCGACCGGACCGTTCCTGGATTGGAACCACCCGGCCACGCTGGCGGACTTCCTGGAGTCGGTCCTGCGCACGCGCTACGGGGGCACGCTGGACCTGATCTCGCGTTCGTACGCGACCGGGGCGCTGTTCGGCGACAACCTGCGGCTGTGGGGCGCGCACCTGTGGGACGCCTTCGGCCCGGCGGGCCTGGCCGCGGGGCTCCTCGGCTGCGCCGCCGGGTTCCGGCAGGACCGCCGGCGCTGGCTGGGGCGCTTGGCCTGCTGGTGGTGGAGCGGGCCGGTGTTCCTGTTCCTGGCGAACATGCCGCCCAACCCGTACGCCGCGGCCATCGTGCGCCCGCACTACCTGCTCTCCGACATCGTGCTGGTCTTCTGGGCGGCCGACGGCGTCGCGGCGCTGGGGGCCCGCGCGCGGGCCTGGGCCCCGGCGCTGGCCGCGGCGGCGCTGCTCTGGCCGCTGTGGCGCGGGGTCCCGGCGCGCCAGGAGCGCCGCTGGCGCCTGCACTCCTACGACTACGCGAAGAACGCCCTGCGTGCCGCCCCGCCGGGGGCGGTCATCGTCGCCAAGAAGGACGTGGAGCTCTACGCGCTCTGGCACTACCAGACCGTGCAGGGCTGGCGGCCGGACGTGCGGGTGGTCTCCCAAGGCCTGTCCGGCGCCGCTTGGTACCAGGCCGATTGGGCGCGCCAGGACCCAGACCTGCCGCTGTCCGCCCTGCGCGCGCCCGAGGGCTGGAGCGCGCTGGCGGCGGGCGGCCGCGCGGTGCTGGCCACGCAGGACGCGGAGCCCCCCGGGGCGCTCGCGGCCGCGGCGCGGCCGAGCGGGATCCTGCTGGCGGTCTCGCCGGGGACCCCCGCCGACGCGGACGCGGCCTGGGAGTTCGTGGCGCGCCGCGGGCCCTACCACTACGACGAGATGCCGGACTACTTCGGCGCCGACCTGATCGAGGCGTCGGCGCTGGCGTCCTATCGCGCGGGGACGGCCTTGCTGTCTCAGGGGCGCACCGGCGCGGCCGAGCGCCGCATCCTGGACGCGTGGCGCATGGAATGGGAGATGCCCGACGCGCCGCAGTTCCTGGGATACATGGCCGCCGCCTCCCGGCGCTGGGCGGACGCCGACGCCTTGGACGCGCTGGCCGACCGGCTCTACGCCGCCAAGCTCGCCGAGGCGCACGCCTTCCGCTCCCTGCCCCCGGTCAAGGAAGCCTTGCGCCGGGAGTCCGCGCTGGTGCTCACCCAGCACGGCGTGGTGCTGGAGCGCCTGAAGCGTCCCGGCGACGCCTTGGCCTTGTACCGCCGCGCGCTGGCGGTCTTCCCCCTCTCACAGACGCGCTACAACATGGCGGTGCTGGCCTGGGGCCGCGACTGGGACGCCGCCGCGGAGGACCTGGCGGAGGCGGTGCGTCTGGACCCCTCCAACGCACAAGCGAGGCGCTACCTCGACGAGCTGCGCGCGCGCCGCCCGCGCTGAGGCGCCAGCGCCAGGAAGCCCTCGAGGATGCGGTAGGTCAGGCCCCAGATCACGGCGCCGCCGGGCTTGAAGCAGGGGACCCTCGTCCGCCGCCCGCGCACCGTCACGGCGGCGACGGCCGCCGCCGCCGGGAGGTCCGCCAGCGCGAACCAGCGCACGCCGGCGACCTCGTCGCTGAGGCGCGTGCGCGGGCGGCGCGGCAGGCCGAAGACGAAAGGGCGGATCACCAGCGGCGGCAGGGTCGGCGTGCGGGGATGCAGGTCGTCCAGGACGCCGAGCAGGGCGTCCGGGGGCAGCGTCACGCCGACCTCCTCGGCGGTCTCCCGCAAGGCCGTGTCCAGGCGGTCGGCGTCGCCGGGATCGCGCCGGCCGCCGGGCAGTGCCATGTGGCCCGACCAGGGGTCGCCCGCGCGCTCGGCGCGGCGGATGAACAGGGCCTCCAGGCCCGACGGCGCGGGGACGAGGATCAGCGCGACCGCGCTTTCGATGAGCCCCTCCCCTTCCATGCGCGACGGCGCCCGCGCCGCGAGGCGGGAGCGCAGCGAGGCGAACGGCTCAGCGCCGGGGGAAGTGGTTATAACGGAATTGGAAGAGGCCGAGGACGTCGTAGCCCCCGTCGAACTTCAGGAGGGCCACGTCGAAGTTCAAGTGGAGCAGGCGCCCGAGCTTGAAGTCGATCAGGGTGGGCTTGCCGAAGGCGCCGTTGAACTTGATGTACTCGACGCCGACGGGGTAGTCGGGCTTGAGCATGTAGAAGACGCTGCCGAAGGGCATCGTGCGCGAGGTCACGTCCGCGACCGGGACGCTCGCGGGGCCTTTGTAGAAGCGCAGGGCCTCCGGGGTCAGGAACTCGGAGAGATTCGTCGGCAGGTCTCCGAAGTTGCCCTGCATCAGGCCCAGGCTCGCGCGCACGCCGCGCCAATCCTTGGAGGCGACGATGTAGCCGTCGGTGAGGACCTTGGTGCTCTTGGCGTCCACCTTGACGGAGACGCCCGGGGTGGTGACCGTGGGCTGGGGCGAGTCGCGGAACATCATCGTGGCCTGCCCGCCGACGGCGACCGCGGGCCGCCAGCCCGCGTCGGACTGAATCTGCATCTTGCCGTCGGCGGTCAGCAGCCACAGGCCGATGCGGTCGATGTAGTTGGTCTTGGACGGGGAGTCCGGGTAGGAGTTCTTGCCGTACAGGCGGCCGATGAAGTACGCCGCGTTGATGTCCAGGCCCAGCCCCGGCGTGTTGTGCTCGCCCGCGCCGCGGAACGCGGTCGGCGTCAGGATCAGGCCGGAGACGGCCGACGGCGGCGGCACGAGCTTGACCACCGGGGCCTTGGGCGCGGGCTTGGGGACCACGGTGAAGACGACGCGGATCTGGTCCGAGGAGACGGCGATGGACGAGAACTGGGGCGGGACGGGGTCGTTGGGGATGGCGTAGACGGCGGGAGCCACGCGCTCGAAGGCGCCCAGGCTCATCAGGCTCTGCACGTCCGACTGCAGGTCCCCGGAGGTGTAGAGCTGCCCCGGGGTGCCGTGGACCTTGTCGCTCCAGGTGTAGTCGCTGGTCACCTGTCCGTTCTGGAAGAAGAGCACCTCGCCCAGCACCCAGGGGCCGCCGGCCGGGGAGAGCTGGGTGCCCAGGGAGATCGGGACGATCGCCGGGGCCGTGGAGGCCGCCGGGGGCAGGTACGGGTTGATCTGGGCCGCGGCGGGAGCCGCCGCCAGGGCGGCCGTCAGGGCCAGAAGCGTCGCCGTCCTCACGCCCAAGTCCACCTCCCCAAGATCGCGCGCGCGGCCAGCGCCGCCGCCACTCCCGCCCCGAGGTCGTCGGCGACGACGCCGAGTCCACCCGGCAGGCGTTCCAGCCAGCGGTACGGCGGCAGCTTCAGCGAGTCGAACGCGCGGAACAGCACGAACGCCAGCAGCGCGGGCCGCGCCTCGCGGGGAAGCCCCGCGGCCGCGACCCAGACGCCCACGACCTCGTCGAGCACGATGCGGGGGTTGTCGTGAGTCCCCAGGGCCCGGTCGGCCCTTCCGCAGATCCAGCACGCGGCGGCCGAGACCGCCGCGACGACGGCCCAATACGGCGCGGGCGCCGCGGGCAGCAGGACCCAGAGCAGGAGCCCCTCGACCGAGCCCATGAAGCCGGACCCGGTCCACTTGCGCCCGGCGACGGCCGGAAGCGCAATATAGCTTATCCCGAGCCCGGTCGCCAACACGACGGCTAAACGGTCGAGCAGGGTCAGCTCCAGGACTCCTCGAGCATCCGCCGGTACTGGCGGTAGTAGGACCACAGGCTCGACAGGGCGACGGCCGCACACAGGATGGTCAGCGGCCCGGCGGCGGCCGGCAGCCACGCCGGGGCCAGACCGCGGTCGCGCAGGACGACGATGCCCACCATGAGCAGGACGGCCACGCACTGGACCGCCGTCTTGATCTTGCCGGAGCGCTCCGCGGCGATCGACTTCCCCTGCGCGGAGGCCAGCAGGCGCATTCCCCCGATCAAGAGCTCGCGCATCAGGATCAGGAACACCGCCCAGACCGGGATGTCGAGCTCCTTGTGGTGGATCAGGGCCAGCAGCGTGCCCAGCACCAGGATCTTGTCGGCGATGGGGTCGGCGATCTTGCCGAAGGGACTGACCGTCTTCATTCGCCGCGCCAACCAGCCGTCGAGCCAGTCGGTGACGACCGCCAGGGCGAACATCCCCAGCGCCAGCCCGTGCCAGCGCGGGTCGGCGGCCATCAGGGCCGCGAAGACGGCGGACGCCAGCACCACCCGGAGCACCGTCAGGCGGTTGGCGAGGTTCATGCTACGGCTGGACTTCGACGCGGTAGCGTCCGTCCGCGTCCGGCGCGGGGAGGGCGCGGGGTGTCCCGTTGACGACCAGCTTCAGGGCGCCGGCGTCCGTGGCGCGCAGGGCGAGCTCGCGGGTGGGCGCCCACTTCATCTCGGCGCCGCGCGGCAGGCGCCCTTCGAAGACGACGACGCCGTCCACCTCGGCGCGGATCCAGGAGTCTTCGTCGGAGCTCAGCGCGATCTCCGCGGCGGCGGCGCGGCGGACCGGGAGGATGGCCTTGGGCAGGGGCTCCGGGGGCGGGGCCGCGGGGCGGCCGCGATCCGCGGCCAGCCAGACGCCCAGGCCCACGGCCAAGGCGCCCGCGAGCACGAGGGCCCCGGTCGCGGACGGCGCGGGGCCGGCGG
>JAJXTZ010000164.1 GCA_021783355.1 bacterium | reverse complement strand
CCGCTGGCGCGGGCGCAGCGGAAGCCGCCGAGGCCGCGGTCAAGGGCGGGCGGACGGGGCGCGGCGCGGGGTGGGACGAGCGGTAGGGCGCGCCGGTGAGCGTCACGGACATGCGGGGCCTCGGGCGCGCGTCCTTGAGGCCCGTCTCGCCGCCCTGCCAGGGGGTCAGGTCCGTGGCGCGGCCCAGGGCGGCCAGGCGCGCGAGCGCGCGGGCCAGGTCCGCCACGCCGGACTTGCGGCCGTTGGAGGCGTCCACGGCGATCGCCTCCGCGTCCTTCAGGATGAGCCCGGCCAGGCCGGTCAGGCGCGCGCCGGCGCCGACCTCCAGGAAAGCGCCCACGCCGTCGCGGCGCATGGCCGAGACGAGCTTGACGAACTCCACGGGCTTGGCCAGCTGGCCGGCCAGGAGCGCGCGCGCGGCGGCGGCGTCGTCCGGGTAGGGCTCGCCGGTGGTGTTGGCGTAGACGGGGACGGCGGGCTTGGCGAAGGCGACCTTCTTCAAGGCCTGGGCGAAGGGCTCCAAGGCCGGCGCCACCAGCGGGCTGTGGAAGGCGGCGGCCACGGGCAGGCGCACCACCTTGAGGCCGCGCGCGGACAGGAGGCCTTGCGCCTTCTCGATCTCGGGCGTCGCGCCGGAGAGCACGTTCTGCTCGGGGGCGTTGCGGTTGGCGATCACGAGGTCGAGCTTTTCCTCGGAGAGGGCTTCCTCGATGTCGGCCAACGGGGCCATGACGGCCAGCATCGAGCCCAAGTCCCCCCCGCCCGCGGCCATCAGGCGGCCGCGCAGGCCGGAGAGGGAGTGCAGGGTCTGCTCGTCGTAGCGGCCCGCCGCGTGCAGGGCGACCAGCTCGCCGTACGAGTGGCCCGCGTACGCGTCGGCCTTCACGCCGAAGAGCGAGAGGACGCGCAGCGCGCCCAGCGCCGCCGCGCCCAGCGCCGGCTGGGCCACCTGCGTGGCGCGCAGGTCGGACTCGGCGGCCTTCTTCTGCGCGTCGGTCCAGCCCGGGCGCGGGAACATGAAGTCGGAGAGGCGGCGCTCGCCGTCGAAGGCGGCGTCCGCGTTCTCGAGGACCGAGAAGGCCTGCGGGAAGGCGCAGAACAGGTCGCGCCCCATGCCCGTGTACTGCGCGCCCTGGCCGGGGAAGAGCACGCCCAGCTTGGGCGCCGCGCCGCCGCCGTAATAGACGCCCTCGGGCAAAGACCACGAAGCCTCGCCGGCGTTGGCCGACAGACCGGAAACGGCTTTGGCGATGAGCGCCGAGAAGTCGGTCGACTTCTCCAGCACGACCGCGAGCCGGCACGGAGACTGGGCGTCGAACTCGGCGCGGCTCTTCACCGCGGCGACGCGGACCTCGTCCCACGACTTCAAAGTCTCGAACGGCTTCAGCTTCGCCGGCAGCTGCGAGGCGTCGTCCCCGGACACGGCGACGAGCTCGACGTCGGCGTCCCAATCGGTCTCGGTCTTCTTGCCGCCGTGCTCCTCGAGCACGGCATGGAAATTGGTCCCGCCGAAGCCCAGCGCCGAGCAGGCGGCGCGGCGCGGGTGTCCCTGGGGGCTCAGCCACGGCCGCTTCTCGAGGCTCAGGTAGAACGGCGAATCGCCCTTCGCCAGCACCGGCAGGGGCTCGATCACCTTGATCGTGGGCGGATAGACCTTGTGGCGCAGCGCCAGCACGGACTTGATGAGCGCCGCCGAGCCGGACGCCGCCTTGGTGTGGCCGATCATGGACTTGACCGAGCCCAGCGCGCACCAGGTCCCCGCGCGCCCGCTCGTGCGGTACACGGTGGAGAGGGCCTCCACCTCGATGCCGTCGCCGACCGCGGTGCCGGTGCCGTGCGCCTCGACGAGCTCGACCGTGGCCGGGTCAACGCCCGCCACGCGGTAGGCCTCGGTGAGAGCGCGCATCTGACCGCCGGCGCTGGGCGCGTAGATGGACTTGCCGCGCCCGTCGGAGGAGGTGCCGATGCCGCGCAGGACCGCGTAGATCCGGTCGCCGTCCCTCTCCGCGTCGGCCAGACGCTTGAGGACCACCATGCCCACGCCCTCGCCGAGCGTGGTGCCGTCGGCCTTGGCGTCGAAGGGCTTGGCGTGGCCCGACGGCGAGAGCGCGGGGGTCTTGGTGAAGCACATGTACATGAAGACGTCGTTGAAGGTGTCCACGCCGCCGGTGAGCACCATGTCCGCGCGGCCGGCCTGCAGTTCCAGGGCCGCCATGTGCGCGGCCGACAGCGACGAGCCGCAGGCCGCGTCCACCACGCAGTTCGTGCCGCCCAGGTTGAAGCGGTTGGCGATGCGGCCGGCCACCACGTTGCCCAGCAGGCCCGGGAAGGAGTTCTCCTGCCAGGACACGTAGGAATCGGCGATGCGCGCGACCGCGTCCTCGGCGGCCTCCTTGGGGATGCCGGCCTCGGCCATGGCCTTGCGCCAGCGCGGGTGCCCCAGGCGCGCGCCCAGCGGCACCACGACCTCGAGCGTGCCGGTCACGCCGAGGATCACTGAGGTCCGCGCGCGGTCCCACTCCTTGTCCGCCGGGTAGCCGGCGTCGGCCAGCGCCATCTTCGCGGCCACCAGGCCGAAGAGCTGGGCCGGGTCCGTGGCCTCCAGCGTGTTGGGGGCCAGGCCGAACTCCGACGGGTCGAAATCGTAGGCCTCCAGGAAGCCGCCCTTGGCCGCGTACACCATGTCCGGCGCCTTCGGGTCCGCGTCGAAATAGTCGTCCTTGGTCCAGTGGGAGGCCGGGACCTCGCGGATGGCGTCCCGCTTCGCCTTGATGTTGGCCCAGTAATCGCGCATCGAGCGCGCGTTCGGGAAGCAGCCTCCGATCCCGATGACGGCCAGGGGGACGGAGGGCGCGGCGGGGCTCTTCGTGGACATGGGTTTATCGATCCAGTGCGCGGTCGAGCTCCTCGGGCGTCAAGGGCTCGGGATGGACGGTCTCGGGGTCGAGCGCGACCCCCTGGCAGCGGAGGAAATGGGCGCGGGTCAAGACGGCCGCGCCGTGCAGGATGTTGCGCGCGACGACGGCCGCGCGCCGGGCCTCGGGAGCCTCCAGGAAGGAGCCCCTGACCCACTCGTTGAAGGCCCCCATCGCGGGACCGCACCAGATCTGATAGTCGAGCGCGCGGTCCGGCACGCCGGCGTTGGCCCAGCGCGAGGCCTGGCCCAGATACGAGCGGAAGACGAGGGCGAGCTTGTGCTTCGGGTCGGCTTGCGCGCGCGCGACCTGCGCGGGGTCGCGCTGGAGGAAGAAAGCCTTGGTCTTCTCCCACGCGGCCTCCAGCGGCTCGCGGAAGAAGTCGCGCTCCAGCGCCGCGCGCGCGGCGGCGGGCAGGGATTCCAGGGAGTCGTGCGCGCGGTAGAGCTCGTGGAGCCTGGCGCCACGCATCGCGAACATGGTGCCGCGCTTGAGGACCTGGACCTTGACCCCCAGCTCGAACATGTCGGCGGCGGGGGCCATCACCACGTCGGCCTGGCCCGCCTCGGCCAGCATCCGGCGCACGCGGTCCGAGGTGCCCGACTCCACGCAGGCTTGGTTGACCGAGCCGGTCAGCACGTAGGCCGCGCCCATCAGGTACGCGGCGGCGGCCGCGGCGGGCGTGGCGATCCCCCCGGCGGCGCCCACCCGCGCCGCGACCGCGAGCTTGAGGCGCGAGCGCAGGCGGTCGCGCAGGGCGATCACCGAGGGCAGGAGCGAGACGAGGGGCCTGTTGTCGGTGTGCCCGCCGCTGTCGGCCTCCACGGTCAGGTCCTGGGCCATCGGGATCTCCGCGCCCAGCGCCGCCTCCTCGGCCGTGATCAGGCCCGCGGCGGCCAGCTCCCGGCGCAGGCCCTCCGGCGCGGGCGACAGGAACTTCTCCGCCACCTCCGCGCGCGAGACCTTGGCGACCACCTTGTTCGGCGCCGCGACGCGGCCGTCCGCCCCGCGGCGCAGGCCCGAGAGCCGGTAGCGGACGATCGCGGGCGTCAGTCCCATGAAGGCCGAGGCCTCCACCAGGCGCACGCCGCGCCGCAGGTACACATCCGCGACGGCCTCCTCCAGCGCGGGCTCGCTGGGGCTGTGGATCAGGTTGAAGCCGTGCGGCAGGTCCCCCAGCGCGGCCTGCAGCCGCGCCGCCGCCTCTTCGACCTTGGCCGGGGACAAGCCCGCCGCGCCGAAGAAACCCAGCAGGCCCGCGCGCGCCGCCGCCTCGACGAGCTCCACGGAGGCGATGCCGTTGGCCATGGCCCCGGTCGCGTAGGCGTAGCGCACGCGGTGCTCGCGGCGGAAGGCGGGGTCGCCCAGGGCCTCCGGGAGGAGGGCCGGAGCGAAGGCGTCCCCGGCGCGCACGGGGGACTTCAGGTCGCGCAGGGCCGCGCGAAGTCCGGCGTTCGCGGTCGGGTCCAGCGAGGCGGGGCTCGGGATCAAGTCGGGCTCGGTCGTGCGTGCGCGCGCGTACGGAAGAACGCCCTGATTATAGCGCTTTTCCGGCGCCGCCTTCAACGCGGGCGAGGGGCCCGCGGCGGCGATTTGCTATCATCGCCGCGCATGCACCGTCTCCGCGACCTGCTCCAACTCCTGCACGACGTCAAACCCCTCATCGAGTGGGGCGGATTGACCCTGGTCGCCGCCGTCGTCTTCACCGAGACCGGGCTGTTCTTCGGCTTCTTCCTGCCCGGGGACTCCCTGCTGGTCACGGCCGGCATCCTGGCCCGCACCGGGCACCTGCGCCTGGCCTGGTTGATCACGCTCGTGCCGCTCTGCGCGGTGGCCGGCGACCAGGTGGGCTACCTGATCGGCCGCAAGGCGGGAGAGGCCCTTTACCGCCGCCCCGACGGGGTCTTCTTCAAGAAGGCGCACCTGCGCCGCACGCACGACTTCTACGGGAAGTACGGAGCCAAGACCATCGTCCTGGCGCGTTTCGTGCCGATCGTGCGCACCTTCGCCCCGGCGGTCGCCGGCATCGCGGGGATGGACTACCGCACCTTCGTCACCTACAACGTCGTCGGCGGCGTCGCGTGGGTGTACGCGACCGTGCTCGGCGGCTATTTCCTGGCCGCGCTGGTGCCCGACGTCGACAAGCGCCTGGACACGGTGATCGTCGCCGTGGTGCTCCTGTCGCTTTTGCCCGGCGTCTGGGAGTGGTGGTCGCACCGCCGCGCCGCGAAGACTCCCGCCCGCCCGTGACGCCGCGGGCGGGAGCCCGTGCTAGGCGCTCGCCGCGGCCGCCTCCCCCGCCCGGCGGTAGGCCTCCAGCACGATCGCGCTCGCGGCCGCGCGCGCCTCGGCGCTGACCGGATGCGCCACGTCGAACCAGCGGTCCGCCGCGGCCCCCTTGCCCTTCTCCGCCGGGAACACGACGAACGGCTCGTCCTCGCCCGCCTCCGCGCGCTTGAGCACGCGGATGCCCTTGATGACGAACGCGTCCGCGATCGTCAGCTCCGCGAACGCGAGCAGCTTCGTCGGCCGGCCGGACGAGTCCTCGAACGGCCGCACGCGGGCGTCCAGCTTCGGCAGCATCATCTCCATGTCTTCCTCCGAGTTCCGTGATGTCCGTCACGAAGGATACGGAGCGGGGGGTCGGAAAGTTCCACGGCCGCGGGGCGGCGAGCCGGGTCGTGATGACTCGCGATTTTGGTTCGTTGCTTTGAAGGCGATTTCCACGGTGATAATCCGCGATTATCGGCGGTCTCGTCGCCTCGAAAGCAACGAACCAAAATCGGGGAGCGCGGGCGCGACGGAGCGTCAGGCCCGCTCGTAGCGGAGGAGGACGGCGCCGTCGGGCTGGACGCGCGGGGCGGCCAGGCGCAGGGGCAGCGGCGGCCGGCCGCGCTTGAAGAGCGCGATCCCGTCGCCGAAAAGGACGGGGCGCACGACCAGCTCCAGGGCGTCCACGCGGTCCTTCTTCAGCAGCAAGTGGAGCTTGTCGCGCAGTCGCGCGGCCGTGAGGCCGCCGCCGGGGAAGGTCAAGGTCTCGACGCCGGGAGCGGGTTCCAGCGCCGGCGGCGCGGGCCAGTCCGCGCCGCCG
>JAJXTZ010000163.1 GCA_021783355.1 bacterium | reverse complement strand
GGACGCGCGGCCGCCTTCAGAGCGGGGCGGCGCCCGGGCGGGACCTCGGCCGGGAGTTGGGGCGGCAGTCGCGCGGCGAGCGCGGGATCGTTGGCGAGCAGGGCGCCGCCGTTGGGGAGGGGCAGGCTCTTGCGCAGGCTCAGGATGCCGAGCGGCGCGCGCGTCCCGAGAAGGCGTCCATCCTCCGCGCGCGAGAACAGCGCGTGGGCGGCGTCCTCGATCACGACCGCCCCGCAGCGCCGGGCGTAGGCCTCGAAGGGCGCGAGGTCCCGAGGCCAGCCGAAGTAGTCGACGGCCAGCACCGCGCGCGCGTCCGGCCAGCGCGACGGGTCGTCCTGCGCAGACAGGTCGGGCCGCACGCCGTAGAACGCGGGCTCGGCCCCGGCGGCCGCGACGGCCGACAGCAGGTCGCGGCAGACGAAGGACGGCAGCAGGACGCGCCCGCCCTTCGCGCCGGCCAGGCGCAGGGCCTCCGCCAGCGCGACGCGTCCGTAGCCGTAGAGGCGGACCGCGGCCGGGGCGTAGAGCTTCTCCACGCGCCACGGCGCCTTGGCCCGCGGTGGCGCGTAGACGGTGGCGGCGAGGTCCATCAGGCGCCCGGGCGCTTGAGCGCCCACAGCGCCACCGCCGCCCAGTTCTTCCAGTCCGACGGCGACTCGGCGACCGCGCGGCGCGCGTAGACGCCGGCCGTCTTCGCGTCGCCTTGCGCCAGGAGCAGGCGCGCGGCCGAGCGGCACATGACCCCCAGGCGGCGGCCCATCCGGCGGCGGACGCGCGCGTCGGGGTCGGGGAAGCTCTTGAAATGGTCGCGCAGCAGGTGCTCGAGGTTCGTGTTGTGGTAGACGATCCTGTTGGACGCGCCGCGCTCGACGAGCTGGTACTCGCCCAGGACCTTGGGGAGGAAGCGCATCCGGCAGATCTTGGCCAGCCGCATCCAGAGGTCGTAATCTTCGACGGTGTTGAACTCGGGGTCCTCGCGGAACAGTCCGGCCTCGAGCAGCTTCGCCTTCCGGACGGTCGTCGCCGACGGAGAGAGCGCGTTGCCGTCGAACAGGAGCTTGCCGTACATGTCGTCGACCAGGGGTCCGTTGCGCGACACGCGCACGAGCGCGCCGTCCTTGACGACGTTCTCGTCGTGGCAGACCAGGTCCGCGTCGGGATGCGCGTCGAACTCGGCGACGGTCTCGGCGAGCTTCGCCGGGAACCAGAGGTCGTCGTGGTCCAGGAAGGCGATCAGCTGCCCTTGCGCCGCGCGGATGCCCGTGTTGCGCGCGCCGGCGATCTTCTTGTTCTCCTGCTTGAGGCAGCGGCCGCGCAGCCCCGCCTTCGCCAGGAACGCGTCCGCGACGGCCTTCGTGTCGTCGGCGGAGCCGTCGTCGACGACGACGACCTCGAAGTCCTTGTAGGTCTGCGCGGCGACCGTCGCGAGCGTCTTCTCGATGAAGCCCGCCGCGTTCCAGGCCGGAACGACGACGGAAACGCGGGGCGCCGGGGTGTTCGTCAAGCCTCGGCTCCGGACGACGCGCATTCGCTTCGGACGCGGGCGAGGGGGACCGCCCGGATCTTCTCGGCGAGCGGAAAAGTCTCCCCGCCGGCATGGATGACCTCGAGCCCGTCGAGCTTCAGGTCCTTGAACGCGATCCGCATCGATGCCGTGAGGGACGGAGATTCGGTCCGCTTGAACTCGAAACCGAGGCGTTTGCCGCCTTTGACGATCAGCAGATCGAGTTCGGCGCCCGCGTGAGTCGCCCAGAAGTAGCACTCCTCGGGTCTCGCGCCCAGGCGCCGGATCACTTCCTCCAAGGCAAAGCCTTCCCAGGAGGCGCCGAGCCGCGGATGGCTCTCGAGTTCTCGCCGGCTCTCGATGCCGAGCAGCGTGTGCAGCAGGCCGCTGTCCGAGAGGTAGATCTTCGGAGACTTCACCTGCCGCTTGGCGAGGTTCTCGTGCCAGGGCCGGAGCTGGCGTGCGACGAACGTCGCGGAGAGGGCGTCGAGGTAATTGCGCGCGGTCGTGTCCGCGACCCCGAAGGAGCGGGCGAACTCGGAAGCGTTCCAGACCTGGCCGTGATAATGGGCCAGCATGGTCCAGAAGCGGCGCATCGTTTGAGGCGGCAGGCCGAACCCGAGCTGGGGCAGGTCGCGCTCCAGGAAGGCCGAGACGAATTCCCGGCGCCACTCCACGCTCGCCGCCTCCGACCGGGCGAGGAAGGCCCGGGGAAAGCCGCCCCTGATCCAGAGGCGCTCCCCAGAGGCGCGGCCGACCTCGTCGAGATCGAGAGGCGGCAGAATGTAATGCGCGATCCGTCCCGCCAAGGACTCGGAGCCTTGCCTCCTTAGGTCCGGCGAGGCGCTTCCCAGAAGAAGGAACCGCGCGGGCCGGCCCGGCCGGTCCGCGAGCACGCGCAGCACGGGGAACAGTCCCGGAAGACGCTGGACCTCGTCGATCACGATCAGTCCGCGCAATCCGCGCAGGGCGAGCATGGGATCGGCGAGGCGAGCGAGGTGGGCCGGATCCTCCAGATCGAACCACGCGGCCGGCGCGCGGCCCGAGAGCCGCGTCTCCTTCGCCAGAGTGGTTTTCCCGACTTGGCGCGCGCCCAGGATTGACACGACCGGATTCCTGGAGAGAAGCGAACGCACCGCCGCCAGGTGTCGTTGCCGTCTGATCACGAGTAATTATACATTGAAAAATCGGTCTTTACAACCGAATTTTCAATGCATCAACATTTCGCCTGCGGCGCGCGTGCATCCGGATTCCCGGCCTTGTCAGGCCCGCGCCGTCATCGCCGCCTTCATGGCCGCCAGGCCCTCGCGCAGGGTCATCGCCTTGACGCCGAGCTCGGCCTCCATGCGCGCGACGACGAAGGTGGTGTCCGGCGGGCGCGGCGCGATGGACGGGAAGGCGGAGCTCTTCACGCGCTTGATGAGCCGCGCGTCCAGGCCGAAGGTCTCCGCGACGGCGCGGCCGAACTGCCAGCGGTTGACGCGGTCGCGGCCGGCCAGGTGGAAGACCCCGGCGGGCCGCTTGGCGACGACCGCCCACAGCGCGCGGCCGCATTGGAGGTTGTAGAGGGGGTTCTCGCGCACGTCGTCCACCAGCGCGACCTCCTCGCCGCGCAGGAGCTTCTCGTGGATCCAGGTGGCCGGGTTGGGCCGGGTCACCATGTGGTTCCAGCCGTACATCAGGATCGGCCGCACGATGGTCCAGGACTCCAGGGTCTCGCGCACCAGGCGCTCGCACTCGACCTTGAGGCCTCCGTACTTGTTGACCGGGCGGACCGGGTCGTCCTCGCGGTACGGCGCCTTGGTCCCGTCGAAGACGGCGTTCGTGGAGACGTAGATCAGGTGCGTGCCCGCGCGCCGCGCGGCCGAGGTCACGTTGAGCGTGCCCACGATGTTGGACTCCAGGCTCTCGGCGTAGTGCTTCTGCACGTAGTCCACGCTGGCGATGCCGGCCGCGTGGACGACCGCGTCGAAGCGCTCGCGCGCGAAGAGGCGGTCCACGGCGCGCTTGTCGCGGATGTCGAGGACCAGATGCCGGGCCTTGGAGCCGGCGACCTTGTAGTCGCGCTGGTGGAGGCTGACGATGCGCCGCCCGGGCGGCATCGTCTCCTCCAGGCCCTTGCCGAGGAGCCCGGTGCCGCCGGTGACGAGGATGGTCTTCGCGTTCACGTCAGACGTTGTAGCGGCCCGACTTGTAGTCGGCGAGGTGCTCGCGCACGTAGGCGACGGTCTCGGCGAGGCCCTTCTCGAGCGTCCAGCGCGGGCGCCAGCCGAGGAGCTTCCCGGCCTTGCGGCGGTCGCAGAGCAGGCGCAGGACCTCGCTCTTGTCCGGACGCACGCGGGCGCGGTCGGTCCTCACGGGGACCGCGCGCCCGCAGAGCTTCATCAGCAGATGGACGGTCTCGCCGACGGTCACGCCCCGTCCGGAACCGAGGTTGAAGTCCTGTCCGGCCGACCGCGGCGAGCGCGCGACGGCCAGGAAGCCCGCCACGGTGTCTGAGACGAAGTTGAAGTCGCGCACCGGCGTCAGCGAGCCGACCTTCAGCTCCTCCGCGCCGGACAGCAGCTGGGAGGCGATCGTCGGGATGACCGCGCGGGCGGACTGGCGCGGGCCGTAGGTGTTGAACGGCCGTGCGATCGCGACGGGCAGGCCGTACGAGCGGAAGAAGCTCTCCGCGAGCGCGTCGGCGCCGATCTTGGTGGCGGAGTACGGAGACTGCCCCTGGCGCGGATGCTTCTCGTCGATCGGCACGTAGAGGGCCGTGCCGAAGACCTCGGAAGTGGAGGTGTGCACCACCTTCCCCACTTTGCGGCGCAGGCAGGCCTCCAGAACGTGGAGGGTCCCCTTCATGTTGGTCTCGACGTACTGGGCGGGGGCCGCGTACGAGTACGGGATGCCGATCAGCGCGCCGAGATGGAACACGACGGCGCGGTCGGCCACGAACTCGTCAACGAAGTACGGATCGGTCAGGTCGCCGGAGCGGATCTCGATGCGGCGCGCCAGCTCCGGCGCGGTCTGCTCGAGGAAGCCCCAATGCGAGGCGGAGTTATAGTGGACGAGGGCGCGCACGCGCGCGCCCCGGCGGGCCAACTCCTCGGCGAGATGGCTGCCGATGAAGCCTCCGGCGCCGGTGACGGCCACGCGGCGGTCCTTCCAGAAGGGGTCGATCATGACGGGAGGTGCTCCGCGACGGATTTTATCATTTCGGGCTCCCCAGGAGAGCCTCTCGGTAGGCGGCGGCCATGCGCGCGGCGGAGAAGCGCTCGGCGGCCCGGGCCCGCCCCGCTTCCCCGAGCCGTTGGGCCAGGCCTGGGTCGGCAAGCAGGCGCTCCAGGGCCGCGGCGAGGGCCTCGGGGTCTCCGGGCGGCACAAGGAGACCGGTCTCGCCGTCGGCGACGACCTCGGGCAGGCCGCCGACGCGGGCGGCGACGACGGGCTTGCCGGCCAGCATGCCGTCGAGGGCGGCCAATCCGAAGCTCTCGCTCCTGAGCGAGGGGACGGCGACGATGTCGAACGCGGGGACGTGCCGCCACGCGCGCGGCCGGTAGCCGGCCAGCGCGACGCGTCCCGAGAGGGCGGGATCGGCGGCCAGCGCGCGCAGGGCGAATTCCTCCGCCGGCTCCGCCGGGGCGCCGACGACGACGAGGCGGGCGTCCGCGCGCTTCGCGGCGACGAGGCGGAAGGCCTCGAGGAGGGTGCGGAACCCCTTGCGCGCCTCCAGGTTGCCGATCGCGCCGATCAGGGGGACGCCGGCCGGCACGCCGAGCTCCGCGCGCAAGGCGCCCGGCGCCTCCCCGGCGGGCCGCGGCGTGGCGCCGTTGGGGATCGTCCGGACCGATCCGCCGCAGGCCGCGGCGACCTTCGCGGAGCAGTCGGCGGAGACGGAGACCAGCTCGTCGCTGAGAGCGCGCGCCAGGCGCCCGCGCCAACCGCGCCACACGGCGCGCAGCCCCCCGCCGAGGTTCGGCTCGTTGTGGACGGCGAGCACCACGCGCGGCGCGCGTGCCAGGCGCGCCGCCATCAGGAACCCCAGCGTCAGCGAGGTCGGTGGAAAACCGCCGGAGCTGATCAGAACCGCGTCGGGGCGGGCGGCCGCGATCGCCGGGGCCAGGCGCAGGGCCGCCGACGCGGCGCCGGGGGCGTCCGGCTCGGCGTCGGACGGGACCGGGAGGAGCGTCAGGGTCGCCCGGCCGGCCGACTCGCTCTCGTAAACGGGCCGCCCGGGGTGGGTCGCGTTGAGAGCCACGGTCCACTCGTCGCCCGCGGGCCAGGCGCGCAGGAGCTCGAGCAGGACGGCGTCGTCGCCGCCGAAGCGGGGGCTTTGGAGCAGGGCCAGAAATCGAGCCACGCCCGGCTCCTAGGCGCCGCCGGCGCGGAACAGGCCCACGAAGGCCGTCTCGACGGCCGTCGGCCAGCGGGAGTCCGCGGCGCGCATCAACGCCCGGTAGCCGGGGGCGCGCCAGACGAGGGGCACGCGATGGAAGAAGAAGGTGCCGTAGTCCCGCTCCAGAGCGAAACCCGAGCGGGCCAGGAGCTTGAGGAAGCCGGGCTTCGTGAAGAAGCGG
>JAJXTZ010000162.1 GCA_021783355.1 bacterium | reverse complement strand
GCGGAGGCCGCCGACGCGGCGGGCGCGGCGGCCGGGTGGCGCGCGGCGCCGGCGCAGGCGGCGGTCATAAGGGCGGTCACGGCGAGCGAGCTCAACGGCAGTCCGGGCTTCTTCAAGGGTTCTCCTGTGCGGCGCGGCGCTTCTCCGTCTTTCCTTACCTACGCTTCGGAGCGCGATTCGTTCGGCCGCCGTCGGGAAGGATGCCGGCGGGCGCGCAGAGTGGAAAATCGCGCGTCAAAAGCGCTAGGATGGGGGCGACGCCGGCGAAGGCCGGCCTTGGAGGAGCTCATCATGGCGATCAAAGTCGGCATCAACGGTTTCGGACGCATCGGGCGCCTGGTCCTGCGCGCGGGTCTCAAGAACCCCGCCCTGCAGTTCGTCGCGGTCAACGACCTGACGGACGCCAAGACCCTGGCCCACCTCTTCAAGTACGACTCCACCTTCGGCCCGTACCCGGGCACGGTCAAGGCCGTGGGCGGCGACCTGGAGATCGACGGCAAGCTGATCAAGGTCTTCGCCGAGAAGGACCCGGCGAAGCTCCCGTGGGGCTCGGTCGGCGCGGAGATCGTCATCGAGTCCACCGGCCGCTTCACCGACGCGGAAAAGGCCAAGGGCCATCTCGCCGGCGGGGCGAAGAAGGTCGTCATCTCGGCCCCGGCCAAGGGCGAGGACCTGACGATCTGCATGGGCATCAACGACGGGCTCTACGACGCGGCCAAGCACACGGTGGTCTCCAACGCCTCGTGCACCACCAACGCGCTGGCCCCCGTCGGCAAGGTCCTGGACGAGGCCTTCGGCGTCAAGTCCGGCCTGATGACCGCGGTCCACTCATACACCAACGACCAGAACCTGCTGGACCAGCCGCACTCGGACCTGCGCCGCGCCCGCGCGGCCGCCGTGTCCATGATCCCGTCCTCCACCGGCGCGGCCAAGGCCATCGGCCTGGTCCTGCCGCAGCTGAAGGGCAAGCTCAACGGCATCGCGATCCGCGTCCCCACGCCGGACGTCTCCATCGTGGACCTGACCGTGGTCACCGACAAGGCCGTCACCAAGGAGCAGGTCAACGAGGCCTTCAAGAAGGCCGCCGCCTCGGGCCCGCTGAAGGGGATCATGCAGTACAACGAGGACCCGATCGTGTCCCGCGACGTGATGGGCAACGCGCACTCGTCGGTCTTCGACGCGACGCTGACCGACGTGATCGACGGCCACCTGGTCAAGGTTTTCGCCTGGTACGACAACGAGTGGGGCTACTCCAACCGCGTCGTCGACCTGACCGCGTACATCGCCAAGAAGGTCGGCGTCCCGGCGTGACGGCCCGCGCCTCCCGTTGAAGGTGAAGAAGAGACACGCGACCGTCATCGGCGTCCCGCTGGACTACGGCGCCTCGAAGCGGGGCGCCTCCGGCGGGCCGGCGGCCGTGCGCCGCGCGAACCTGGTCGAGGGCCTGGAGGCCCTCGACGTGGAGGTCGCCGACGCCGGCGACCTCGTGGTCCCGAAGTCCGCCCCCGGGGCCAAGGGCAAGCTCAAGCACGCGCCGGCCATCCTGAAGGTCTGCTCGGCGCTGGAGAAGCGCTGCTACGAGGCGGTCGCCAACGGGTCCATCCCGCTGACGCTGGGCGGCGACCACAGCCTGGCCGTCGGCTCGGTCTCGGGCGTCTCGCGCGCGTTCCGCGACAAGGGCCGCAAGATCGGCCTGATCTGGGTGGACGCGCACGCGGACATGAACACCCCGGAGAGCTCGCAGACCGGGAACGTCCACGGCATGCCGCTGGCCCACCTGCTGGGCATGGGGCACAAGGACTTCGCGCGCCTGGGCGGCTTCGCGCCCAAGATCGACCCGCGCAACGTGGTCCTGCTGGGCGTGCGCGACGTGGACCGCGGCGAGGCCGTCAACATCCGCAAGTCCGGCATCCGCGTCTTCTCCATGCAGGAGATCGACCGCTACGGCATGGGCGTGGTGACCGAGCAGGCCATCGACATGGCCAACGACGGCACCGCGGGGTTCCACGTGAGCTTCGACATCGACTCCGTGGACCCGGGCAACGCCCCGGGCACCGGCACGATCAAGCGCGGCGGCCTGACCTACCGCGAGTCGCACCTCTTCATGGAGCTGGTGGCCGACTCCGAGCGCATGGTGGGCCTGGACCTCGTCGAGGTCAACCCGCTGGAGGACACGCAGAACGCCACAGCCGTGCTCGCCGCCGAGCTCATCGCCTCCGCGATGGGCAAGAACATCTACTAAGCAAGGACCCGCCCCGATGACCGAGAAGCCCGCCCTGAAGCTCAAGCGCCTGCAGGACATGACCTTCAAGGGCAAGCGCGCGCTGACCCGCGTGGACTACAACGTCCCGATGAAGGGCGGCCGGATCGAGGACGACGCGCGCATCCGCGAGACCCTGAAGACCCTCGACGCCCTGATCTCCGGGGGGGCGAAGGTGGTCCTGATCGCGCACCTGGGCCGGCCCAAGGGCAAGGTGGAGCCAAAGTACAGCCTCAAGCCCGTGGCCGAGGAGCTCTCCAAGCTCCTGAAGAAGCCCGTGGCCTTCGCGTCCGACTGCGTCGGCCCCGTCGCCGACAAGGCCGTGGCCGCGCTCAAGCCCGGCGAGGTGCTCCTGCTCGAGAACCTGCGCTTCCACGCGGAGGAGGAGGCCAACGACCCCGCCTTCGCCAAGGCCCTGGCCAAGCACGGCGACCTGTTCATCCAGGACGCGTTCGGCGCCCTGCACCGCGCGCACGCGTCCACCGCGGGCGTCACCAAGCACCTGCCCGGCGCCATCGGCTACCTGGTCCAGAAGGAGCTGGAGTTCCTGGACCGCGCCATCGGCAACCCGGCGCGGCCGTTCCTGGCCATCATCGGCGGCGCCAAGGTCTCCGACAAGCTGGCCGTCCTGGACAAGCTGCTGGAGCGCGTGGACGCGCTGCTCATCGGCGGCGGCATGGCCTACACCTTCCTCGCCGCCCAGGGCATCAACATCGGCAAGTCGCTGTTGGAGAAGGACCAGGTCGAGGCCGCCAAGACCGTCATCGAGAAGGCCTACAACAAGAAGGTCGAGTGCCTGCTCCCCGCCGACCACCTCGCCGTGCGCGAGATCGGGCCCGACGCCGAGGTGACCGTCACCCAGGCCATGTCCATCCCGCCAGACCTGATCGGCGTGGACATCGGCCCGCACACCGTGGAGTTCTTCACCGAGCAGGTCGCCAAGGCCAAGACCATCTTCTGGAACGGCCCGATGGGGATATTCGAGATGCCCGCGTTCTCCAAGGGCAGCTTCGCCGTGGCCGAAGCCATGGCCGAGGCCACCAAGAACGGCGCGACCACCATCGTCGGCGGCGGCGACAGCCTGTCGGTCCTCAAGAAGGCCGGCCTGGCCGACAAGATGAGCCACTGCTCGACCGGCGGGGGGGCCAGCCTGGAACTCCTCGAGGGCAAGGTCCTTCCCGGATTGGCGGCGCTGGCCTCCTGAGCCCGGAAAAGGTATAATCACGGCCTCATGTATCACTTCCTCCTGTTCATCCACGTCCTCGCCTGCCTGGGCATGATCCTGGTGGTGCTCCTGCAGACCGGCCGCGGCGCCGGCCTCCAGGTCTTCGGCGGCGGCGGGGATTCCCTGATCACGACCTCCACCGGCTCCAACTTCATGAAGAAGCTGACCGCGGGCCTGGCCGTGACCTTCGCCTTCACCTCTCTGTTCATGACCCTTCTTTCGGGCCGCTCCGGGATGTCGAGCGTGACCTCCGAGGTCCCGGCTCCAATCCAGACCTCGGCTCCCGCGGCGCCGCCGCCGGCGCCGGCCGCGGCCCCGAAGAAGTAGACGGCCGGACCCCTTTCGCGCAGGTGGCGGAACTGGCAGACGCGTACGTTTGAGGGGCGTATGGGGCAACCCGTGGGGGTTCAAGTCCCCCCCTGCGCATAGTCTTACCGAAGCGAGCGAAAGACCCGGCGGCCTTCCTTGACGGGGGGGCCGCCGGGGTCTATACTGCGAGGATGAGACCGCTCGCCGCCCTCCTGCTGGCCGCCGCCGCCGCGCTCCCCGCCGCCGCGCAAGCCGACGCCGACCCGCCGCTGGTGGCCGCCGTCAAGGCGCACGACGCGGCCGCGGTCAAGTCCCTGCTGGCCTCCGGAGCGGCCGTCGGCGCCAAGGACCGCTACGGCTGGACCGCGACGATGTGGGCCGTGGGACGCGCCGACGCCGGGACCGTCTCCGCCCTGCTCGCGGCGGGGGGGGACCCCGGGCCGGCCGGCTTCTCGCCGATGATCGAGGCGGCCAAGGGCGGCAACGCCGCCGTGGTGGCCCTCCTGGCCGGGCGGCGCTGGTCGTGCCGGGCCGAGGACGCGCTCGGGGTCTCGGCCCTGTCCTACGCGTCCACGCTGGCCTCGACTGACACGGCCAAGGCCCTGCTCGCGTGCGGCGCGGACCCGAACGCCGCCGACGCGCACGGCACCACGCCGCTGATGCGCGCGGTGCAGACGGGAAACCCCGCAGCCGCGCGGCTCCTGCTCGGCGCCGGAGCCAAGCCCGACCTGCGCGACTCCCAGGGCTACACCGCGCTGATGTGGGCGGCGCGGGACGGCCGCGCCGACCTGGTCGCGGCGCTGCTCGGCGCGCGCGCCGACCCGTCGCTCAAGGCCCTGGACGGCTTGACCGCGCGCGCGATCGCCGAGCGCCGCGGGAGCGCGGCCGCGGCGGCCCTCCTGCCCGCGCCTTGAACGCGCCGCCGGCCCCGCGGCTGCTGGTGGACGCGATGCTGGGCAAGCTCGCGCGCTGGTTGGTCCTGATGGGCTGCGACGCGGACTACGCCGGTTCCCGGGAGTCGGACCTGGAGCTGATGTCGCGGGCGCGGCGCGAGGGACGCGTCTTCGTCACGCGCGACCGGGGCGTGCCCGAGGTCTCCGGCCTGCGTCTCGTGCGCGTCGCGGACCCGCGCCTGGAGGTCCAGCTGCAGCAGGTCTTCTCCGCGCTGGGCCCGGCCCCGGAACCGGCGCGCTGGTTCACGCGCTGCGCGGAGTGCAACCGCGAGCTGGAAGTCCTGACCCGCGCGCAGGCCCTGCCCTCGGTCCCGCCGAAAGCGCGGGAGCTGGACACGACTTTCCGGCGCTGCCCCGGCTGCGCGCGCGTCTACTGGGACGGCACGCACGTGGAGCGGGCGCGGGGGCGGCTGGCGGGCTGGGGATTCGGGACGCCTCAGTCGCCGCCCACGGCGGGGGGCGCGGGCGGCGTCACGCCGTAGAGCCCGGGGGCTTTGCGCCGCGCGTAGTCGAAGGCGGCGTGAGGCATCAGCGCGCGGCGGCCGCCGCGCACCTGCGTGGACGAGGCCTCGAAGCCCGCGTGGTCCAGGAAGCGCACCTCCAAGCCGGTGGGGACCTCCTCGGCGGGGGACTCGCGGCGGATGAAGGCGACCTTGAGCTGGTGCAGGGCGCGGCTGTGCCCCATGTCCGCGGCCAGGTTGGCTTCCAGCTTGGGCAGGGTGTCGGGGTCGCCCTTCTTGTCGGTCCGGCGGTAGTGGTCGTCGCCGACCAGGTACCAGGCCTCGACGGGGCGCGCGGGGTTCAAGGCCAGCAGGCGGAAGACGTTGGTCTCGCCGTCGTGCGTGGTGCCCACGGCGATCGGCGAGTAGGCGAAGAACGGGGCGAAGACGTCCAGGACCTCGCGGCCCATCGGGTGGCGGTCGGCGACGGGGGTCAGGTGCGGTTTGCGCGGGTCGTCGCCGGCCAGCACGAAGACCACCTGGTCCAGGCCCAGGTCGCCGACGGCGCGCAGGGCCACGAGCAGGTGCCCCCACTGGAACGGGTCGGCCGCGACGGGGTAGACGCCGATGCGCGCGCGGCGCGCGCTCGGCGCGGGCTCCGGGTCGCCGGGGGAGAGGCGCAGGGGCGGGGCGGACGGGTCGATCTCGCCGGCGTCCAGCCGGGCCTGGATGCGGACCAGGGCCTTGTCGCTCTCCCGCGCCACGGTTTCCAGCAGATCGGGCTCGGGGTCGGCGTAGTCGCGCGCGGCGGCCAGCAGCTGGGCGCGCACGCGGGCGCGCACCGCCGCGGTCGGCCCGCCGTCCGGGAGGCGATACTCGCGGTCCAGGACTGCATAGAGCGCCTGCAGGCGCTCAAGCTCGGGGGCGGCGGAAGGGGCGGCGACGGGGGCCGCCGCCGGCGCGGCCGGCGCGG
>JAJXTZ010000015.1 GCA_021783355.1 bacterium | reverse complement strand
GGCGGCGGCGGGAAGGAGGAGCGCGGCCGGGAGCAGGGACGCCGCCGCCGCGGGCGCGGAGGCGACCGGGGGCAGCGCCTCCGGCGCGGAGACGACGGCCGCCCGCAAGGGGCCGGACAGAAGAAGCAGCAGCGCCGCGCACCTGGTCACGAGGTCATTCTAGGTCTGCGCGGCGGCCGCGGCGCGGGACGGAAGTCCCGGAACGGCGCGGCCAAGGGGCCCCCCCGCGCCCGGGTCCGCAGGCCCGCCGTTTGGTACGATTCCGGCATGAGAACGCGCACCGAATACCTGTGGTTCGAGACCCCCGAGAGGCGCGCGCTGGACCTCGGGCCCTGGGAGCAGGTCTTCTACGCCGAATTCGACGGGCGGCGGCGCCAGCGCGTGGTGGTCAAGGTGATGGGCGAGTGAGGGGCCATCCGCTGGTCTGGCTGATCCTGGCCGCCGCGGGCCTCTGGATCGGCCTGCGGCGCCTCGAGCGGCTGATGATCTTCGCGCCGTCGCGCGCGATGACCGCGCACCCGGGCACGATGGGTCTGCCGTTCGAGCGACTGTGGCTGACCGCCTCGGACGGCGTGCGCCTGCGCGCCTGGTGGATTCCCGGCCCGGAGCCGGACTCCCCCGCGATGCTCTGTCTGCACGGCAACGCCGGGAACCTCTCCGACCGCGTCGAGAAGATGCGCATCTTCCATGACGCCGGCGCCGCCCAGCTCTGGGTGGAGTGGCGCGGCTATGGGGAGAGCTCCGGCGTCCCCGACGAGCCCGGCTTCTACCGCGACGCGCGCGCGGGCTACGCGTGGCTCGTCGGGCCCGGCGGCGCGCCCCCGTCGCGCGTGGTGCTCTACGGCGAGTCGCTGGGCTGCGGACCCGCCGTGCAGCTGGCGACCGAGGTCCCGGCCGCGGGCCTCATCGTGGAGAGCGGCTTCGCCTCGATCCCCGCGATGGCCGAGTTGGTCCTCCCCTGGCTGCCGCGGTCCCTGATCGCCGCGCGCTTCGACAACCTGTCCAAGCTCCCCCGGGTGCGCGTCCCCAAGCTGTTCCTGCACAGCCCCCAGGACGACATCGTCCCCTACGCGCAGGCCCGGCTCAACTTCGCCGCCGCGGCCGAGCCCAAGCGCTTCGTCGACCTTCGCGGCACGCACAACGAGGGCTTCCGAGACTCGCGCCCCGCCTACGACGAGGCGATCCGCGCCTTCCTGGCCGGCCTCCCGCGCGCGCCCCGCTAGAGCTTGATGCAGGTCACGCCCGCCCCCAGGGCCAGCGCCGAGTAGCCGGCGGGGCAGGCGCCCTTCGCGAGGTCCACGCCCTGGCAGGGGTAGGCGCGGCCCCGCCGGGCGGGACCGCCGCGTTCCCGCAGCCCTCCAGCGACTCCGACGGGGCGCCGGCCCACGACGGGACCGGGACCAGCGTCGCCTGGGCGAGCTCGCGATGGACGGCGGAGAGTCCTTCCTCCAGCCCCAGTTGGACGGTCTGGCCGCGTGCCGCGCGCGCCTGCGCCCGCGCCAGAGGAACGCAGAGGTCCGCCAAGGCGACCGGCACCGCGCAGCCCAGCGTCATCGCGAAGACCAGCTCCAGCAGGGTGAAGCCGCCGCGGGCGCCGCGCCTCACGGGGTTCCCCAGCTCACGCGGAAGGTCACGTCCGGCTGCGGACCCGACGGGGTCCGCGTCGTGGTCACGTCGTAGGAGATCCGGCCGCCGTCGGAGGCCAGGGCCGGGGCCCAGAGCGCTAAATCGAGCTCATGGTGGCCGCCCTGCAGGGCGTCCAGGCCGCTGAGGTCCCCGGGCAGGACCCAGCCGTCCATCCCGTCCCCGGGACCGCCGGCCAGCGCGGTGGACATGATCGGGGCCGCCATCATCGCGACGACGAGGGTGGACACGACGACCTCCACCAAAGTGTAGCCTTTGGCGTTTCCCATCCGTCCCCAGTATAGGCCGGGGGCCGCCCGGCGTCAACGCCCGCCGCTAGTCGGCGTCCACGCCGCGCTGGGCGCACGCCGCGCGCAGGGAGCAGGCGCCGCAGGCGGGAGAGAGCGCGCGGCAGACGCGGCGCCCGTGCAGGATCATCGCGTGGGAAAAGAAGATCCAGTCCTTGCGGGGCACGCAGGCCATGAGGTCGCGCTCCACCTTGACCGGGTCCGTCTCCTCGGTCAGCCCCATGCGCCAGGCCAGCCGCTTCATGTGCGTGTCCACCACCACGCCCTCGGCCTTGCCGAAGGCGTCGCCCAAGACGACGTTGGCGGTCTTGCGCGCGACCCCGCGCAGGGTCAGCAGGGAAGCCATGTCGCCCGGGACGGCCCCGTCGAAACGGTCGCGCAGGGCCTTGGCCGTCTCGACGATGGCCTTGGCCTTCATCCGGTAGAAGCCGCAGGAGCGGATGAGGCCCTCCAGCTCCGCGGGGTCGGCCGACGCGTAGTCGGAGACCGTGCGGTAGCGCTTGAACAGGGTCTTCGTCGTCGCGTTGACGCGGACGTCCGTGCACTGCGCGGACAGGATGGTGGCGAAGAGCAGCTCGTGCGCGCTCCCATGGTCCAGCTCGCACCTCGCGTCCGGGTAGAGCTTGCGCAGGCCCGCGACGACGCGTTTGGCGCGCTCCCCGCGCGCCGCGGCGTTCATTCCAGGGCCTCGTTGCGCGCCGGCAGCGGATTGTCGCCGGGACGGAACGGGCGCTTGAGGCGGAATCGCGCGTAGCGCGGCACGCCCCACAGGGGCTGCTCGCGCAGGGCCTGGCGGTACGCGTCCTTGGCCGCGTCGCGCCGCCCCAGAAGGTCCTGCGCCTCGCCGACCGCCAGCCAGAGCAGGCTGCGCAGGCGCTGGCCTTCCGGCGCCCAGCGCAGGCCCGCCTGGTATTCGTCCAGGGCCTGCGCGGCGTCGCCCTGCATCTGCAGGCCGACGCCCAGGAAGTAATGCGCGCCCGCCCGGTCGATCGGCCGGTAGAAGTCCGCGCCCTTGCGGGCCTTGTCCAGATCGGCCCGCGCCTCGGTCTCCAGCGACTCCCCTTCCTTCAAATGAAAAAGGCCGATCAGCCGCATCGAGTCGATCAGCGGGCTGTCCGGGTAGCGGCGGTGCAGGGAATCCAGGATCGACCAGGCGTTCTCCGGCTTCTTCTCGAAGGTCCAGTCGATGCCCACGATCAGCAGCTGCGCCGCCACGCGGCTGAAGCGGCTCTTGCGCGCGGCCAGGTCCAGCTCGGCCAAGCCCTTCTCGCGGCTGCCGCCGCGAGCGAACGAGAGGACGCGGATGAAGCGGCCCAGCGTGGCCACGTAATAGTCGAACGCGCCGATGCCCAGGTACGCGTCGTAGAGCTCCGGGTCCAGTCTCACGGCCCGGCGGGCGTCCTTGTAGGCCCGCCGCCCATCGAAGTACGCGGAGATCCAGTGGTGGAGCGACGCCTCGCGCCGGCCGCGCAGGCCGTAGGCCGCGCCCAGGTACAGCCATCCCTCGGCCGGGGCGCCGCCCTTGCGGGCCGCCTTCGCGTCGGCGATCGCGCCCTTGACCGCGGCGAAGAACGCCTTCTCCTCCGGCGTCCCCGGCAGGGCGAAGTCGTTCTCCATCCGCCACCAGGCGGACACCGCCAGCCCCAGCGAGAGCACCGCGTCGTGCGGGCGCGCCTTCAGGGCGTCGCGGAAGATCGCCTGCGCCCCGTCGTAGTCGCACCGGTACAGGGCGTCCTCGCCGCGGTCCACCAGCGCCTGGTCCTCGGGCGTCATCGCCCGGGCGCGCGGCGCCGCGCCCAGCGCCCACGCCGCCAGCAGGCCCGCCGCCAGCGCCGCCTTCCGCCGCCGCGCGCGGGGTCTCATCGCTTGGAGATCGGGTAGTAGTAGATCCCGAGGTTGACCGGATTGTCCACGAAGCCCTTCACCCAGGACCGCATCGCGTACACGCCCGCGGGATGCACCGTGACGATGTCCGGGCAGTCCTCGTACCCGCGGCGCAGGACGCGGCGGTACAACGCGACGCGCCGCGCCGGCGAGACCGCGGCGACCGCCCGCTCGATCAGGGCGTCCAGGGCGGGGTCCGAAAAGCCCTGCGCGGTGGGGTAGCGTCCCTGGCTGTGGTAGAACGCGTACACGAAGTTGTGCGCGTCCGGGTAGTCGGCGATCCAGCCGCGCGCGAAGATCGGCATCATCCGGCGCTGTCCCTTGTCCACGAAGTTGGCCCAGTCCAGCGCCCGCAGGTCCACGCGGAACTTGGGGTTCAGGCTTTCGACGCCCTTCTTCAGGATGACCGCCGCCGACTCGCGCACCTCGCCGCCGGTGTTGTAGGTCAGCGTGAACTTGAAGCCCTTCTTCCAGACCTCGCCGCCCCAGGCCTTGCGCAGGAGGGCGGCGGCCTTCGCCGGATCGTAGTCGTAGTGCGGGGCCGACGGGTCGGCGCCGAACACGCCGGGCGGGATGGGGCTCACCGCGGCGGCCGCGGTGTCGCCGAAGGTGTCGTGCCGCAGGGCCTCGTAGTCGAACGCGTACGCGAAGCCCTTGCGCACGTCGGCGTCCGTGAAGAAGTCGGGCGGGATGCCGTCGCCGTCGAGCTTGCCGGAGCCGATGTCGGGGTTGGCGACGGGATCGATCTTGAAGGTGAAGAAGAGCGCCGGGTCGGTGGACAGGCGCGGCAGGCGGTCCAGGACCCTCACGCCGCGCACGCCGCGCAGCTGGGAGACGAACGGGCGCGGGACCTCGACGAGGTCCGCGTCGCCGGCCCTGAGCATCAGGTTGCGGGTGTTGAGCTCGGGCACGGACTTGACCAGGACCTGCTTGAGCTTGGCCGGCCCGCGCCAATACGCGTCGTGGCGCTCGAGCAGGACGAAGCGCGCGGTGCGGTCCCAACGGACCAGCTTGAACGGGCCCGCCCCGTCCATGTGGTCGAACAGGTAGGACTTCTCCTTGGGCGGGTCGTTGAAGGCCTTCCAGGTCTCCGCGCGGCCGTCCCAGTCGCCGTGTTCCGCGCACCACTTCTTCGGGAGCACGTACGACCACCGCGCCATCACCGCCAGGAACGGCCCGAACGGGCGCGGCAGGCGGATGACGACCGAGTCCCCCTCGACGCGGATCCGCTTGGCGAGCGCGTCGAAGTCCAGCGTGATCTTGTCCGAGGCGTCGCGCGTGGACGGCACGCCCGCGATCGGCTCCAGCAGCAGCGCCGCCGGGCCGCCGGCCGGGTCCTCGATCATGAAGCGCAGCAGCGAGTAGCGGACGTCCTCCGGCGTGACCTCGGTCCCGTCGTCGAAGACCACGCCCTTGCGGATCGGGAAGCGGTAGGTGCGTCCGTCCTTGGAGATCAGGCCGTTCGCGCGCGAGGGCACCGCCGTCGCGATGCGCGGCTCGAAGCGCGACACCGACGAGCCCGCGAAGCCGATCAGCGTCTCGTAGACGTTCTGGATCACCGACTGGCTGGCCCCGTCGTACGGGAACGCCGGGTCCAGGCTGCCGACCTCCCCGATCTCCAGGTTGGTGAACAGGTCCGGGTGCCGGACGGCGGGAGGCGCGGCGTGCGCGGCGGCGGCCAGGGAGAGCGCGAGGGCGGCGATCATGCGTCCATCATAGCGAGCCCGCCGCCCTCAATGCCAGCCCCGGGCGCCCCGCGGCGTCAGCCCCCGACGGGGAAATAGACGCGCAGGCCGACGGCCCCGACCGGGTCCACGTGCCCTCCCTGGGTGAAGCGGAACAGGGGACCCGCCTCCGCGAAGAACTCAAGCGGGTGCCCGGCGGGCTTGAACGACGCGCCGACGATCGTGCGCAGGCCGAAGCGCGCATCGGAGCCGAGGCGCAGCTGGGGGCCGGCGCCGGCGTAGGCGGTCAGGCTCCCCTGACGCGGCTGGGGCAGGAGGGTCGCGTCGTTCCATAGGGCGTCGCCCCAGAGCCCGAAGTTCCCGTCGCTGAAGCCGGCGCCGGCGTCCGCGGACAGGCGCCCGCCCAGGTCGGTCTTGGCGGTGAGGCCGATGGGCTCGCCGAGGGCGACGCCGACGCCGACGGAACGCGCCCCCGCGGCGAGGGCCGGAGCGGCCGCGGCGAGGGAAAAGATCGCGGTCAAGACGAGGGTTTTCTTGGTCATAGGGAATCTCCTGGCGCGAGGGCGCGCTCGTTATCTTACGCTTCAAGTGCGCGCAAGTTCGACGCGTCCCGGCGATTGACCGCGGACCGGGCGAGTGATAGAATCCCGGCGGCCCCGCGCCTACGCGACAACACCCTCAAGGAGCCGACATGAACGACGCCTGGTCGCGCCTCGAATCCGTCATCGCCGAGAAGTCCCTCTTGAAGCACCCGTTCTATCGGGCCTGGACGGACGGGACCCTGTCCCGCGAGGACCTGGCCCATTACGCGCGCCAGTATTACGCTCAGGAGACGCGCTTCCCGCGCTTCGTCAGCGCCGTGCACTCCAACTGCCCGGACGCCGCGGCGCGCAAGGTCCTGGTCGCCAACCTCGCGGACGAGGAGTCCGGCGCCGTCAGCCATCCGGAGCTGTGGCTGCGCTTCGCCTCGTCCGTGGGCGCGGACCGCGCGTCGGTGCTGGGAGCCGAGGCGCACGCGAAGACGGACGAGTGCGTGGACGCCTTCGACCGCCTGTCCCGCGGGGACTGGCGGTCCGGGATGGCCGCGCTGTACGCCTACGAGGCCCAGCAGCCGGCCGTCGCCAAGACCAAGATCGAGGGCCTGAAGTCCCGCTACGGCCTGGACTCGCAGGACGCGCTGGGCTTCTTCGAGACGCACGAGAGCGCCGACGAGTGGCACTCCCGCGCGGAGCGCGAGGTCCTGCAGGCCGAGCTGCGGCGCGACCCGGCGCTGGCGCCCGTCCTGGAGGCCGCGGTCTCCGCGGCCTGCGACGCCCTCAACGCCCTGCTCGACGGGGTCTGCGAGGCGCGCGGCATCGCCTGCGCCTGCTGACCGGACCTCCGCGACGAAGGGAGCCCCCGCCGCGAGGCGGGGGCTCTTTTTCGCCCCGGCCGCGCCCGGGCGGCGGAGTGACGAGCCTTACAAGCCGATTGATCTGAATCAATAAACCCGGGCCGGGCGAGTGATAGAATGCGGCCAGCCGCACCACCTCCGTCATTTAAGGAGCACTCCCGGATGCAAGCCACCGAAACCGAAGAAAAAGCGTGCTGCCGGCCCGCGGACTGCCGGCTGGTCATGCTGCTGGAGTCGTCCATCGGCAAGAAGATCATGGTCGCGCTCGCCGGACTCTTCCTATCCTTCTTCCTGCTCGTGCATCTCGCCGGCAACCTGTTCATGTTCTCCGGCGCCGGCGCCTTCAACCACTACGCGTCGGCGCTGGCCCACAACGAGCTCCTTCCGGTCGCCGAGATCGGCCTCGTGGTCCTGTTCCTGGTCCACATCGCGCTGGCGACGCGCGCCTGGTTCATCAACCGCGCCGCGCGCCCCGTCGGCTACCAGGTGTACGCGGGCAAGGGCGGCCGCACCGCGGGCTCGCGCTCGATGGCGGTCACCGGGGCGCTGGTCCTGGTCTTCCTGCTCGTCCACCTGAAGACCTTCCGCTTCGCGCCGGCGGCCGTGCGCGAGGCCGACCTCTTCGCGCTGGTCGTGCGCCGGTTCCGCAGCCCCTGGTACTCGGCCTTCTACGTCCTGGCCCTCGGCGGCCTGGGCCTGCACCTGTCCCACGGCGTGCAGAGCGCGTTCCAGACCCTGGGCTTGAACCACCCCCGGTACACTCCGCTGATCAAGAAGCTGGGCCTGGCGTTCGCGGTCCTGATCGCGCTGGGCTTCATGAGCATGCCGATCTACTTCGGTTTCCTGGGAGGCGCCAAGTGAAGCTCGAGTCCAAGGTCCCGTCGGGTCCCATCGCGCAGAAGTGGGACAAGCACCGCTTCGACATGAAGCTGGTCAACCCCGCCAACAAGCGCAAGTTCAAGGTGCTGGTCGTCGGCACCGGCCTGGCCGGCTCCTCGGCCGCGGCCTCCCTGGCCGAGCTCGGCTATCAGGTCGAGGTCTTCTGCGTCCAGGACTCCCCGCGCCGCGCCCACTCCATCGCCGCGCAGGGCGGCATCAACGCCGCCAAGAACTACCCGAACGACGGCGACTCCGTCTGGCGCCTGTTCTACGACACCGTCAAGGGCGGCGACTTCCGCTCCCGCGAGGCGAACGTCTACCGCCTCGCCCAGGTGTCCAACAGCATCATCGACCAGTGCGCCGCGCAGGGCGTGCCGTTCGCCCGCGAGTACGGCGGGACGCTCTCCAACCGCAGCTTCGGCGGCGCGCAGGTCTCGCGCACCTTCTACGCGCGCGGCCAGACCGGCCAGCAGCTGCTGCTGGGCGCCTACTCGGCCCTGATGCGCCAGGTGGGCGCGGGGACGGTCAAGATGCACGTCCGCCGCGAGATGCTGGACCTGGTGGTCGTGGACGGGGCGGCGCGCGGCGTCGTGGTGCGCGACCTGACCACCGGCGCGCTGGAGCGCCACGCGGGCGACGCGGTCCTGCTCTGCACCGGCGGCTACGGGAACGTGTTCTACCTGTCCACGAACGCGAACGCCTCCAATGTGACCGCGGCTTGGCGCGCCTACAAGCGCGGCGCCGCGTTCGCCAACCCGTGCTTCACCCAGATCCACCCCACCTGCATCCCCGTCAGCGGCGACCACCAGTCCAAGCTGACGCTGATGTCGGAGTCCCTGCGCAACGACGGCCGCGTCTGGGTCCCCAAGACGAAGGGCGATCCGCGCCCCGCGCCGCAGATCCCCGAGGACGAGCGCGACTACTACCTGGAGCGCAAGTACCCGGCTTTCGGCAACCTGGTCCCGCGCGACATCGCGTCGCGCGCGGCCAAGCAGATGATCGACGACGGCCGCGGCGTCGGCAAGACCGGCCTGTCGGTGTACCTGGACTTCGCGGACGCGATCAAGCGCGTCGGCGAGGACAAGGTGCGCGAGAAATACGGCAACCTCTTCGACATGTACCACCACATCACCGACGAGAACCCGTACCACACGCCGATGCGCATCTACCCGGCCGTGCACTACGCGATGGGCGGCCTCTGGGTCGACTACAACCTGATGACCACCATCCCGGGCCTGTTCTGCCTGGGCGAGGCCAACTTCTCGGACCACGGCGCCAACCGCCTGGGCGCGTCGGCCTTGATGCAGGGCCTGGCGGACGGCTACTTCGTGATCCCGTACACCATCGGCGGCTACCTGGGCGCGACGAAACTCCCCAAGGTCACCACCGACCACGACGCGTTCAAGGAGGCCGAGGCCTCCTCGTGGGAGCGCACGAAGAGGCTGCTGGCGATCAAGGGGCGCCGCACGCCGCAGGACCTGCACCGCGAGCTGGGCAAGGTCATGTGGAACGACGTCGGCATGGCGCGCTCGGCGGCTAGCCTCGGCGACGCGATCCGGAAGATCCCCGAGATCCGCGCCGAGTTCTGGAAGAACGTGTCCGTCACCGCGTCCAACGAGGAGTTCAACCAGACGCTCGAGCGGGCCGGCCGCGTGGCCGACTTCCTGGAGTTCGGCGAGCTGCTGGCCAAGGACGCGCTGGCGCGCGAGGAGTCCTGCGGCGGCCACTTCCGCGTCGAACACCAGACGGCCGACGGCGAGGCCGAGCGCGACGACGAGAAGTTCACCCACGTCGCCGCTTGGGAGTACAAGGGCGAGGGCAAGGAGCCGGTGCGCCACCAGGAGCCCCTGGTCTACGAGAACATCCACGTCGCGACGCGCAGCTACGCCTAAGGAGAGCGATCATGGCCGACAAGAACGAGCAGACGATGAACCTCACTCTCAAGGTGTGGCGCCAGAAAGGCCCGCAGGAGCCAGGACGGCTGGTCGAGTACAAGGTGACCGGAGTCTCCCCCGACATGTCGTTCCTGGAGATGCTGGACGTCCTCAACGAGCAGCTGGTCTCCCGCGGCGAGGACGCGGTCGCCTTCGACCACGACTGCCGCGAGGGCATCTGCGGGATGTGCTCGCTGATGATCGACGGCCGCGCGCACGGCCCGGACTCGGCCGCGACCACCTGCCAGCTGCACATGCGGCGCTACAAGGACGGCGACACGGTCGTCATCGAGCCCTTCCGCGCGAAGGGCTTCCCGGTGGTCAAGGACCTGGTCGTCGACCGCTCCGCGTTCGACCGGATCATGATGGCCGGCGGCTTCGTCTCGGTCGGCACCGGCGCGGCCTGCGACGCCAACTCCATCCTGGTCCCCAAGGAGAAGGCCGACAAGGCGATGGACGCCGCGGCCTGCATCGGCTGCGGCGCGTGCGTCGCGGCCTGCCCGAACGCCGCGGCGATGCTCTTCGTCGCCGCGAAGGTCTCGCAGTACGCGCTGCTCCCGCAGGGGCAGGCGGAGCGCGACCGCCGTGCGCTGGCGATGCGCAAGGCAATGGACGCCGAGGGCTTCGGCCACTGCACGAACGAGTACGAGTGCGAGGCCGCCTGCCCGAAGGAGATCAAGGTCTCCAACATCGCGCGCCTGAACCGCGAGTTCCTGCGCGCGGCGGTCAGCGCGGACTGAGGGCGGCGCGGGCCGTGCGGCTCAACGAGGATTTCGGCGTCTCGCCGGGAAAGCTCGCGGAGCTCACGGCCCGCCTCGCGCGCCTCGGGGTGGACCTCGCCCTGGTGTCGGAGACCTTCTCCCGCGGGGGCGGCAAGGGCGGCCAGAAGATCAACAAGACCGCCAACCGCGTCCAGCTCCACTACCCCCCGCTGGACCTGCGCGTCGCCTGCCAGCGCGAGCGCAAGCGCGGTCTCAACCGCTTCCTGGCCCTGCGCGAGCTGGCCGACGAGATCGAGATGAAGGTCTCCCCGGGGACCTCCGCGCGCCTCAAGGCCTTCGCGCGCCTGCGCAAGTCCAAGTCCCGCGCGCGCTCCCGCGCCCTGCGCAAGGCCGCTCCGGTGCAGGAAAACGCGTGAAGATCTTCACCGTCGCGCAGGCCGAGGCGCTGATCCCCGAGCTGGAGCGCATCTTCGAGGCCGTCGCCGGCCTGGCCGCCCAGGCCGAGGTCAAGGCCGCGTCCCTGCGCGAGCGCCGGGAGGCCGGCAGGGACGACGGCCCGGAGGCCGTCATCGAGCGCGCCCAGCTCCAGTTCCTGGCGGAGGGCGTCCACGACTGGATGAGGCGCATCGTGGAGCTCGGCGCGCTCCCCAAGGGCGCGGCGCCCGCGCTGGTGGACTTCCCCCATCGCCTCAACGGCCGCGACGTCTACCTCTGCTGGCGCCTGGGCGAGAAGTCCGTCACCCACTACCACGGCGCCGACGAGGGCTTTTCCGCCCGCAAGCCCCTGCCGCGGCGCCGCCCGTCCTGATATAATCCCCTCGGGCGGCGTCTGCGGGGCATAGCTCAATCGGCAGAGCGCGCGGTTTGGGACCGCGAGGTTCTCGGTTCGACCCCGAGTGCCCCGACGCCGCCGCCCCGCCCCTCGGACGCGAAAAGGCCCCCGGCTCTCGCCGGGGGCCCTTTGCTTCCCGCCGCGCGGGGGTCTACTTGGCCTTGGCGATCTCCGCCAGCCGGGCCTCCGCCTTCGTCTTGATCGTCTGGTAGGACACGCCGGTCAGGATCTCGATGCCCTGGCGGACGTTGTCCACCGCGTAGATGTGGAACTTGCCGTCCTTGATCGCCTGCGCGACCTCGGGGCTGAGCTGAAGGTCGCCCACGTTGGCGCGCGGCAGGACCACGCCCTGGTCGCCGGTCAGGCCGCGGTGCTTGCAGATCTGGAAGAAGCCCTCGATCTTCTCGTTGGCCCCGCCGATCGCCTGTACGTTTCCGAACTGGTCCGCCGAGCCGGTCACCGCGAAATTCTGCCTGATCGGCACGCCCGACAGCGCCGACAGCATGCCGTAGATGGCCGTCGAGGTGGCCGAGTCGCCGTCGATCCCGCCGTAGTTCTGCTCGTGGGACACGCGGATCTGGACCTTCATGGCCTTGTTCTGGCCAAACTCGTTGACCAAGTAGCTCCACTCGTTGCCCAGCGCCTTGTTGAAGCTGGAGCCGGTGGTGCCCGCCTGGTGGTCGACGGAGACCAGCCCGGGGGCGCCGGGCCCCGCCACGAAGGTGATGCGCATCGGCACGCCGAAGGAACCCATCACGGCCAGGCCGTTGATCTGGCCCACGGCGGAGCCGGAGGTCTCCACCCGGAACACGTTGTTCTGGTAGAGTTCCATCATGCGCTTGACGTGCACGTCCTCGCGCTCGCTCTTGGCCTGCAGCGCCGCGTCCACGTCCTCGCCGCGGATCTCGGTGCGGCCCGCGCGCTGGGCCCAGTAGGTCGACTCCTGCAGGAGGCCCTGCAGGGCGCCGAACTGGGCGGTGAAGTAGTTGTGGCTGTCCGCCAGCCGCGCCGCGTGCTCGAGCACGCGGACGATGGCGTCGCGGGTCAGGTCCATGACCTCGCCGGCCGAGCCGACGACGGCGTGCTTCAGGAAGTTCAGGAAGCCGCCGACGGCCTCCTCGGTGATCTTGATCGTCGGCTGGAACTGCGCGATGCCCTGGAAGTTCGATGCGAAGTCCTCGTCGTGCTGCGCCAGGAGCATCTGGACCGTCGGCGAACCGATCAGGACGACCTTGACCTTGGCCGGCACGCGGTAGATGTCGCCCTTCATCGAGGCCATGCCCGCCAGGCCGCCCTCGGCGATCTCCGCCTGGCCAGTGCGCACGGCGTTCATCAGGGCCGGCCACACGCCGGGGCTCTTCAGGGCGTCCATGGCCCGCAGGACCAGAAAGCCCCCGTTGGCCCGCAGGAAGGAGCCGGCCTTGAAGCTGGGGCCGCCGGGACCGTCGGTCTTGACCACGCCGACTCCGGGGATGATCATGTTGCGCTGGTTGCCGTCCGCCGAGCCGAACAGGCGCTCGTAGGTCGGGTTGTTCTCCCAGACGACCGGGGCGCCCTTGGCCGCGCCGTTGTCGGTCAGCACGCTGACGCGGAAGAAGTCCTCCGGGTCGATCGGCCGCGAGCCCGGCATCGGCTTGACGCCGTCCGGGGCGTCCTTGATCGCGCCGAGGAAGATCTTGTAGTTCGCGGCGGCGAAGTTGGCCAGGGACTGGATGTAGCCGACCAGCTTCCGCTCGCGCGGTCCGGGCTTGGTCGCCGGCAGGGACTCGCGCTCCTTGTTCGTCTGCGCGACGAACTCGGCGGCCTTGTCCTGGATGGCCTTCGCGGACCTGGCGATCTGCGCCTTCGCGGCCTCGTATTCCGCCTTGGTGAAGGCGCCGGAGGCGATCAGCTTCTCCGCCGCGGCGTCCTCGACCAGCGGGGTCTTGCCGAAGGCCGGCGCGGCGGCCACGATCGGCATGCCGTCCGGCCCCATGCCCGCCTGCAAGGCCACGCCGAACTTGCCGAAGGTCTTGCCGGCCAGGGCCTGGAGGGCCTCGTTGATCTCGGCGTCGCGCTCCCGGGCGCGCTCCTCGAAGGCCTTCTCAGCCGGGGTCCGGAGCCCCTGCGCGACGGACTGGGCCAGCTCGCTCGCGTACTGGTTGATCAGGCCGACGGCGGCCTTCTGGTCCAGGCCCGCGAGGGCCTGCTGGACTTTCTGGATCTCGGAGAGGTTCGCGGTCATCATCGCCTGGTACGCCTCGAGGATGCCGCCCTTCTTCTCCTGCAGCTCGGACTGGGCCTGCTCCCACTCGGCCTGGGTGAACGCGCCGTCGGCGATCTTCGTCTCGACGGACTCGCGGCTCATCGGCAGGCCGTCGTGAGTGACGCCGAGCACGATCTTGACGCCGTTCTCGCCCTGGCCCGCGGAGAAGTACACGCCGAACTTGCCGGCCAGGCGGATGGACTTGACCTTCGCGTCGAAGTCGGCCTGGCGCTTGTGCTGGGAAGCCTGCACGCGCGCCATGATCTGCTGCTTCTTCTGGCCGACCTCGCCGCCCGCGACGGCCGTCGGCAGATTGCGCTTCATCGCCTCGACGAAGCTCTCCACGCCCGCGGCGAACTCGGCGCCCTTGCCCGGCGCGAGCTCCAGGACGATCGGCTGGTCCTTGTCGCCGAAGTTGGTGACGGCGACCAGGTCGCCGGGGACCGCCATCTTCGGCGCGACCCCGGACAGGATGTGGCGCAGGGCCAGGCTGCGGCCGGAGCCGCCGGCGCCGGCCACGTAGAGGTTGTAGTGCGCCGGGGTCATCTCCAGCGCGAAGCGGATGGCCTTCAGCGCGTCGTCCTGGCCGACGATCTGCTTGTTGACGCTGGAGACCTCGCGGGTGCTCTCCGGGAGCTTCTCGGCGACCGGGGCGTAGCGGACGTCGTTGACGCCGAGCTCCAGGGACTTGGGGTCCACGGGCTGGGCGGCCTCGGGAGCGGCGCCCTTGCCGCGCAGGGACGACGGGAGCAGGCGCGCCAGGCGCGACAGCATGCCGGACGCCGGGGCCGGAGCGGAGACGGACGCCGCGCCGGCGGCCGGCGCGGAGCCGTCGAACGCGCGGCCGGCGTCGTCGGCGGAGCCGGAGGCGCGGATGGACGCCGCCAGCTGCATCAGGCTGGCGCGCGCGGGAGAGCCGGCGGGCAGGGCCTGGGCGGCCTCCTCGACGCGGGCCGCGTCGGCCCGGGTGCGCGGGGCGTCGGGCAGGGAGATGCCGGCCTTCTGGAGCTGGTTGATCAGCGCGATGACCGGGTGAGCCTCGACCGCCTGCGGCGCGGCAATCGCGGCGGCCGGGGCGGCGGCCTGCGGCGCGGCGGCCGCGGGGTAGACGGCGGGAGACGCGGCGGGGTCCCAGGTCGCCGCGATCGGGGCCATCCCGATCGCCGGGGCGATGTTCAGCGTGACGGTCTGGGCGCCGGCGATCGCGGAGACGGCGGCTTCGGAGCCGGCGGCGGCGGAACCGACCGCGCCGACCACCTGGGAGAGGGCGACGCCCGGGAAGGAAAGGCCGAGGGCCAGCGCGAGGGTCACGGCGAGGGTCTTCTTCGCGGCCGTCTTTTCGACGATCATGTTCGTCTCCTTGTCGACGCCCGTCACGAGCGCGTCATCTCCGGCGTTGGAGAATTATAAGGGAACGACGCGGAGGAAGGCTGGGGCGGACGGGTAACGGGCCGCGCGGCAATCGGCCTACGCGCGAGTGGGACCCTGGTCCCAAGGAGCGGCGCCGCCCAGCGCGCGGCGCGCCTCGTAGAGGACCACCGCGGCGGCCGTGGAAAGGTTCAGAGAGCGCTCGCCCGCGGCCATGGGCACGCGGTAGAGACGCTCGCGCCAGCGCGCGCGCAGCTCCGGCGGGAGGCCGGACGACTCGCCGCCGAAGACGAGCCAGGAGTCCGCGCGGTACGGCGCCTGCCAATGGGTGCCCGCGCCCTCGGCGCTGAAGGCCAGCACGCCGTCCCCGGCGGGCAGGGCGGCCAGGAAGGAGTCCAGCGACTCGTGCACCACGGGCTTCAAGCGCTCCCAGTAGTCGAGCCCCGCCCGGCGCAGGCGCCGCTCGGCCAGGGAGAAGCCGAGCGGCGCCACCAGGTGCAGCGCCGCCCCGGCGGCCGCGCAGGTCCGGCCGACGTTGCCGGTGTTCCACGGAATCTCGGGGCGGACGAGGACGACTCTCAGCAAGGACGCCTCACTTCTTCGGCGCGTCCGCGGGCTTCTGCGCCGTCTTCTCCATCTTGAGGGTGCCCTTCTTCTTCAGGCAGGACTGCTTGGTCAGCATCGTCCAGCCCTGGCCCTTGCACGCGTTCTGCCCCTTGCAGGAGCTCTTGCCGTCCACCGCGCATTCGCTGGTGCCCTTGCAGGCGTTGACGCCGAAGCACTGCACCTTCTCGGCGGCCTTCTTGTGATGGCGGAGGTGGCGGGACTTCTTGACCTTCTTCGGCTTCTCCGGCATCGGCGCCGGCTTGGCGGAGCCCTGCGCGGCGGCGGGGGCCGCGAGGGCGGCGGCGAAGAGTCCGGCGAGCGCGGCCTCGACGAGGGACGACGTGAGGGTCTTCATGAGGGTTTCGGTTCTCCTGTGTTGGTGCGGCGTTTTCGTCTCAAGTTGGGTGCGGCGGAGCCCGCGCCGATGACACCGGCTCCGGACGCGGCGGGCGCCGGGCGCTGGCGGCCCGGCGCCAATCTTATGAAATCGGGCGCGCCGGGCGGCAAGCCCGTCGCTGCTTGACCTGTCCTTTTTAATGCGGGAGAATCACTCCTCATGGACATCCACCAGCTCATCAGCGCCTGCGGCGTGGCCGTGATGATCGGCGTCGGCTGGCTCTTCAGCAGGAACCGTCGGGCGATCAACTGGAAGACGATCGCCTGGGCCGTCGGCCTGCAGATCTTGTTCGCCCTGCTGGTGATGAAGACCACCCCCGGCCGCTGGTTCTTCATGGGCGCCAACAAAGCCGCCGCGGGACTGATCGGCTTTCAGGAAGAGGGCGCCCAGTTCGTCTTCGGCTCGCTGGCCATCCCTCCCGGCGCGGCGGGCTCGCTGGGTTTCTTCTTCGCCTTCCAGGTCCTGACCTCCATCGTCTTCCTGGCGTCCCTGATGTCCATCGCCTACTACCTGGGCCTCCTCCAGCGCGTGGTCCTCTTCTTCAGCAAGATCATGACCTACACCTGCGGCACGTCCGGCGCGGAGACCTTGAACGCGGTGGCCGTGCCGTTCCTGGGCCAGACCGAGGCTCCGCTGATGATCAAGCCCTACATCGAGTCCATGACCGAGTCGGAGCTCTTCTGCCTGATGGTGGCCGGCATGTCCACCATCGCCAGCGGCGTGATGGTGGTCTACGCCGCGCTCCTCAAGCCCTACTACCCGGACGCCGCCGGCCAGCTGCTGACCGCCATGGTGATGGAGGCGCCCGCCGCCATCCTCATGTGCAAACTTCTCATCCCGGAGACCGGCAAGCCCAAGACCATGGACGGGGTCAAGCTCGAGTACCACGAGCACGCCACCAACGTCTTCGAGGCCGCCGCCAACGGCGCCTCCACCGGCATCGCGCTGGCCTTCAACATCGCCGCCATGCTGGTGGCCTTCATGTCCCTGCTCGCCATGGTCAACGGCGGCTTCCACGTGGTCTTCGGCCTGTTCGGACACCCCACCGTGGGCCTGGAGACCGTCCTGGGCTGGACGCTGTCTCCCGTGGCTTGGATCATGGGCGTGCCCTGGCACGACTGCCGGATCATCGGCCAGCTCATCGGCGAGAAGACGGTCCTCAACGAGTTCGTCGCCTACATCCACATGGCCCACTGGGCCGCCGTCCACCAGGACGCGCCGATGGCCCACCGCTCCTTCATGATCGGCATCCACGCCCTCTGCGGCTTCGCCAACTTCCTGTCCATCGCCATCCAGATCGGCGGCCTGGGCGTCCTCGCCCCCAACCGCAAGTCCGACGTGGCCCGCCTCGGCATGCTGGCCCTCCTGGGCGGCGCGCTCGCCAGCATGATGACCGGCTGCATCGCCGGCATGCTCGTGCCCTGACCCCCCGCCCAAGAGGCGCTTCCAAGTCTCCCAGCGGGCGTCCGCCCCGCGCTCCAGCATGCCGAGGATACGGACGAAGGCGGCGGAAAGGTCCGCGGACTAGTGTCCCGGCGCGGCGGGCTCGCGGTGGCCCTTGTGGAAGGACAGGGCGAAGAACATGATCGCCAGGGCGGCGTAGCCGGCGGCGAACTGGTAGGGGACCTGGTTCGCCGGGTAGGAGAGGGTCCACGGCCAGTACATGCTGCCGTCGGGGTTGGCGGAGTGGACGATGCCCACGAAGGTGAAGGCGGCCAGGATCCACAGGTAGGTCGACGCGGAGCGCAGCTTGCGGTCGATCAGCTGGGCCAGGAAGGCGCCCCACAGCATGCCGGTGAGAATAAAGCCGTTGCCCAGGGCGACGGTGACCAGCATCTCGGGCAGCGCCCGACCGTGCTCCACCATCAGCTTGTTGAAGGTGTCGATGGACACCCAGGCGGGGTTGGAGGCCTTGATCTGAAGCAGACGCGCGAGCGTCGGGAAGTAGGCCAGGGCGACCGCGGGGGCGTGCCTGCGCGGGCAGGCCAGGAAGGCCTGGACCATGATGTCGATGCCGACGAAGATCAGGATGGGGGCGATGACGGCGCGCGGGATGATCTCCACCATCCAGCCCACGTAGCCCAGGATGCCGCCCAGGCCGATGAAGAGGCCGGTCATCAGGGTGTAGCCGGCGCGGCTGCCCATGGCCTTGTAGGCGGGCTGGCCGATGTAGGGCGTGGACTGGGCCACGCCGCCGCACACGCCGGCGATCAGCGTGGCGACGGCCTCGGTGAGCAGGATGTCGCGGGTGTTGTAGTCGTCGCCGGCCACGCGCGCGGACTCGGTCACGTTGATGCCGCCGATGACGGTCAAGAGGCCGAACGGCAGCGCGATGGGCAGGTACTTGAGCGCGGGCTTGAGCCCCTGCAGGAAGTCCAGCGTGGGCCACGGGAAGCCGAAGTGGAGCTGGGCGTGGATGGGCGCGTAGTCCATGCCGGCCCAGCCGTGCGGGGCGAGCAGGTAGTACAGGCCCGTCCCGACCACGATGGACGCGAGCACGCCGGGGACGTGCTTGGGCAGGCGGATGCCGGCCACCAGCGTGTAGAAGATGAGTCCCAAGGCGATCATGCCCACGATCGGCGTGCCGAACACGTCCACCAGAGGGATGAAGCCGATGAGAGCGAGGCCGATGCCGGCGAGCGACCCGAGGAGGCCCGCCTGCGGCACCACCTTCTGCACCCAGCCGCCGAAGAAGGAGAAGACCAGCTTGAAGATCCCGATGAAGATCATCGTGGCCATGCCGATGTACCAGGTCATCATCCCGGCCTGCTCGACCGGCATGCCCGCCTGCTTCATCGCCAGGAAGGCCGGCCCCAGCACCGCCAGCGCCACGCCGATGGTGGACGGCGCGTCCAGCCCCAGCGGCATCGCCGTCACCTTCGCGTTGCCCGTCCTCTTGGCCAAGCGGAAGGCCATCCAGGTGTAGACCAGGTCGCCGAAGAGCACGCCGATGGCCGTGCCCGGGAACATGCGCTTGTAGACGATGTCGGCCGGGAAGCCGAAGGCGAAGATCAGGATCCCCGCAAGGAACGACAGGTTCGTCATGTTGTCGAAGGCCAGGCCGAAGAAGCCGTTGAAGTCGCCCAGCGCGAACCAGTCGTACTTGAAGGAAGGCTTGTCTTTCTTCATGGCCGGTATTGTACACGGTTTTGCTAATCTAAGGTCCTTGGCCTACTATCTGTACGACGGGAGCAAGAACCTGGGGCCGTTCGAGGCGGAGGAACTGCGCGGGCGCCCCGGGTTCGGCCCCCAAACCTTGGTCTATCCGGCGGGCGCTTCGGGCGCCGACGCCTGGAAGCCCGCGGGCTCCTTCCCCGACCTCTTCCCCCCGCGCACGGAGATCACCCTGACGATGCCTCCGCCGGTGAAGAGAGCGGAGCCGCCGGCCCCCGCGCCGGCCCCCGCGCCGGCGCCCGAGCCGCAGGCGCCCGCCCCCGACGATCCCGCGACGAAGAAGGTCTTGGTGGTGGACGACGACGACGGCATCCGCGAGTTCATCGACATGTGCGTCACGAAGGCCGGCTTCAAGACCGCCACCGCGGTGGACGGCCGGGACGCGCTCAAGCAGCTGGCCGCCGACAAGCCCGACCTGGTCGTCACCGACCTGATGATGCCCGGCATCGGCGGCTACGAGTTCCTGCGCGCCCTGCAGGCCGAGGCCGGGAGGGTCCCCGTCTTCGTCGTCACCGCCTCCGCCTTGGACGACTCCACCATCGCCCTGATCCGCCAGGAGGCCAACGTGGTGGAGTTCTTCCGCAAGCCGCTGAAGGTGACGCAGTTCGTCGCGGCCCTGCACAAGCACGCGAAAACCGCGCCGCGCTGACCCGCGCCCCTCCCGGCGACGACCACCGTCACAGCTCTTTTTCCAGCCGGTCGGCCACGGTCTTGAGGACCTTCACGCGGGCCCAATGCTTGTCCTGGGCCTCCACCAGCGTCCACGGCGCGTAGGGCGTGCCCGTCTTGTCGAGCATCTCGACCGCCGCGGCCTGATACGCCTCCCACTTGCCGCGGTTGCGCCAGTCCTCCTCGGTGATCTTGTACTGCTTGAACGGCGTCTGCACGCGGTCCTTGAAGCGCTTCAGCTGCTCGTCGGCCGAGATCTGCAGCCAGAACTTGCAGACGATCACCCCGGACTCGGAGAGCTCCTCCTCGAACGCGTCGAGCTCGTTGTAGGCCCGCCTCCAGTCCGCGGCCGCGCAGAAGCCCTCCACGCGCTCGACCAGCACGCGCCCGTACCAGGTGCGGTCGTAGATGGTCGCGTGGCCCAGGCGCGGCAGCTGGCGCCAGAAGCGCCACAGGTACGGGTGCGCGCGCTCCTCGTCCGTGGGGGCCGCCACCGACATCACCCGGCAGTTGCGCGCGTCGATGGCCGAGATCAGGCGCCGGATCGCCCCGCCCTTGCCGGCCGCGTCCACGCCCTCGAAGCCGCAGATCAGCGCCCGCCTCTTGCGGCGCAGGTCGCGCGTCAGCAGCGCCACCCGCGCCTCCTGCTTGGCCAGCTTCTTCTCGTAGTCGCGCTTGTCCAGCGCGCGCGTCAGGTCCAGGCGGGTCAGCACCGAGACCCGCGGGGCCTTGGGCCGGTCCGGGACGGGCGCCGGGACGGGCTTCTTGGCCCGCGCCAGCGCGTCGTTGAGCGCCGCCAGCAGGGTCTCCCCGGCCGTCAGGTCGCGGTAGCGGCGGTCGGTGGCCTCGATCACCGTCCAGGGCGCGTCCGCCGTGGAGGTCCGGGCGATCGCGCGCGCGCAGACCTTGCGGAAGCGGTCGTAGCGGCGCGCGTACTCCCAGTCGCGCTTGCTCACCCGCCAGGCCGTGACCGGGTCGGCCTCCAGCTCCTTGAAGCGCTTCTTCTGCTCCTTCCGGGACAGGTGCAGCCAGAGCTTGACCAGCACCGTGCCCTCGCGCGTCAGCATCGTCTCGAAGGCGATCGCGCGGTCGAGCGCCGCGTCGCACGCCCCCTGCCCGGTCTCCTTGAGGGCGCGCGCGACGATGGGCCGCGTGTACCAGGTCCCGACGAGGATCGCCCCGCGCCCGGACGCGGGCAGCGTGCGCCAGTAGCGCCAGTACTCGGGGCGCTCGGCCTCCTCGTCGGAGGAGTCCCCGTAGGCCTCGACCTGCAGGCCGCGCGCGTCCATCCAGTCCACCAGCGTGCGCGCCAGCTCCGTCTTGCCCCCGCCCTCCACGCCCCCGACCAGGACCAACAGCCGGAAGCGCGTGAGCGCCAGCGCGTGCTGGGCCTTGAGCAGGTCCGTGCGCAGGCGCTCGAGCCGGGGCTCGTATTCCTTCTTGCCCACCGTGCGGCCGATCTCCGCGCTCTCGAACATGGGACCCCCTCGGCCGCAGTATAGCCCCCCGCGGGGACGCGGTCAACGCCTCCGCGCTGTGGTAAGATGTCCGCCGTGCGCACCCGCCTGGTCCGGGCCACCCCGTCCGCCGTCCGCGAGGCCGCCGCGCTGCTGCGCGCCGGCGCGCTCGTCGCCTTCCCGACGGAGACCGTCTACGGCCTGGGGGCCCGCGCCTTCGACGCCGCCGCCGCCCGCCGCGTCTATCGGGCGAAGGGTCGCCCCTGCGACAACCCCCTGATCGTCCACTTGGCCGACCCCTCGGACCTGCCCCAGGTCGCGCGGCGGATCACCCCGCTGGCGCGCCGCCTGGCCGCCGCGTTCTGGCCCGGCCCGCTGACCCTGGTCCTGGAGAAGACCGCGCGCGTGCCCGCCGCGGTCACCGGCGGCCGGCGCACCGTGGCCGTGCGCTGTCCCGCGCACCCGGCGGCGCGCGCGCTGATCCGCGCCCTGGGAGAGCCCGTCGCCGCTCCGTCGGCCAACCGCTCCGGACGGCCCAGCCCCACGACGGCCGCTCACGTGCGCCGCGACCTGGGCGGCCGCGTGCCCCTCATCCTGGACGGCGGGCCCTGCCGCCGGGGCCTGGAGTCCGCCATCGTGGACGCCCGCGGGATCCGCCCCGTCCTGCTGCGCCCGGGCACCTTGACACCGGAGACGATCGCGCGCGCCGCGGGAGTCCCCGTCGCGGCTCCCGGCAGAGGCGCCCCGCCCGCTCCGGGCACGCGGCATCGCCACTACGCCCCGTCCTGCCGCGTGGTCCTGGCCCCGCCCGCCGAGGTCCGTCGCGGCGCCCTTCCCGGGGCGCGGACGCGCGGGGCGGGCCTCGTCCACCGCTCCCGGTGGCCGGGGCGGCGGCCCGCGTTCGCTCGGCGCGTGGCGGGCGGCCCGGCGGCCTACGCGCGGGCCCTGTTCGCGGCCCTGCGCGAAGCGGAGGGCGCCGGGGTGCGCGTCCTCTTCGTGGAGACCGTCCCAGACCGCGGCGTGGGGCGCGCGGTGATGGACCGCCTGCGCCGCGCGGCCGCGCGTTAGCGCGCGGTGGCGACCAGCTCGCGGATCTTCTCGGCCAGGGCGGCCGCGGTGAACGGCTTGGGCAGGAAGAGGCACCGGCCGTCCGGTCCCGCGGGCAGGGAGGCCTCCTCCGTCCGATAGCCGGAAACGAACAGGACCCGGGCCGTCGGCTGGCGGGCGCGCAGGCGCTCGGCGACCTCGGGCCCGCGCACGCGCGGAAGGACCACGTCCAGCACCACCGCGTCGAAGAGCCCTTCGTGGGAGTCGCTCAGCCGCAGGGCCTCGGCCCCGTCGGCCGCGGTCACCACCTCGTAGCCGGCGCGCTCCAGGCTGCGCATGGCGAAGCGCCGGACCGCTTCGTCGTCCTCGACGACGAGGATCAGCGCCCGCCGTGGCGCCTTGGGCGACGCCGCGACGGGTCGCGCGGCCGCGGCCGGTTCCGCGGCGCCCTCCGCCCGCGGCCAAAACACCCGGAAGGCGGCCCCGCGTCCGGGCGCGCTCTCCACCGACACCGCGCCGCCGCTGCGCGTCGCCGCGTCGCGCACCGTGGCCAGGCCCAGGCCCGTGCCGTCCTCCTTGGTGGTGAAGAACGGGTCGAAGACGCGCGCGCGCACCGACTCGTCCATGCCGATGCCGTCGTCGCGCACCTCCAGAAGGACGCACGGGCCCGAGAGCCCGCCGCCTCCTTCCGGCGCGTCGCGCAGGGACACCGTGATGCGCCCCCCGTCGGGCAGCGCGTCGCCGGCGTTGACCGCCAGGTTGAGGAGGATCTGCTCGGCGAGCCCCGGGTCCGCGCGGACCGCCCCCAGGCGGTCGGGGATCACGAACTCCAGCTCGATGTCCGCGGGCAGCAGACGCGAGAGCATCTTGCGCATGCCGCCGAAGACCTCGCGCAGGTCGATCAGGCGCGGGGCGCTCTGCTCGCGGCGGGAGAAGGCCAGCAGCTGTCCCACCAGGGTCTCGGCCTTCTCGCCGGCCAGGCGGATGTCGTCGGCCTCCTCGCGGCACGGGTGGCCCGGGGGCAGGGACTCCAGCAGGAGTTCCGCGCAGCCGACGATGGCGGTGAGCACGTTGTTGAAGTCGTGCGCGACCCCGCCCGCCAGGCGGCCGATCGCCTCCAGCTTCTGGGCGTGGCGCAACTGCTCCTGGCTGCGCTTGAGGTCGTCAACGGCCTTGGCCAGGGTGGTCACGTCGCGGATCACGCCGACCAGGATCGGCTCGCCGTCCGCGCCCCGGCCCAGGGCCTTCTTCGTGACCAGGACATGGGCCAGGCCCTTGGAGTCGGTGACCAGCTCCTCGCGCACGTCCTCCTGGCCGGTCTCGAAGACCCGGTCGTCGGCCCGGTGGAAGCCCTCGGCCTGCTCCGGGAGCATGTGTTCTCCGTCCACATGGCCGAGGACCTCGGAGCGCAGGCACCCCATCAGCGCGCAGTACGCGTCGTTGACCAGGAGCATGCGGTACTCGCGGTCCTTGACGAAGATGGGGTCGGCGACCGCGTTGAGAAGCCCTTCCAGGAACGCGCGCGCGTCGCGGGGGTCGCGCTCCGCGGGTTCCGGGGCCGGCCGGGCGGCGCCCTCGGGCGGCCGCGCGACGAGCAGGAGTCCCGCCCGGCGTCCGCGCCCGTCGCGCATGACGGACAGCTCCATGCGGACCCGTAGCGGCGCGCCGTCGCGCCGCGCGTGCACGATCTCGCCCAGCCACAGCCCCTTCTCGTCGAGCGCCTTCCACGCCGTCCGCCGGGTGCGCGCGTCCAGCCACAGCGGGCTCAGGGTCTCCGGCAGGGGCCGCCCGAGGACGTCCGGATAGGCGTAGCCGTACAAGCGCGCGGCCGCCCGGTTCCAATACACGACCCGCTCCTCGGCGTCGGTGACCACGACCGCGTCCTCCACGCGCTCGAGCGCCTCGTCGCGCGCGGCCTGAAGGACGGACTGCGCCCGCCGCGCCACGGCCTGCTCCACGCTCACGCGCAGGCGCACAGCGCTCATCCCGTACAGCCAGTAGTCCGCCGCGCCTGCGGACACGGCGGCGACGGCCGCCTCCTCGCGCGCGGGCTCGGCCAGGACGATCACCGGCAGGCCCGGGGAGGCCACGCGCACGCGCGAGAGCGCCGACAGCAGGTCCTCCGCCGACGGGGGCAGGCGCATCAGCACCGCGTCGAGCGCCGTCTCCCGCGCGCACTCCTCCAGGGACGAGCAGTCCGGGAGAGGGTAGACGGACCAGCCCGCCGGAGGCTCTCCGGCGGACGGCCAGTCGCGGGACTCCGGACGGCAATACGCGACGCGCATGTTTCCCCGTTGCAGTGTAGACTCCCGAGGGCGGGACCGCCAGTGCGATGCGGTCACTTCGCGACGGGGGTGATGCATATTATATTTATTACTACGACGCGAGGTCGAAGCGGCTTGCGCGCGGCCGCGGCTCCGGCTATGATAGGCGCATGGCGAAGATCCTGTTGGTCGACGACGACGAGACGCTCCTGCGCGTCGTGGCCGACTACCTGCGCAGCCGCGGCCACCGCGTCGAGACCTGCGCCGACCCCGAGGCCGCCGCCGCTCGCGCCGAGGCGCTCGGCGCGGACTTGGCCATCGTGGACTATGAGATGCCGCGCCTGAAGGGGACCGACCTTCTGACGGAACTGCGCCGACGCCCGGCGACCGGCGGCCTGCCCGTGGCCTTCTTAAGCGGCGCCGAGGCGTTGCTCCTCGCCGCGCAGGTCCCGCCCGACCCGAAGGTCCGCTTCCTTAAAAAACCGGCGGATTTCGACGAGTTGGACCGGGCCGTGCTGGCCCTGCTGGGACCGGAGGCGGGCACGCCTTAAGCCGCGCGTGCTCGCGCCGGACGCGCCGGGACGCGTAGAGCCAGAGCAGGGCCAGCGGGATGCCCGAGCGCAGCGCGCCGGCCTCCGCCCCGCCCAGCAAGCCGGCGGCCAACAGGAGGAAGCCCGCCGCTCCGCGCGCGCAGCGGTAGACGAACATCTCGACGAAGGCCTTCACCCGGTAGACGACCTCCTTGTCCGTGGACGAATAGGTCGTCTCCTTGGCGGTCTTGAACCAGGTGAAGCGCGCCACCCCGTCGGCGCGGTACCGTCGGCGCGGTAGAAGAACGCGGCCGCGCCCAGCGTCGGCATGAACGGATAGGTCACGAAGAGCCCCAGGTTGGCCAGCCCCGCGCTGGTCAGGCAGCCGCTCGCGCCGACCAGGCGCAGGGCCGGGCCCGTCAGAAGGGCCCCGACGAGGAAGGACGCGGCGTTGGTCCACAGGTTGATCGAGGCGAAGTAGGCCCCCATCGCGCGCGCTCGTCCCGAAGGCGTGAGAAGCCGCGGTCCCGCACACGAAGATCGCGCGCAGGACGCCGCGCGCCGCGGTCGGCGCGGCGGCCGCGAGCAGCGCCCCGCGCGCGGGCCCCACCATCGCGTAGGCGCCGATGGTCAGGAAGTTCCACGCGAAGACGGCCGAGGTCAGGAGAGCTCATCGTTCACGGACGCGCCGCCGGCGCGAGATCGG
>JAJXTZ010000161.1 GCA_021783355.1 bacterium | reverse complement strand
GCCGCGACCCCGCTCCCCGCTTCGCCGAGGATCGGCGCGCCGAACCGCGCGACCGCCGCGCGGCCCGCGGCGCGCGCGCGCCGCGCGGCGATCTCCGCCGCGGCGCAGGCCCCGCGCCGCGAGTCCCTGTGGAACGGCCTGGTGCAGCCGCTGGAGATGCCCGCCTCCGCGGCCGGGAACGCGGACCCCGACGCGGTCAGCGCCGCCGGGCGCCGGGACTACGACACCCACATCCTCGGTCTCAAGCCCGGCGCGGACGGCCCCGCGCTGGCCTCGGCGTCCTCGCCGCAGGCGCCGGCGGCCTCCGCGGCCGCGAGCTCGACCGGAGACGGCGGCGGCCGAGTCTTCGTCTCCCTGGAGTTGGACCCGCGCGAGGCGGGCACCCTGCGCGACGCGGTGGCGGGGCTGGGCGCGGCCGCGGGCTTCTCCGCCGACGCGCGCTTCGAGCCGCGGCCGGGGCCCGACGGAACCGCGCTGATCAGCGGGTGGATCCCCGCCGGACGGCTGGCCGAGGCGCTGGCCCGTCCCGGCGTCAAGCGCGTGCGGGTGGAGTCCGGCGGGCGTCCGTCCTCCGGGGGGGGCGCCGCGGCCCCGTTCGTGGTCGGCCTGCGCCTGACCGATCCCGCGCACCCGCGCGAGAGCGTCGAGGCGGGGCTGCGCGCCTTGTCGCGCGACGCGGGGTTCCGTCTGACCCGCGTGGTGGGTCTGGAGACGGCTCCCGACGGCCGCGCGGTCGCCGTCGTGGAGGGGAGGCTGCCTCTGTCGCGGCTGTCGGCGGCGATGGCCCTGTCGGAGGTCGCCAAGATCTCCCCGCGCTCCGAGGCGTCGGCGCCGGCCCCGGCCCCGGAGGCACCGGCTCCCAGCCTGGCGGGATTCGGCCGCTTCGCGCTCCAGCACGGGCTCTGGCTGATCCTGCTGACGCTGCTCCTCGCCCTGCCGTCGCTGCGCGCGGCGGCCGGGCGGTGGTCCTCCGTCTTCAACCCCTACCGCTGAGGCGGCCGCATTTTTCGTAGAATCGCTCCATGATGGGAGCCAAGGGGCGCACCGCCTGGGTCTTCGCCTTCGCCGCGGCCGCCGCCCTGGCGGGGCAGACGCTGCTGATCGTCGAGGGCCAATGCCGGCGTCTGGAGTCCGCCCTGCGCGGCGACTTCCGCGTGGTGTTCTTCCTGCGCAGCGGCATGGACGACGCGAAGCGCGAGGTGCTGGAGGAGAAGCTCCGCGCCGAGCCCGAGGCCGCCGCGGTGCGCTACGTGTCCCCGGACGACGCGCTGGCGGCGCTGCGCCGCGAGGACCCCGACCTCGTGGACTCCGTCGCGCTCGTCGGCGACAACCCGCTGCCCGGCGCCTTCGAGGTCGCTCCGGCGCCGCAGGCCCTGCCGCGTCTGGCCGCGTGGATCGACTCCGCGCAGAGCCTCTCGGACTGGTCCGACGTGCGCTGGAAGCCGGCCCAGCTGCAGGCGATCCTGCGCGCGCGACTGTACGGTCGCTGGCTGCGCCTGACCTTGAGCACGCTGTTCTGCGCCGCGGCGGCGCTGGCCCTGTGGGCGCTGGCCGCGTCCCTGCGCGGCGGCGCCGGCGGCGCGCGCCTGGCCTGGACCGGAGCGCTCGGCGGCGCCGCGGGCCTGGCCTTCTCGGCTCTTGCCGCCTGGCCCCTGCACCGCGACGGCCTGCTGTGGGCGTGGCCCTCCCCGTGGGCGCAGGCGGCGGTCGTCGCCGCATGCGCGGCGCTGGGCTGGTCCCTGTCCCTATGGCGCGCGGAGGCCTGATCCTGGCGACGCTGGCCCCCGTCCTGCTCGCGGCTCTGGCGGCGGCGCCGGCCGCGGCGTCGAAGGTCTCCCGCAAGAAGAAGGAGCTGGCGCTCATCCAGAGCGAGCTGCGCAAGACGCGCGACGAGCTCGACCGCCTGCGCGCGTCGGAGGACTCCCTGGGCAAGGACGTGGACCGTCTGCAGACGCTCGACGCGACCTCGCGGCGGCGCGTGGAGAGACTCCAGTCCTCGATCCGGGACGCGGAGAACCGCCGCGCCGAGCTCACCTCGCGCCTGGACTCGGCCAGCCGCGTGGACGAGTTCTGGAGCGCGGCGCTGGCGTCCGAGACTGAGCGCGAGTCCGCCGCGCTGGCCGGGCGCTCCGACTTCTACGGCACCGAGGGTCTGTGGGCCGACGAGTTCCGCCGCGCGGCGATCTTGGAGAAGGCCCAGCACTTGAGGGGCTTGAAGGGCTTCCGCCACAAGACGGAGCGCGCCGCGGCCGACGCGCGCCGCCGGGCGCGGGAGCTGGCCGCCAGCCGGCGCCTCGCGCAGTCCCAGCGCGCGGACCGCCAAAAGGAGTACGAGGCGAAGAAGGCCCAGCTCGCGCAGACCCAGGTCCAGGTGGCCGCGGCCGCGCGGCACGCCCAGGAGCTCGAGGAGAACGCGAAGGCCTTGACCGCCCTGATCGACACGCTGGGCCGAGCCGGGCGCTGGCGCCGCGGCGGCCCGACGCCGGCGCTCGACCGGCCCCGTCACTCCCTGCCCTGGCCGGCGGCCGGCAAGGTCCTGACCGCGTTCGGCCGGGAGAAGGACCCGGACCTGGGGACCTGGACCGTTCACCAGGGCGTGACCATCGCCGCGCCTTCCGGCGGCGAGGTGGACGCGATCGCTCCGGGGCGCGTGATTTTCGCGGGGCCGTTCCGCTCGTACGGCGCGGTGGAGATCGTGGACCACGGCGGCGGGTTCTTCAGCGTGTACGGCCATCTCGGCGCGCTGGTGAAGGAGAAGGGCGACTCGGTCCGGGCGGGCGAGGCCCTGGCCCGTTCCGCCGGACGCGTGTACCTGGAGATCCGCCGCGGGACGCAGGCGCTGGATCCGATGCAATGGCTGAGGAAGAGGTAGAGGACAACCCATGAGATCACGATTGATTTTCGCGGCCGCCGCGGCGGCCCTGCTGGCGGCGCCCGCGCGCGCCCAGGACCCCAAGCCCGCGCCGGACAGCACCTACGAGCAGATGAAGCTGCTGGTGGACGTGCTGGGCTACATCCAGGACAACTACGTCAGCGACGTGGACACCCAGAAGCTGGTGTACGGCGCGGCCGCCGGGATGGTGCGGACCCTGGACCCGTTCTCGCAGTTCCTGGACCCGGAGCAGAACCGGGAGATGAAGACCGAGACCGAGGGGCAGTTCGGGGGCGTGGGCCTGCGCATGGTCATGCGCGACGGCTGGCTGACGGTGCTGACCCCGATGCCCGGGTCGCCGGCGTACCGCTTGGGCCTGCTGCCCAACGACCGCCTGGCCGCGATCGACGGCGTCTCGACCAAGGACATGAGCATGGACGACGCGCTCAAGCGCATGCGCGGCGCTCCCGGCACCACGGTGACGGTGAAGGTCCTGCGCGGCCCCGACGACGCGGGGGAGGCGGGCTGGAAGACTCTGTCCTTCACGATCACGCGCGAGCTGGTGAAGATCCCGTCGGTGGTCTCGCGCTCCCTCGGGGACGGCATCGGCTACGCGCGCGTGATCGAGTTCAGCGCGAAGACGGCCGACGACCTCTCCGCCGCGCTGCGCAAGCTGAAGAAGGACGGGATGACCAGCCTGGTGCTGGACCTGCGCAACGACCCCGGCGGCCTGCTGTCGGCGGCGGTGGAGACCTCGTCGCTGTTCCTGGGCGAGAACAAGCTGATCGTCTACACCCAGGGCCGGCGGCCGGAGAGCCGCCAGGACTTCACCGCCGGGGCCAACGCGCCGTACGAGGACTTGCCGATGGTGATCCTGATCAACGGCGGCTCCGCGTCGGCTTCGGAGATCTTCACCGGGGCCATGCAGGACCACAAGCGCGCGGTGGTCGTCGGCCAGCGCAGCTACGGCAAGGCCAGCGTCCAGTCCCTGATCCCGCTGCCCGACGGCTCCGGCCTGCGCCTGACCGTCGCCCACTACTACACGCCCAACGGCCGCATGATCCACCGCGACGGCAAGAACCCTCATTGGGGCATCCTTCCGGACATCGCGGTCCCGGTCTCCCCGGACGTCGAAGCCAAGCTCTATGCGCAGTGGGAGACGATCTACGCCAAGGACCACAAGCCGCACTCGATGGTCAAGCCGGAGGACATGGTGCCCGACGAGGTCCTGGACCGCGCCGTCGAGCTCCTGAAGGCGCGCTCCGTCCTGGGCGCGCTGAGCGCCGGCGTGGAGGCGTCCACGGCGCCCGCGGCGTCGCCGACGGCCCCGTGAGGCTGCTGGGGATCGAGACCTCCTGCGACGACACCTCCGCCGCGGTCGTCGAGGACGGGAGTGTGCGCTCCAACGTGGTCTCCTCCCAGACGGCCCTGCATCGTCCGTTCCGGGGCGTGGTCCCGGAGCTGGCCTCCCGCGCGCACTTGACCAACCTGGTCCCGGTCGTGACCCGCGCGCTGGCCGACGCGGGGCCCGGGCGCGTGGACGCCGTCGCGTACACGCGCGGGCCGGGGCTGATGGGGCCGCTGCTGGTCGGCAAGGTCGCGGCGCAGACGCTGGCGCGCCTGATGGGCGTGCCCGCCGTCGGCGTCAACCACCTGGAGGGCCACGTGCTGGCGGCGGAGCTGGAGCACCGGGTGCGCTGGCCGGCGGTCGCGCTGGTGGTCTCCGGCGGCCACACGGACCTGGTCCTGGCCAAGGCGCCCGGGCGCTACCGCGTGCTGGGGCGCACGCGCGACGACGCGGCCGGCGAGGCCTACGACAAGGTCGCGCGCCTCTTCGGCTTGGGCTATCCCGGCGGCCCGGAGATCGACCGCCTGGCGGAAAGCGGCGACCCGCGCGCGGCGGCCTTCCCGCGACCGACGATGCCGGGAACCTGGGACTTCTCCTTCTCCGGCCTCAAGACCGCCGTCCTCTACCACCTGCGCGACCATCCCGGCGCGCTGAAGGGGCGCGGGCGGGCCGACCTGTGCGCGTCGTTCCAGGAGGCGGTGGCCGAGACGCTGGTGGAGAAGACCCTGGCCGCCGCTCGCGCGTCGCGCGCCAAGGACGTGCTGATCGGCGGCGGCGTGGCGGCGAACTCCCGGCTGCGCGCCCTGATGACGCAGCGCGGCGAGGCCGCCGGCTTCGGGGTGCGCCTGCCGGCGCGCGCGCTGTGCACCGACAACGCGGCGATGATCGCCCACGCCGCCTGGCGGCGCCTGAGCGCCGGCCCGGCCCCGCGCGCCGGGCGCGCCGACCCGTCCCTACCGCTGCGCAGTTGGGCGCGCGCGTGATCGCGGCACCCGCGCCGGAGCGGGGGCCGCGCGCCGCGGCGGCGGTGTTCGCGGCGGTCTTCCTCCTTTACGCCGCCTGCCTGTACCCGTCCATCGCGCCGCGCGACTCCGCGGATATGATCTCCGCGGCGATGACGCTGGGCGTGGCGCACGCCCCCGGCTACCCGCTCTACGCGCTCCTGGGGCGCGCGTGGCTGGCGCTCATGCCGTGGGGCAATCCCGCTTACCGGATGAACCTGCTCTCGGCGCTGGCCGGGGCGGCGGCGGCGGCGGTCCTGTTCGGCCTGGTCCGGCGGCGCGCCGGGACGCCCGGCGGCTTGGCGGCCGCGGCGCTGTGGGCGCTGTCGGCGCCGCTGTGGAAGTTCTCCCTGCTGGGCGAGATGTACTCGCTGCACGCGCTCTTCGCGGTCTGCCTGCTGGCGTTGGCCGAGGGGGAGGCCGGCGGCGTCTTCGCGCGGGCGCGGCTGAGCGGCTTGCTGCTGGGCCTGGGGCTGGTCAACCACCAGACGCTGCTCCTGTGGACGCCGGCCGTGCTCTGGCTGTGGCGGCGCGAGGCGGCGCGGACGGGGGCGAGTCCCGCCCGCCTGGCCGCGGCGGCGGCCGCTCCGCTGGCCGCGGGGCTCTGCGCGTACGCGTTCCTGTGGATCCGCCTCGGCGCGCCGGGACCGGCGCTGGAGACGGTCCTGCGGACGCGCTACGGCACGGGGACGCTGTCCCCGGGAATGACCGTGCCGCTCACGGGGGCCTCGGCCGCGGCCCTGCTGGGCCTGGCCGCGGCGGAGACGGTCCGCGCCGTGAGCTGGCCCGCGGCGGCGGCGGCGCTGGCCGGGGCGGTCCTGGCTTGGAGGGCGGACCGCGCCCGCGCGGGAGCGTGGCTGCTGGGCGGGGCGCTGGCCGGGCCGGGCTTCGTCCTGCTCGCGCGCGTGGACCCGGCGAACTGGGTGGCGCGCACGGCCCTGGAGCCGGCGTTCCTCCTGCCGTCCCTGGTCGC
>JAJXTZ010000160.1 GCA_021783355.1 bacterium | reverse complement strand
CGTCCGCCCCCGCGCCCGCTCCGGCGCCGGCCCCGCCCCCGGCGCCCGCCCCCCGGTCGGCCTTCAAGTAGACGGCCTCGTTGAGCGCGAGGCGGGTGACGCCCTTCCCGGCGAGGAAGGCCTTCGGGTCCGTGGCCGCGGCGGCGTCCGGACGCAGGGCGGCCAGCTCACAGAACGCGGACAGGTCCTCGACGGTGACGCCCGCGCGGAAGGACAGGCTCGAGAGCTTGAAGCGGGCGTAGAGGTTGACGAGGGAGTTCGGCAATTGCGACGCCGTGCCGATCTGGCGGCCGTTGCCGATGACCTTCTGGTGGTCGAAGCTGACGACGAGCTCTCCCTTCGGCGCCAAGGCCAGGGCCGCGTCCAGGTTCTCGCGCGCCGCCGCGATCGTCGCGGCCACCGCGGGGTGGCCGATCTTGTAGAGGGCCATCTGCCCCAGCGCCTTGCCGATGGCCTTCAGCGCCTCCATCGCCGTGCGCTCGAGGTCGGACGGCCCGCCGCCCGGCGCGGGGTCCGGAGTCGGCGGCGGGGTCGAAGGCGGCGGAGGCGTTTCGTCGGGCATCGCGTTCTCGGGGCTCTTGAGGGCAGTTTAAAGCCTTTCGACCCTCCCCGCAAGGCCCGCCGTTGCGTTGCGCGCGTCGAAGACGAGGCGGGCGCGGCGCGCGACGCGCGCGTAGTCCACCTCGCGGTGCGCGGTGAGGATGGCGACTAGGTCGGCGCCCCGCAGGGCCGCGTCGGTGAGGGCCCGCCGGCGCCAGACCCGCCCGCCGGCCTCGGCGCGCGGCACGTGCGGGTCATGGTACTCGACGCGCGCGCCCTGCTCGGCGAGCAGGTGCATCACGTCGAGCGCCGGGGACTCGCGGGCGTCGGAAACGCCGGGCTTGTAGGCGACCCCGAGGACGAGCACGCGGCTGCCCTTGACCGCCTTGCCCGCCCCGTTGAGGGCGCGCGCGATGCGCGCCGCCGCGTACTCGGGCATCGCCCCGTTGATCGTGGTGGCCAGCTGGATGAAGCGCGGCTCGAAGTTCAGCGCTTTCATCTTCCAGCTCAACAGCTGCGGGTCCTTCGGGATGCAGTGGCCGCCGATGCCGGGGCCGGGCCAGAACGGCATGAAGCCGAAGGGCTTGGTCGCGGCCGCCCCGACCACCTCCCAGACGTCCAAGCCCAGCCGGTCGCAGACCTGCGCCATCTCGTTGACCAGGGCGATGTTGACCGCGCGGAAGGAGTTCTCCAGGAGCTTGACCAGCTCCGCGGCCTTCGCGCTGGAGACGGGGACCACCTGGCGCACGACCGCGCCGTAGAGCGCGGCCGCCAGGCGCGTGGACGCGGCGTCGATCCCGCCCACGACCTTGGGCGTGTTCGGGATGCGCCATTTCGCGTTGCCGGGGTCCACGCGCTCGGGCGAGAAGGCCAGGGAGAAATCCCGGCCGGCGGCCAGCCCCGAGGCCTCCAGCGCCGGGCGCACGACCTCGTCGGTCGTGCCGGGGTAGGTGGTGCTCTCCAGCACCACCAGCTGGCCGCGGCGCAGGCGGCGGGACAGCGCCCCGCAGGCGCCGATCACCGCGCTCAGGTCCGGCTCCTTGGTCTTGCGCAGCGGCGTCTGCACGCAGATGATCAGCGCGTCGCAGCGTTCCAGGCCGCGCCCGTCCGCGGACAGCGACAGGCGGCCGGCTCCCAACAGGCGGGCGACCTCGGCTCCGGAGACGTCCTCCACGTACGAGCGCCCGCGGCGCAGCGCGGCCAGGCGCGCGGGGCCGGTCTCCACGCCCAGGGTCGCGAAGCCGGCCCGGGCGAACTCCACGGCCAGCGGCAGCCCGACATAGCCGAGCCCCACGACGCCGACGCGCGCGGACCGCGCGCGGATCTTCTTTTCCAGTGTCGCGTTCACGGCGCCAGTATAGTGCTTGAGCGCGGACTTGTCCAGAACCGCATATATATGGAAAAATGCGCCCTAACGATGAAATCCTTGAACCTCTGCGTCGTCGGCGCCGGCTACGTCGGACTCGTGACGGGCGCGTGCCTGGCCGACATCGGCCACCGCGTCGTCTGCGTGGACGCCGACCCCAAGAAGCTCAAGTCCCTGAGAGCCGGCAAGGTCCCCATCCACGAGCCGGGCCTGGAGGAGGTGTTCCGCCGCGTCGTGAGGTCCGGCCGCCTGCGCTTCGCGGGCTCCGTCGTCGAGGGCCTGGGCGCCCGCGGCCGCCGCGCCGAGGTGGTCTTCATCGCCGTCGGCACGCCTCCCCGCCACGACGGCTCGGCCGACCTGTCCGCCGTCGAGGCCGTGGCCGAGTCGGTCGCCAAGCACATGGACTCCTACACGGTGATCGTGGACAAGTCCACGGTCCCGGTCGAGACCGGCGAGTGGGTGTCGCGCACCGTCCAGCGCTTCAACAAGTCCGGCACGCCCTACGACGTGGTGTCGAACCCCGAGTTCTTGAGCGAGGGCTCGGCGGTCAAGGACTTCCTGCGCCCCGACCGCGTGGTCCTGGGCGTCTCGTCCAAGCGCGCCGAGGCGGTGATGCGCGCGGTCTACGCGCCGCTGAAGACGACGGTGCTGGTCACCGACGTCAAGAGCGCCGAGCTGATCAAGCACGCGTCGAACTCCTTCCTCGCGACCAAGATCTCCTACATCAACGCCGTGTCGGCCCTCTGCGAGAAAGTCGGCGCCGACGTGCAGCTGGTGGCCAAGGGCATGGGCCTGGACCGCCGCATCGGCCCCATGTTCCTCAACGCCGGCATCGGCTTCGGCGGCTTCTGCTTCCCCAAGGACCTGGAGGCCTTCTACTGGATCAGCCGCCAGAAGGGCTACGACTTCCAGATGCTCAAGGCCGTCAAGGAAATCAACGAGCACCAGAAGGGCTGGATCGCGCGCAAGATCGAGGAGAAGCTCTGGAACCTGGAGGGCAAGACGGTGGCGCTGCTCGGCCTCGCCTTCAAGCCCGACACCGACGACATGCGCTTCGCCCCGTCGATCGACGTGGTGCGCCAGCTCAAGGCCCGCGGCGTCAAGCTGCGCGCCTTCGACCCGGTCGCGGCCGGGCGCGCCAAGGAGCTGCCCGAGTTCAAGGGCGTCCACTTCGCCAAGGACGAGTACGACGCGCTCAAGGGAGCCGACGCCCTGGCCGTGGTCACCGAGTGGCCGCGCTTCCGGGCCCTGGACCTGAAGCGCGCCAAGACGCTGATGCGCACCGCGGTCCTGCTCGACGGGCGCAACCTCTTCGATCCGGCCGCGGCGCGCCGCCTGGGCTTCGACTACGCCGGCGTCGGCCGGCCCTGACGATGAAGCGCCTGCTGATCACCGGCGGCGCGGGCTTCCTCGGCTCGCACCTCTGCGAGCACTTCCTCGCGAAGGGCTGCGAGGTGATCGCCGTCGACAACCTGCTGACCGGCCGCCTGGAGAACATCGAGGGGCTGATCGGGAACCCGCGCTTCCGCTTCATCAAGCTGGACGTGACCAACTTCCTGCACGTCCCGGGCAAGCTCGACGCGGTCCTGCACTTCGCCTCCCCGGCCTCGCCGGTGGACTACCAGCGCTGGCCGATCCCGACGCTGAAGGTGGGGGCGCTGGGCACGCACAAGGCGCTGGGCCTGGCCAAGGACAAGAAGGCCGTGTTCGTGCTGGCCTCGACCTCCGAGGTGTACGGCGACCCCGAGGTGAACCCTCAGCCCGAGTCCTACTGGGGCAACGTCAACCCGATCGGGCCGAGGGGCGTGTACGACGAGGCCAAGCGCTTCGCGGAAGCCCTGACGATGGCCTACCACCGCTCCCACGGCATCCCGGTGCGCATCGTGCGGATCTTCAACACCTACGGCCCGCGCATGCGCATGAACGACGGGCGCGCGGTGCCCAACTTCATCACGCAGGCCCTGGCCGGCCGTCCGATCACGGTGTACGGCGACGGCTCGCAGACGCGCAGCCTGACCTTCGTCTCCGACCTGGTGGACGGCATCGACCGGCTGCTGCGCTCCCGGCTCAACGAGCCGGTCAACATCGGCAACCCGCGCGAGATGAGCCTGCTGGAGATCGCGCAGACGATCCGCCGCCTGACCGGGTCCAAGTCGCGCCTGGTCTTCAAGCCCCTGCCCACCGACGACCCCAAGGTGCGCCGACCCGACATCTCGCTGGCGCGCGCGAAGCTGCATTGGGAGCCGAAGGTCGCGCTGGAGGACGGCCTGCGCCGCACCATCGCCTACTTCCGCAAGCCCCTCTGAAGCCCGAGCTGACGGTCGTCGTCCCGTGCCGCAACGAGGAAGGCAACCTCGCCCGCTACCCGGACGAGCTCTTCCCGGCCCTGGACGCGCTCGGCGTCCCCTGCGAGGTCGTGATCGTCGACGACGGCTCCACCGACGGCACGGCCGCCGCGGCCGTCGCCCTGGCCGCCGCGCGGCCCGGCGTCCGCCTGGTGTCCCTATCCCCGAACCGCGGCCTGGGCGGGGCCCTGCGCGCGGGATTCGCCGCCGCGGAGGGCGCCTGGATCGCCACGATCGACGCCGACCTCACCTTCCGCCCCGCGGGCCTCAAGGAGCTGCTCGCGGCCGCCCGCCGCGAGGGCGCGGACCTGGTCGCGGGCTCGCCGTACCTGCGCCCCGAGGACCTCGCCTCCGTGCCTTGGGCGCGCCGCCTGCCCAGCCTGCTGATGAACGCGCTCTACCGCGGCCTCTTCGGCTTCGCGCTGACGGCCTACACCCCGGTCTTCCGTCTCTACCGCGCCGAGCGCCTGCGCGCGCTGCCGCTCTCCGCCGAGGGCTTCGAGATCAACGCCGAGATCGCCGCGCGCGCGCTCCGCGCGCGCTGGATCGTCGCCGAGGCGCCGGCGGCGCTGGAGACGCGGACGGCCGGCGTCTCCAAGCTGCGCCGCTGGCGCGAGCTCGCCCGCCACGCGCGCCTGATCTCGCGCCTGCTCGCCGGACGCTAGGCGTCGGCGGCCCGCTCGCCCACGAGCGTGAACTCCTCGCGGTCGTGGAACAGGTGCCGGACCTTGAGGACCGCGCAGCGGCCGCGCAAGGCCCGCGCGCGGCGCAGCAGCGGCAGGGGATCCCGGCGGCCGAACTTCAGGTTCACGACGAAGCGGCGGCACCAGCCCCGCGCCAGCCAGTCCTCCAGCAGGCCGGCCACCCGCTCGGGGTCCTCCACCATGTCGCAGAACAGCCAGTCCGCCGGCGCCTGCGGCGCGAACTTGAAAGCGTCCTCGGGGCGGTGGACGATGCCGGGGTGCAGCCCCCCGCCCTTCATCGGCCCGTTGTCCACCGCGGTCACCCGCGCCCCGCGCCGGGCGGCCGAATAGCTCCAGCCGCCGGGAGCGGCGCCCAGATCCACGACCGTCTCACCGGGCGCCGGCTCGCGGCCCAGCACGCCGTAGGCCTCCTCGGCCTTCAAGTACGAGCGCGACGGAGCCTGCGGGTCGTCGGCCATGCGGCGCGGGCCCCAGCCGACGGCCTCGCGGGAGACGAAGAGGCGGTCGAAGTCCGCGGCGTAGACGAAGAGACCGCGCGCGGGCCCCGGCGCGGGGCGCCCGGGGACGGCGAGCTTGGCCACGCGCGACATCTTGGCGCGCAGGCGCGCCAGGCACTCCTCCTCCACGCCCTTCGCGCGCCGCGCCAGGCCCGGCAGGCCCGCTTCCTCCACCAAGAAGGGCCACGGCGCGTCGAAGCGCTCCCCGCGCGCCGACTCGGCGAAGGCGTCCGCCGCGGCCCAGGCCAGGGCGTTGACCGACCTCCCCGTCAACTCCCGCGGCGCGACCAGCGAGAGATGGGCGAAGCACAGGTCCTCCGGGACCGGACCGCCCAAGACCCAGCCCGGTCCCGTCTTCTCCGGCGCTACGCCCGCCTCCTTGGCCAGGAAGGACTCGTAGCCGGGCTGACAGACATGGAGGGCCGCGTTCACCCGGGCATCGTAGCTTCCGGCCCCCGCCCCGCGCAAGGGCTCGTTTTCCAATAACGCCCCTGGGTCCCCGGGCCCAGGCCTCCCAGGGTCCGAAGCCTCTGACGCCGGACCCCCTCCCCGCCGTACAATAAGGAAGATGAGACGCGGCGCTTCCTTCCTGCTCAGCCTGCTGCTGGCCCTTCCCGCGGCCGCGCAGGAGCGCGCCGTCCTCCCCGTCGAGGTCCGGCCCGTCGCCCCGTCCTACGCGGGAGTTTTCACGGCCGCGCCGCCGGCCCCGGCCCTCCCGTCCGCTCCCTTCGCGGCGTCCGTCCTCCCGTCCCTGCCGGCCCCCGCGGCCCCCGCGGCCCCCGCGGCCGC
>JAJXTZ010000159.1 GCA_021783355.1 bacterium | reverse complement strand
AGGCGGGCCCCCGGAGCGGCGGCGCGGGGCCGGGCCGCCGCCTGTCTCGCGGCCGCCGCCAGCCTGGCGCCGCGAGAGGGAGGCGGGGGCATCCGAGTCCCCCCTTTAAGGGAGGATGATCCCGGAGGCGCCGCCCTCGACGGAGACGACCTCGATGTCGAACTCCAGGGTCTTGCCGGCCAAGGGGTGGTTGAGGTCCAGCGTGACCTCGGTCTCGCCGATCTCGCGCACGAAGGCGCGGAACTCGCCCTGCGGGCCCTCGCCGCGGACCACCGCGCCGACGGCCAGCCCCTCCAGGTGCGCGACGGCCTGCTTGGGCGCCTTGAGGATCAGCTCCGCGCGGGACTCCCCATAGCCCTCGGCGGGCGGCACGGACAGGCGGCGCTTGTCGCCGGCGCCGGCCAGGCCGGCCTCCACGCCCGGCACCAGCTGGCCCTCGCCCTGCACATAGCTCAGGGGCTCGCGCGAGCGGGAGCTGTCCACGACGCTGCCGTCCACGGTCAGCGTGTAGTGGATGGCGACTTTCGAGCCTTTGACGATCATGGAGGTCTCCTAGCCTGGGGGAAGGCGGCGGCTTACTCGCCCTGCGGCCGCGGGGCCGGGGGCAGGGTCTTGCGCAGTTCCTCCAGCCGCTGGCGGGTCTCCGCCAGGTGCTGCTCCGCGGAGGCCAGGAACTTCTTCGCGTAGCGGCCCTGGATGTCGTCGTCCTTGTAGTACGGAATCTCGAAGCGCAGGTTCTCGCAGGTCTGCTCGAGGCCGGCGATCAGACGCTCCAGGTAGTCCGCCTTCTTGACGGGGTCCGTGGGCTCCACGCGGGCATTGTCCCACATCCGGCGAGTCCCGTCAAATCGCCGCCGCCGGCGCGCAATCCGTGGTATAATACCGCCAAGGCCCGCGAGGGCCCCGCCGCCGCGAGGCGGCCAGACGCAAGCAAAGAGGTAGTGCCTAAATGCAGACCGGAAAAGTGAAGTGGTTCAACGACCAGAAGGGGTTCGGCTTCATCACCCCCGACGACGGTTCCAAGGATTTGTTCGTGCATCACACGGCGATCCAGGGCGAGGGCTTCAAGACCCTCGCCGAGAACCAGGCGGTGGAGTTCGAGACGCAGCAGTCCGATAAGGGGCCGCGCGCCGCGAACGTCCGCAAGCTCTAAGAGAGCCTGGACGCCGTTGATCGAAAGGGGGGCCCGCCGAAAGGCGGGCCCTCCGCTTTTCTAGGGAAGGTAGCGGATCCCGGTCAGCCGGAAATCGGTCCCGAGGTTGGCCACCCGCTCGGCGCGGCGCAAGGCCGACTCGAGGTCCGAGACCTTGGCCGTCTCGGCGAGGCGGACCGTGACCACGGCCCGGCCCGTCGCGAAGTCCACCCGGGCGGATTTCACCGCGGGCAGCTTCTCCCACTCCGCCGTGATTGCCCGCGCGCACACCGCGCACAGCATCCCGGAGACCGTCACCTCGTAGCGTCCGGTGGGCAATTCGGTGTAGGTCAGGGCGTCCGCCGGCGCCGCGGCGGCCAGCGCCAGGCCCAGCAGGAGGGCGAGCTTCGCCATGCCCGGAGGATAGCAGGCTTGCGGACTGCCGTCCAGGGGATTTGATAGACTCGCGGCCGTGGAACTCTTCGGCCGCGCCTCGTGGCTGATGTTCGTCGCCGGCGCGGTCCCCACCGGGGTGGCCGGCTGGTGGATCGGCAGCCGCGCGGGACACGAGCCCGGCTGGACTCTGGTGCTGGCGGCCTTGGCGGCCGCCGTCGTGTCGGCGGGCGCGGCCCTGCTGGCCTGGCGCTGGTTCGCGGGCCCCTTGAGCGAGCTGGAGCGCGGCCTGGAGCGCTGGGGGCGCGGCGACCTGGGCACGCCGCTCGACCGCTCGCGCATGGCCGGCTGGCGCGCGCTGGCGCGGCAGTTCGACCGGGCGCAGGAGGACCTGCGGCAGAGCCTGGAGGACGCCCAGGCCGACCTCGCGCGCGAGCGCGCGCGCCTGCGCACGCTGGTGGAGCGCATCCCCGACGCGATGATCCTGACCAACATGCGCGGCGAGGTGCTGTACTACAACGCCGCCGCGATGCCCATCCTGGGCGCGCTCCCGGAGGACGCCGTGCCGGGCGGGCGGGCGCTGTTCGCGCCGCGCGACCCCGAGCGCTGGCGGATGCGCGTGCAGGAGATCCTGACCGCGCACTCCGCCGGGGCGGGGCTGGAGGGGCGCGGCGCCGACGGCGCCTCCGCGAGCTACCGCACGATGGTCACCATGTTCAACGACTCCGGGTCCGGCGACTTCGGCGTGCTGGTCATGCTCCGCGACGTGACCTCCGAGCGCCGCCTGGAGAAGGTCAAGGAGGAGTTCTTCCAGTCCGCCGCCCACGATCTGCGCGCGCCGCTGTTCGCGATCCAGGGCTACCTGCGCCTGCTGCGCAAGTCGCTGGCGCCCGACGAGCGCCAGGCGACCTGGCTGGACCACATCGACCAGGCCTGCGAGAAGCTGACCTTGTTCGTCAAGGACGCCCTGGACGCCGCCCGCATCGAGAATGGGCGCCTCCACCTTTCTCCTCTGCCGATGGACCCGGCCGCGATGATCCGGCGCGTGGTGCGCCTGTTCCAGCCGCTGGCCGACGAGCGGGGGATCTCCCTGGAGACCGACCTCGCCCCCGACGCCCCGGCGGCCCTGGAGGCCGACGAGCGGCTGATCGAGCGCCTGCTGCAGAACCTGACCGCGAACGCGCTCAAGTTCACGCCGCGCGGCGGGCGCGTGCTGGTGCAGGCCGCGCCGCACGGCGACCAGCTGGAACTGGCCGTCCAGGACGACGGCCCCGGCATCCCGGAGGCCCAGCGCGCGGTCGTGTTCGAGAAATTCCGCCAACTGGACACGCCGGGCCTGAAGTCCGGCTTCGGCCTGGGACTGGCCATCTGCGCCAAGATCGTCAAGCTGCACCGCGGCGTGATTTGGGTGGAGGCCGCGCCCGTCAAGGGCGCCCGCTTCGTCGCCCGCCTGCCGCTGATCCAACGAGGAAACGAGGAGATCTGACATGAAGACCGCCCCCGCCGTCCGCGTCCCCGTGCTGGCCGACGCGCTGCTGCCCTCCGGGACCTTGTCCGACGCCCTGGCCGTCGTCGTGGCCAGCCTGTTCGTCGCCGTGTGCGCTCAGGCGGAGGTCCATCTGCCCTTCACGCCGGTGCCCGTCTCAGGAGGCACGCTGGGCGTGCTCTACGCGGGCGTGCTCCTCGGCTCCCGCCGCGGCGCGGCCGCGCTGGCGCTGTACCTGCTGGAGGGCGCGCTCGGCGCCCCGGTGTTCTCCGGCGGCGCGGCGGGCGCCGTCCACTTGATGGGTCCGACCGGCGGCTACCTGCTGGGCTTCCCGGCCGGGGCGTGGCTGGCGGGCCTGCTCGCCGAGCGGGGTTGGGACCGCACCCCGGTCAAGGCCTTCGCGGCGATGCTGCTGGGCGGCGCGCCGATCTTCTCGCTGGGACTGATCGGCCTGGCGCGCTTCGTGCCGGGGCGGGCGCTGCTGGGCGCGGGGCTGTGGCCGTTCCTGCCTGGGGACCTGCTGAAGGCGGCGCTGTCGGCGGGGCTGCTCCCGTTCGGCTGGCGATTGATGGGCCGGCGCGCCTCGCGCTGAGCTTGCGCCGGACCCGCGACCGTCCCGGGGTTGACAGACCATGGGTGGTCCGCTACACTTAGCCCGAATTAACGATTCTGACGAGCATGCGCGCTATTAATGAAGAATAAAAAGAGGGGCCTCCTGCTCGACGCGCTGGCGGGGCTGGTCCTGACCCTCCTGGTCGCCTTCAGCTACGCGACGCGCGAGCCCTTCCTGGCCGCCGTCGAGTTCAAGGCCTACGACCTGCGCGCGAAGCTGCGCGAGAGCCTCCGGTCCACCGACGAGATCGTCGTCGTCGCCGTGGACGACGACTCCATCGCTCAGATCGGCCGCTGGCCGTGGCCGCGCACGCGCATCGCTCAGGGCCTGGACCGCATCCAGCAGGATGGGCCCAAGGTGATCGGCCTCAACATCCTGTTCTCGGAGGCGGAGCAGCACCCGGGCTTGGACGAGATCCAGCGCCTGCGCGCGCGCTACGACTCCCTGGTGGCCGAGCGCCGCCTGCTGCCGCGCAAGGGCGTGGACTTCGACGCGGAGTTCTCCTCGTCCGTCGTGGCCCTGGACTCCGACGCCCGCCTGCTGACGGCCGTGAGCTCCGCGGCCGACGTGGTGATGCCGCTGTTCTTCGTGCCGGACCCGACCGGCGCCAAGCCCGAGGCGCCGGCCCCGGCGATCTCCAGCGCCGCCGCGGTCGCGGCGGGCCTGCCGCCCGGTTCGGTGATGGTGGGCCAGAAGATGATCCCGCCGCTGGCCGCGTTCGCGGGCGCGGCCGAAGGCCTGGGCCACGCGAACCTGACCCCGGAGACCGACGGCGTCCTGCGCCGCGACACGCCGGTCATCGAGTACGACGGCCGCCTGTACCCGTCCTTCGCCCTGCGCCTGGCGATGGCCTACGACGGGGTGCCGGTGTCCGACCTGCGCGTCCAGCCCGGGGTCGCCGTGACCGCCGGCCCCCTGCGCGTGCCGCTGGACTCCGACGGCCAGACCGCGATCACCTTCCTGTCGCCGAACCTTTCGGACGTGATCAAGCGGGTGTCGTTCCTGTCCCTGTTCCAGGGCGCGCTGAAGCCCGGCTACTTCAAGGACAAGATCGTCCTGATCGGCCACACGGCCACCGGGGTGGCCACGGACTTCGCCACGCCTCTGTCGGGCCGCGTTCCGGCCGTGGAGATCATCGCGCAGTCGCTGGAGAACATCCTGGACTCGCGCTACCTGACGCGCCCGCCGTGGGCGCGTCGGGTGGAGTGGGGCCTGCTGGCCCTCGTGGGCCTGTTCATCATGCTGGTCCTGCCCCGCCTGCGCGCGTTCTGGGGCCTGGTCGTCAGCCTGATGCTGGCGCTGGTCATCCTGGGCGGCGGCACCTACTTCTTCGTCATCGGCCAGTGGATCAAGATCGGCTACGCCCTCGCGCTGCTGGTGGGCGGTTATCTGGTCGTGATCTCGAAGAGCTTCCTGGTCACCGAGAAGGGCAAGGAGCTCGTCGAGGCGTCGGCGATCGAGACCAACAAGATGCTGGGCCTGTCGTTCCAGGGCCAAGGCATGCTGGACCTGGCCTTCGAGAAGTTCCGGCTCTGCCCGCTGGACGAGAACCTCAAGGACACCCTCTACAACCTCGCCCTCGACTTCGAGCGCAAGCGTCAGTTCTCCAAGGCCGCCGCGGTGCTGGACCACATCGCCGCCAAGGACCCCAAGTACAAGGACATCGCCGCGAAGACCAAGATGCTCAAGGCCGCCTCCGAGGGCGCGGTGTTCGGCGGCGTGGGCGGCGGCAAGAAGGACGGCACGGTGATGATCACCGGCGGGTCCACCAAGCCCACGCTGGGCCGCTACGAGATCGAAAAGGAGCTGGGCCGGGGCGCCATGGGCGTGGTCTACCTGGGCCGCGACCCCAAGATCAACCGCATGGTGGCCATCAAGACGATGAGCCTGGAGGACGGCTCCGACGAGGCCTCCGCGAAGGAGGTCAAGGAGCGCTTCTTCCGCGAGGCGGAGTCCGCGGGCACCCTGAACCACCCCGGCATCGTGCGCATCTTCGACGCGGGCGAGGAGAACGACGTCGCCTACATCGCGATGGAGCTGCTGGATGGGACGGACTTGACCAGGCGCTGCGCGAAGGACAACCTCCTGCCCGTGGAGAAGGTCGTCGAGTACGCGGCCGCCGTGGCCGACGCGCTGGACTACGCGCACGCCCAGGGGATCGTCCACCGCGACATCAAGCCCGCCAACATCATGCTGCTCAAGGACGGCTCGATCCGCGTGGCCGACTTCGGCATCGCGCGCATCACCGCGTCCTCCAAGACCGCGACCGGCACCGTGATGGGCACCCCGTCCTACATGAGCCCGGAGCAGGTGGCCGGCAAGAAGGTGGACGGGCGCTCGGACCTGTTCAGCCTGTCGGTGGCGCTCTTCGAGCTGCTGACCGGCGAGAAGCCCTTCCGCGGCGGGGAGGGCATCGGGACCCTGCTCTTCCAGATCGCCAACGACCCGCACCCCGACCCGCTGGCCGTCCGCGCGGACCTCCCGCCGGCCCTGAAGGCGGTGCTCGACAAGGGCCTGGCCAAGAACCCCGACCAGCGCTTCCAGCGCGGCTCGGAGATGGCCGCCGCCCTGCGCGCGGCCTTGGCCGGCGGGTCGCTCGCCGCACCCGCACCCGCGGCCGCGCCGGCGCCGGAGCCGCCCGCGGTCCGCACG
>JAJXTZ010000158.1 GCA_021783355.1 bacterium | reverse complement strand
GACGTCTCCGGCGTCGCGTCGGGCGTCTACTCGTACGTCGTCGTCGTCCATAAGGCCGGGCAGGCCGACATCCGCAAGACCGGGAAGGTCGGCGTCGTGAAGTGACATGAGGACCCTGAGGCTCGCCGTCCTGCTCGCGCTGGCCGCCCCGGCCGCCGGGGCGGTCGAGACGGCGGCGTTCCTGGGCGTCGCGCCGGACGCGCGGTCCTTGGCGATGGGCGGGGCGGGGACGGCGCTGTCGGAGGGCGCGAGCGCGCTGTACTGGAACCCGGCCGGGCTCGGCGCGCTGGACAAGAACGACGCGGCCGTGAGCCTGCGGCTCGAGCGCTGGAGCCTGGACTACGCGGCCGCACCGATGGGAGCGCTCGGCTCGACGCACCGCTTCACGCTCGGCGCGCGTTGGTGAACCCGGGAGGCCGCGCCGTCAGAAGGCAAGGACGGTGTCGCCCGTGCGCAGGGTGTCGAGGAGGGCCTCGTCGGTCTTCGCGCGCCACAGGCGGCGGCGGAGGTTCTCGTTGGTGACGAGCGAGGCGATGCGCTGGAGGACCTTGAGCTGGATCTCGGGAAGCTCCGCCGGGGTCAGGATCAGGAAGACCATGCGCACGGGCACGCCGTCGGGCGTGGGGAAGGCGGCGCCCTTGGCGTAGCGGCCGACGGCGATCATGGGCTCGACCAGGCCGGGCAGGCGGGCGTGCGGGACCAGGACGCCGCGGCCCACGGCGCTGGCGAATTTCAGCTCGCGGTCCCAGACGGCGGTGAAGGCCGCCTCGGCGTCGAGCTCCGGGCGCACGGCCTTGAGCTTCTCGAGCAGGCGCTTGATGGCGGCACGGCGGTCGCCGGGGGCGAGGCTTGAGTCCACGGCGGCGCGCGCGAAGAGCTCGCCGTCGGCCCAGGAGCGCGGGCGGGAGAACTCGTCGCGGACCTCGCCAATCAGCTCCTCGACGATGTCCTCCAGGGTCAGCACGCCCACCACGCGGTTGAGGCCGTCGCGGACCAGGGCCATGTGGATGCCCTTGTCGGGCATGGTCTTGATCAGCTTCTCCAGCGGCACCGCGTCGGAGACCTCGAAGAGGTCGCGGCGCAGGCGCTTGAGGTCCGGCTCCGGCGGGTGCTCGCGCAGGATCAGGTCCTTGACGTGCACGTAGCCGATGGCGGTGTCGGGGTCGTCGCTCTCGCAGAGCGGGTAGCGCGAGTAGCGCTTGCGCCGGACCAGCGCCAGGTTCTCCCGCCACGGGCGGCCGAGCGACAGGCAAACGATCTTCCCGCGCGGGCGCATCGCGTCGGCGACCTTCGCGGCGCCGAAGTCGAAGAGGTTCTCCAGCAGCAGCAGGCGCTCCAGCGGCAGCGCTCCCTTCTCCTGCGTCTCGCCCAGGAGCACGCGCATCTCGTCCACGGTCACCGTGTGCTCGGCCTCGGCCGCGGACTTCACCCCGAAGGCCTTGAGCAGGCCCTTGGACATCGCCGTGGTCAGGCGCACCGGCAGACGCAGGGCCGCGGCCACGGCCTTCAGCGGCCGCGCCCCGGCCAGGGCGATGGGCTCCGCGTAGTGCAGGGCGACCGCGCGCGGGATCAGCTCGGCCAGCACGATCTGGACCTCGGCGATGCCGGCCACGGCCACCACGAACGACAGCGGCCGCGGCCAGGCCTGAGGCAGGACCGCCAGCCAGCGCGCGAAGTGCGTCTCCAGCTCGCGCGTGACCGCGGGCTCGGCCAGGGCGCCCAGCGCCAGCGCGATCACCGTCAGGCAGAGCTGGAGGGCGGCCAGGTGCTCGTCGAAGCGGGCCAACACCTCCTGCACCGCGACGGCGCGCGGGTTGCCCTTGCGCGCCAGCACCTCGATGCGCGCCGGGCGCGAGCGCATCAGCGCGAACTCCATCAGCACGCAGAGCGCGTTGGCGGCGATCAGCACGGCGGACAGGGCCAGGATCATGGCGGGAGGATTATAGCCCTTCCAAGCGCAACGCCTCGGCCTTCAGGCCGCTGAGGTCCACCTTGCCCGAGCCCAGCAGGGGGAACTCCGGCACCCGGTGGAAGGCCGACCGGTCCGGCGTCCACAGGTTGGCAAGCCCCGCGGCGACGGCCTTCTTGAGGACGGCGTCCGGGTCCAGGTCCCCCTTGTACAGCACCACCAGGCGCTCGCCGCGCCGGGGGTCCGGCACGCCGGCCACCGCGAAGGCCGGGTCCAGGGACCCCAGCGCCTCGTTGAGCGCGTCCTCCACCCGGATCAGCGGCACCATCTCCCCGGCGACCTTGGCGAAGCGCGACAGGCGGTCGGTCAAGGTCACGAAGCCGTCCTCGTCGATGCGCGCGACGTCGCCGGTGCGGTAGAAGCCGTCCTGAAGGACCTCGCGCGTCAGCGCCTCGTCGCCGAGGTAGCCCTTCATCACGTTGGGCCCCTTGACCAGCAGCAGGCCCGGCTCGCCGGGCCCCAGCTCCCGGCCCGTCTCCGGGTCCACCGTCTTCATGAACACCCCGGGCAGGGGCTGGCCCACGGTGCCGAGCCTGGTCCCGGTCTGGCGCACGCCCGGCCAGTCCACGTCGGGGATGTTGACCGAGGCCACCGGCGAGAGCTCGGTGGCGCCGTAGCCCTCCAGCGGCAGCAGGCCGAACTTCTCCCGGAAGGCCTGGGCGACCTCGTCGCGCAGCTTCTCGGCCCCGGCCACCGCGTAGCGCAGGGTCGCGAACTGCTCCGGCTCCACGCGGCGCAGGTAGGCCAGCAGGAAGGTCGGCGTGGCGAGGAGGATGGTGACGCGGCGCTCCCGCGCCAGCCGCCCCACCGTACGCGCGTCCAGCGGGTTGTAATGGTAGACCGCGCCCACGCCCAGGCGCAGCGGCATCCACAGCGTCGCGGTGAAGCCGAAGGCGTGGAAGAAGGGCAGGACCCCCAGCATCTCGTCTTCGGCGCCCAGCGAGATCACCTGCGCGATCGCCTCCAGGTTGGACAGGATGTTGGCGTGCGTCAGCATCACGCCCTTGGGGATCCCGGTGGAGCCGCTGGTGAACATGATGGTGGCCAGGCGGTCCAGGCCCCCCCGCGCCCGGCGCAGGACCGTGCGCTCCAGGAGCGCGCACGGCGCCAGCAGGAACGCCGCCGCCGTCAGCGCCTTGCGCGCGGCCGAGACCCGCGGGGCGGCGTCCTCCAGGAAGAGCACTCGTCCCGCCGGCGTCCAGCCCAGCTTCTCCACCACCCGTCGCGAGGTCACCACGCTCCGGATCCCGGCCTTGGCCAGGCAGGCGTCCACCGTCTCCTTGGGCGAGGTGTAGTTGAGGTTGACCGGGATGCGGCCGCGCAGGGACAGGCCCGCGTTGGCCAGCACGGCCGGGACGGACGGCGGCAGGAGGATCCCGACGCGCTCCTCTCCCCCCAGGTCGCCGTCGAGCGCGCGGCCGAGCAGGTAGGCGCCGGTCAGGGTCTTGAGGGCGTTGAGGTCCGTCCCGCCCGAGTCCGCGACGCCGCGCCCGAACGGGCGGCGCTTGACCTGCCGCGCGAAGGCCAGCGGCAGCGGCGGCAAGCCCGCCAGGCGCGCGCGGAAGGCCTGCGCGCCCAATTCCAGGATCGCCTGGCGCACCGCGAACGCGGACGCCGCCGGCGGCAGCGGCGCGCCGAAGCTGACGGTCACCGGGTACGGGATCCGGCGCGGGCGCTTGAACAGCAGGCGTCCATCGGAAAAGCTGAAGACGCTCCCCCAGACCTGGTCCAGGTGGATGGGCACGATGGGGACCGCCTGCCCCTCCATCAGGCGCTCCAGGCCTTTCTTGAAGCGCTGCATCTGCCCGTGACGGGAGATCTCCCCCTCGGCGAAGATGCACACCGCCTCGCCGCCGGCCATGAACTCCCGCGCGCGACGGAAGGACTCGGCCAAGGCCTTGGGGCCGTCGCCGCTGGAGACCGGGATGCAGCCCAGGCCGCGGAAGAAGCCGCGCAGGACCGGGAGGTCGTAGTACGCGCGCGACATCAGGAAGCGCACCGGGCGCGGGGACGCGAAGGCGATCAGCGCCGCGTCCACGAAGGAGACGTGGTTCGAGACGAGCAGGACCGGCCCGGTGCGCGGCAGGTTCCCGCGCCCGCGCACGCGGACCGAGTAAAGCAGGCGGACCAGAGGCCGCAGGAGCAGCCGCAGAAGGGAGTCCTTCCAGCCCGAGGCCGGCTCGGAAGGTTCGGGGGGGGACGCCACGCAGGGCAGTATAGGGGCGGCGCGCGAGGCGGTCAAGGGGACCGGCGGACCGGGACGCCCCGCGGCGCATGGAATATTGCTAACATGAGCGCGGACGCAACCAGGCCATGGGCTACCCCTCCCGCACCACCGCCTTCCGCGCGTCATCCCCCTCGCGCACCGCCGCGATCCTGGCCGGCGCGTACGCGGCGGCCGGCGCGCTCTGGATCTACTTCTCGGACCGCCTCGTCGCCTCGTTCCCCCTGAGCCTGGACGCGCTGACCCGCCTGAACACCGCCAAAGGCTGGGTCTACGTGGCCGCGACCGGGGCGCTGCTCTACGCCTTCATCCGCCGCGCCCTGGAGCGGGAACGCGCCCTGGGCGCGGAGCTCGTCGCGGGCGAGGAACGCTACCGGACCCTCGTCGAGGAGTCGCTGGCGGCCATCTACGTCATCCAGGACGACCGCTTCCTTTACGTGAACCGCCGCTGGGAGGAGCTCTTCGGCTGGAGCCGCGAGGAGGCCGTCGGGGGGCTGAGCGTCGAGGACACCATCGCGCCCGAGGACCGCGCGCTGGTGCGCCGCAACCTGCGCCGCCGCTTCTCCGGGGAGGCGGACCGGCTCTCGTATTCGTTCCGCGCGCGGGCCCGCGACGGGCGCCTCGTCGAGATCGAGGTGGCCGGCACGCTCACGGCGATCGGCGGCCGCCCCGCGGTGATCGGGACCGCCGTGGACCGCACCGAGCTCAACCGCCTCCAGCGCGAGTCCGAGCGCGAGCAGAAGCTGCGCATCCTGGGCCTGCTGGCCGGCGGCGTGGCGCACGACGTGGCCAACGTGCTCCACTCGATCACCGCCCTGGCCCAGCTCCTGGAGACCTCCCTGCCGGCCGGTCCCGCGCGCGAGGACGCCGTTGAGATCCGTCGCTGCGCGGACCGCGCGGTCGCGATGACCCGCCAGATCCTCGCCTTCGGCCGCGGCGGGGGCGCCCCCGCGATCGACCTGGACCTCAACGCCGCGGTGCGCGAGTGCCTCCCGATGCTGCGCGCCGCCGCCGGCGGCGCCGTGGCCCTGGAGGTCGAGCTGCAGGACGGCCTGGGGGGCGTGCGCTGCGCGCCGGGCCAGATCGAGCAGGTCCTCCTGAACCTGACGGTCAACGCGCGCGACGCGATGCCGCGGGGAGGACGCGTGCGCCTGACCACCCGCCGCGTCGCCCTCCCGGACGGGACCAAGCCCCGCGCGGAGCTGGCCGTGACCGACGACGGCGCCGGGATGGACCGCGCCACCCTGGAACGCGTCTTCGAGCCGTTCTTCACCACCAAGAAAGAGGGGCGCGGCACCGGCCTCGGCCTGCCCACGGTGCAGCGCATCGCCGAGCTGGCGGGCGGCACGGTGGCCGTCGAGAGCGAACCCGGCCGCGGGACCGCGGTGCGCGTCCTGCTGCCGCTGGTCTAGCCCGGCGTTTTGCTAGGATGGCCGCATGCCCGAAGCGCGCGAATTCAAGCCCTTGGCGGACCTCGGCGAGATTCCTCTCGGGGACCGCAGTTCCCTGCGGTTCTACGTGGACGAGTACAAGGGGCACCGGTACGGCTCCATCCGCACTTTCCTGAGCGGCGAGGGCTACAACGGGCCCACCAAGGCCGGGATCACGCTCAACGCCCGGATCCTGGACGAGGCCATCGCCGCGATCGCCGCGCTGCCCCCCGAGCCGGCGGAGGCCGCCGACCGCGAGCTGGCCCGCTGGCCGAAGAAAGCCGGCGTGGAGCTGGTCGCGCGCATCACCCTCTACAAGGACACCGTCGGCTTGGACCTGCGCGAGTGGGTGGACGAGCCCGAGTACAAGGGTTGGTCGAAGAAGGGCGTCCGCGTTCCCTACAAAGACCTGACCAAGGCGCTCGGCTTCCTGCGGCAGATGAAAGCCGCCGTCGCCAAGCCCTGAGGGCGCCGCCCTGGCGCGCCCGCGCAACACCTGTTATAGTCAGGAAGCCATGAGACTTTTCGTCGTCAGCGCCGTGCTCGCCGCGGCCCTGGTCCTGCCCGCGCGGGCCGTCCAGATCGAGCTCGTCGTTCCCGACCAGGCTCCCGGCGCGGCGCCGGCCGCGTCGCTGGCCGCGGCTCCCGCCGCGGTCACGCTGAGCGTCCCCGCCCT
>JAJXTZ010000157.1 GCA_021783355.1 bacterium | reverse complement strand
CGGCCGGGCGCCCGGTGAAGGCCGCCGCGCCGCCGGCGACGCTCACGCCGCGCGCGCCGGCGTCCAGTCCCAGGCCCAGCAGCTTGAGCGCGGCTTCCTTCCCCGTCCACAGCCGCGCCTGCGCCTCGGGGTCCGACGGCGGCGCGTCGCGGACCTCCGACGGGCTGGACACGAAGGCGAGCACCGCCTCCGGGCGGGCGACCACGCTCTCGGCGTCCACGCCCACGCGCCGGCCGGGCGCGGCGGCCGCGGCGGCGGCGCCCTCCGCGCAATGCGAGATCGAGAAGGACGGGGCCGGCGCCGGGGACCCGGGCGGCAGGCGCAGGACGGGCCGTCCGGCGGCGTCGTTGGCGATCGCGAGGTCGCGCTCGTCGGCCTGCCAGCCGTGCTCCGCGGCGAAGTGGGCGGCCAGCGCGCGCTTGGCGGCCAGGCGGCCCCCCAGGCGGTCGCGCCGCCGCCGCTCGGGCAGGGCGGCCAGCTCGTCGAGCTCGGCGGGAGCGAAGCGCGCGCGGATCTCCGGCGGCAGGGACAGGGCCCGCTCCAGCTCCGCGCGCGGGCAGAAGGCGAGGGTGTACGGCGGCCGTCGCGGCGTCGTCATGCCGTCCTTATTATACTTCTATCGCGAGCCCCGCTTGACACCTCGTTGCCGGGACGGCTACCATTCCTTTTACATGAACCCTGGGCTTTGGGCGGACGGCTGGTTCTACATCTCCGCGGCGGGACTCCTCGTCAGCGGAGTGCTGTTCTTCTTCCTCCTCGGCCAGTACCGCGCGGCGGCCGCGGCGGCCGAGGATCGCGCTCCGAGCGAGGCGGAGGCCGGAACCGGCGAACTGACCGTGACCCCGGTCTATCCCGCCGCTCGCCCCGACGCGCCCGAGCAGACCTTGGCCTCCGCGCCCGCGTCCGAGGAAAAGCCTCCCACCCCCGCGCCCGCCGCGTCCAAGGAGGAGACTCGGACCGAGGCACCCGCCGAGCGCCGGCGCGAGAACACCACGGGCGGCATCAGTCCCGCCGTGGTCTATCTCCAGAACATCAAGAGCCAGCTTGAGGAGCTCCAGGCGTCCGTGCGCGGCCTCGTCGGCCGCGTGGACGCCATCTCCAGCCGCGACGAGGCCCTGATCGAGCGCCTGGTGGACCTGGCCCAGGCCGTGGCCGACATTAAGACCTCCGCGCCGGCGCCGGCGACCGAGGCCCCCGCTCCCAAGCGCTCCCGCCGGCCCGTGCCCGAGCCCGTGCCCGAGCCCAAGACCGAGCCGGTCGCCAAGGCCGAGCCCGAGCCCGAGCCCGCTCCCGCGGCGAAGGCCGAGGCCCGGGACCCGGACAAGACCGTGCGCCTGGGGCCCGGGATCATCCTCCCGACCCCGCCGCAGGAGTCGGCCCCGGAAGCCGCCGCGCCCGCCGAGGCGGCCCCGCCCGACCCGGAACCCGACGACAAGCCGCGGCGGGGGCCGGTCTGGCCCGTCTGAGCCTCCTGCTCGCCGCGGCGCTGGCGCTGACGGCGCGGCCCGCGGCGGCCGGCCTCTTTCCCGAGGGCGCCTTTTCCGCGAAGGCCGCCGGCACCACCGGCGCCGCCTTCCTCAACGACCCCGCCGGGGCTCGCGCCGCCGCCATGGGCGGGACCGTGGCCGCCGCCGCGAGAGGCGCCGAGGCCCTGTTCCAGAATCCGGCCGGGCTCGCCCGCCTGCGGCCCGAGTCCCCGTCCGAGGTCGCCCTCGGCTACGACGCGCTCATCGAGACCGCCTACCAGGGCTCCGCCGCCTACGCCCGCCCGCTGGGCCGCGAGGGCGCGCTGGCGGCCGGCGTGCTCTACGACTCGCAGTCCCCGCAGACCTATTACAGCGTCCAGGGCGACGCCGTCGGCAGCTTCACGCCCATGGACCTGGCCGCCGGCGCCGCCTACGCGCGCCGCATCGGCCCCGTCGCCCTCGGCGGCGGCTTGAAGCTGCTGCGCTCGTCGCTGGCCGACCGCAGCGGCACCAGCTTCGCCGCGGATTTCGGCGCGATGCTGCCGCACGCGACCGACCTGGGCGACGGCCCGCTCGACGCCGGCCTCACGGTGTCCAACCTGGGCCCGCCGCTGAAGATCGGCTCCACGGCCGACCCCCTCCCCTTCCGCGCGCGCGCCGGAGCGGTATGGCACGCCTCGCCCAATTTCGACGCCGCCTTGGACGTGGTCTTCCCCGTGGACCAGGCCCCGTACGCGACCGCCGGCGCCGAGGCGCGCTTTCCCGCCGCGATGGTGGGCTCCACGCGTCCCTGGACCGCGGCCCTGCGCGCGGGCTACGACCAGAACCGCTCCCGCGGCGTGGACGGCTTCACGGCCGTGTCCTTCGGAGCGGGCCTGGACTTCGCCGCCTTCCGCGTGGACTACGCGTGGCTGGCGCTGGGGTCGCTGGGCTACGCCAACCGCGTCACGCTCGCGTTCCGCTTCTGAGGCGGCGATGACGGTCGTCCCGCGCCGCGGTTCGGGTCCCGCCGCCCTCGGCCTCGGAGTCTTCGCGGGACTCCTGGCGTGGTCCAGCCGCGGCGTCATCGGCTACTGGTTGCGGCATCCCGGCCGCGCCGAGCTCGCACGCCTGCCGGGGGACGTCGCTCCCGTCCTCGCGGCGGCGGCGGCGCTGACGCTCGTCTGCTGGGGGCTGGGGCGGCCGCTCGTCCGTCTCGCGGGCGCGGACGGCGACGGGCTCGTCTCGGAGTTGACCGCGTACGCGCTGGGCGCGGGGACGGTCGCCGGCGTCCTCCTCGCTCTGGGGCTGCTGGGAGGGCTGACCGCTCCCGTCCTGCTCGCGGCGGCCGCGGTCGCCGTCGCCGCTGCCGCGGCCGGCCTGCGCGGAGCGTCCCGGCCAGTTCTCCGCGCGCCGAAGAACGCCGAGGAGTCCGTGCTGGCGGCGCTGGCGGCTTTCGCCTTGGGCACGGGACTGATCCGATCCCTGGCCCCGGTGACGGACTGGGACGCGCTCGCCTACCATCTGCCTTTGGCGCGGATCTATCTCGAGACCGGCCGCATCCGCGAGATCCCCTGGATGATCGAGGCGCAGTGGCCCCACGCCTCCTCGTTGCTCTACATCCCGGGAATGGCGCTCGCGGGCGGCCGCGCGGCGGCCGCGACGCAGTGGTTCGCGAGCGTCGCGTTCGTCGCGGCCGCCGGCGGCGTCGCCGGCCGCTGGCTGGGACGGCGCGCGGGGCTGACCGCCTGTGCGCTGACGGCAGTCCAGCCCGTCGTCGCGCGCTTCTTCGGAGTCCCGCGGGCGGAAGTCTGGTGGGGCCTCTGCCTTCTGCTGTCGCAATACTGGCTGTGGAGGCCGGGGGGCGGGCGGCGGCGGCTGGTCCTGGCCGGCGCGCTGGCGGGCCTGGCCGTCTCGATGAAGATGTTCAGCGTCTTCGACACGGGCTTCCTGGCGGCGGCGGCGCTGGTGCTCGGCCGGGAGACACCGGCGCGGCGGGTGCGCGACGCGGCCGTGTTCCTGGCGGCGGCGGGGGCCGTCTGCGCGCCTTGGTTCGTCAAGGCTTGGGTGGGAGCGGGCAATCCCGTCTGGCCGTTCGGGGCGAACTGGCTCGGAGGCCTGTGGCACCCGGCGGCGATCGCGCCGCGTTTCGCGGCGTTCGGCCGCTGGCCGCCCTCCACCGACGCGGCGTTCGTCCTGCGCGATGGTCCGCAATACCTGCTCCTTCCCGCCGCGGCGGCCCTGGCGGCCGTCCCGTGGCCGCCGATCCTGTCGGCGGCGGCGGGCGTGGCCGTCGCGCATGCCGCGAGCGTCAGTTGGACCTACGAGGCGTGGCGCTACATGACGCCCGTCATCCCCGCCCTGGCCGCCTCCGCGGCATGGGCTCGCGAGCGCGGGTCGCGCGGCGGCGCGGCGGCGCGCGCGGCCGGCGCGGCCGTCGTGGTCTTCGGTCTCCTTCCCGCCGTCACGCTGAGCGCCAACAACGAGCTGTTCCCGGTCCTGGAGCTCCGCTCCGGCCGACGCCCAGACCTGCCGCCGCGCGAGGCCTACCTGTACGCGGCCCTTCCCGGCTACGGATATTACCGCGCCGCCGACCGGGCCCTCGCGGCCGAGTCCGGGCTCGGAGTGAAGCCTCGCGTCCTGTTCTTCAGCGAGGGGCTGGGCGGACTGCTGAACGCCGACTCGATGTGGGGCAGTCCGCTTTATCAGAACCTGGTGGACTACGATTCCTTGCCCGACGCGAAGGCGCTGTACCGGCGGCTGAGGGCTCTGTCGGTCACCGACGTGTCGGTGGACTGGGCCAGCTCCGACATGTCTTTCTACGGACGGAGGGCGACGCCGCTGATGCGCGCGATGCTCGCGCGCGACGCCGTGGCGGTCGTGTCCGACGGCCCGCGCACGCTCTATCGCCTGCGGCGCTAGAGCGCTTCCACGCAGGCCGCGATCCCTAGCCCTCCCCCCACCGAGATCGCCGCCACCCCGCGCCGCAGTCCCCTCCGCCGCAGCTCCAGCAGAAGAGAGAGCACCAGCCGCAGCCCCGTCGCGCCGAACGGGTGACCCAGGGCGATCGCGCCGCCGCGCGGGTTGACGCGCGCGGGGTCCAGGCCCAGGGCGTCCAGATCGAGCAGGACCTGGGCGGCGAAGGTCTCGTTGAGCTCCCAGAGGTCCGCGTCCTGGGGGCGCCAGCGCGCGGACTCCAGGGCCTTGAAGACCGCGGGTACGGCCGCGTAGGCCATGCGCTCCGGGGCCGTGCCGACGATCGCGGTGGAGACCAGGCGTCCCAGCGCGCGGCCGCGGGCGGCCTTGGGCGCGGCCAGCAGGAGCGCCGCGCCGCCGTCCACGACCCCGTGCACGTTGGCGTGCGTCATCGGGCCCGCGTCGTCGAAGAGCGCGCGCGCGGCGGCGAAGCGCTCCGGCGAAGGGTCGTCCAGGACCCAGTCGTCGGCGGCGAGCGCCGGCAAGGGGACGATCTCCTCGCCCAAGGCGGCGGCGTTCTCCGCCGCGCGCCGGTGGGAGCGTCGCGCCCACTCGTCCATGCGCGCGCGGGTCACGCCCTTCTCCGCGGCGCGCTCCTCGGCGGTCTTGGCGATGTGCTTGCCGCAGGCCAGGTCGGTGAAGGACGGCACGAACACGTCGCGGCGCAGGCGGCTGGGGGCGTCCGCGCCGACGGCCGCGGCCAGGTCCGTCTCGCCGCGCGCCACCGACTCGGCGGCGGTCCTCAGCGCCAGCAGTCCCGTGCCGCAGGCGAGGTTCACCGCCACGCCGGGCACCGAGTCCGGGCAGCCGGCGCGCAGGGTGACGTAGCGCGCGCCGTAGCAGCCGTGGGCGCCCGCCTGGTACATGTTGCCGAAGGCGGCGAAGCCGACCTCATCGGGCGCGCGGCCCGCGCGGACGAGCGCCCCGGTCAGGGCCGCGGCGCCCAGGTCGAACGGGTCCAGCTCCTTGAGCGCTCCGCCGGGCGTCCCCCTCCCGGTGGTCCCGTGCGACCAGGTCCCGAACGGGGTGCGCGCTCCGGCGAGGATCAGGACTTCGCTCATGGCCGGCCTCCCATGCGCAGCACGCGGACCATCTCGGCGTGAAGGCGGCCGTTGGAGGCCAGCGTGCGCTCGCCGATCCGGGCGGGGTCGCGCCACGGGCGCCCGGCCAGGTCGGTCACCTTGCCCCCGGCCTCGGTCACCAGGAGCCAGCCCGCGGCCACGTCCCACGGGTGCAGCGAGTATTCCCAAAAGCCGTCGGCGCGGCCCGCCGCGATCCAGGCCAGGTCCAGCGCGGCCGTGCCGGAGCGGCGCACGCCGTGGGAGCGGGTCAGGAAGGCCTTGAAGCGCGCCAGGTAGAAGTCGGCGCGCTCCGCGCGGTCGTAGGGGAAGCCGGTGATGAACAGGGCGTCGGCCGCGCGCGCCGTGCGGCTGACGCGGACCTTCCGGCCGTTCAGTTCGGTCCCCCGGCCGCGCTCGGCCAGGAAAAGCTCGTCGCGGAACGGGTCGTAGACGCCCCCCAGCTCGGGCTTGCCGCCGCGCAGGACGCCGATCGACACGCAGGACGCGGGGTAGCCGTGCGCGTAGTTGGTGGTGCCGTCCAGCGGGTCCACCAGCCACAGGCGCTCGGCGCCGGTGAGCTTGACCTCGTCCTCCTCGGCCCGGTAGTCGTCCTGGGGGAAGGCGCGGCGGATCGCGGACAGGATCACGCGCTGGCTCTCGAAGTCCGCGGCGGTGACCAGGTTCGCGCGGCCCTTCGTCCTGTAGCCGACGCGGCCGAAGTTCCGCTTCAGCACGGCGCCGGCGCGGCGCAGGGTCCGCGCCAGCATGTCGCGGCGGGTCACGGCCGCCCCTTGAGGGCCCGCGCGGCGGCGGCGGCGAGGGCCTCCCCGTCGGCGCG
>JAJXTZ010000156.1 GCA_021783355.1 bacterium | reverse complement strand
CGCTCGCGGCCCTGCCCGCGCCCGCGTCCGGGCTCCTCGCCGCGCTGGCGCCGCTGGGAGCGGCGGGCGCGGCCGTCGCCGTCCTGGCTCTCCTGCTGGCGGGACTGCGCGTCCGTCTCCTGGCGGGACGCCCGGTGGCGTCCGGACCCACCTGGGGCTGCGGCTACGACGCCCCCACGCCCCGCATGCAGTACACGGCTTCCTCCTTCGCCCAGCCCCTCACGGCGCTCTTCTCCGGCGCCCTCGGGACCCGCCGCATGGAGGAGCCCGTCGCGGGCCTCTTCCCGGCGCGCGCCTCCTTCGAGACGCGCACGCCCGACGCGGCGCGCGAGCGCCTGTTCGCGCCCGCCTTCGCGGGCGTCGAGGACCTGCTGGCGCGCCTGCGCTGGCTGCAGAACGGCAGCCTCCAGCTCTACGTGCTCTACCTGGCGCTGACCCTCGTCGTCCTCTTCTTGTGGAAGCTCGGATGACGGACCTCCTCGCGCCGCCTCTGCTGGCCCTGGCCGGGTCGCCGCTCCTGCTCGGGATCGTCAACAAGACCAAGGCCGCGTTCGCGGGGCGCGCCGGCGCGCCGCTGCTCCAGCCGTACTACGACCTGGCCAAGCTCCTGGGCAAGGGCGCCGTGTACAGCCGGACCACGACCTGGGTGTTCCGCGCCGGACCCGCGGTCCAGCTCGCCTGCGCGCTGACGGCCGCGGCGGTCGTGCCCCTGGGCGGCCGCCCGGCGGCGCTCTCCTTCTCCGGGGATTTCCTGCTGCTGGCCGGGCTGCTCGCGGCGATGCGCTTCGCGGGCGCGGCGGCCGCCTTGGACGCGGGCTCCAGCTTCGAGGCGATGGGCGCCAGCCGCGAGCTGCAGTTCGCCGCGCTGGCCGAGCCGGCCCTGCTGCTGTCGCTGGCCGCGCTCGCGCGCGCCTGCGGCCGCCTCTCGCTGGCGGGCATGTTCGCCGCCCATCCCGGCGGGCCGGCCCCGGTCCTGGCGGCGGCGGCGCTCTTCGCCGTCTTCCTGGCCGAGAACGGGCGCGTGCCCGTGGACGACCCGGCCACCCACCTGGAGCTCACGATGGTCCACGAGGTGATGGTCCTCGACCACTGCGGGCCCGACCTCGCTTTCATTAATTATGCGGCGGCGCTGAGGCTGTGGGTCCTGGGCGCGCTCCTGCTGGGGCCCCTCCTGCCGCGCGGCACCGGCCCCGGGACGGCCGCGGCGGCGCTGGCCGGCCTGGCCGTGCTGACCGGGCTGGTGGAGTCGGCGACGGCGCGCCTGCGCCTCGTGCGCGTGCCCCAGCTCCTGGTCGGGGCCGGGACGCTCGCGGCGCTGGCGGTCATGCTGGCGCGGGGGGGGCGATGAGGCCCGCCGCCGAGCTGCTGATCGTCCTGATCGTGCTGGGCAACCTGGCCCTGCTGGGCTCCAGCCGCCTGACGGGCCTGATCCGGCTGGTCGCCGCTCAGGGCCTCCTGCTCGGCGCGGTCCCCTTGCTCGCGCGCGGGCAGGCCTGGACGGCCGAGATCCTTTTTCTGGCCGTCGCCGCGGGCCTCCTCAAGGGGGTGGTCTTCCCGGTCCTGCTCGAGCGCGCGATGCGCGACGCCGGAATCCGGCGCGAGGTGGAGCCCTTCGTCGGCTTCAGCCTGTCCCAGGTCGCGGGGGTCGCGATCCTGGCCGCGTCGTTCGTGATCGCGCGGCGCCTGCCGGTCCCGCCGGGGCCGCTGGCGCGCGCCGCGACGCCGGCCGCGTTCGCGACGATCCTGACCGGGCTCTTCCTGATCGTCACGCGGCGCAAGGCCCTCACCCAGGCGCTGGGCTACCTGGTCCTGGAGAACGGCATCTACCTCTTCGGCGTCTCGATCGGCCAGCGGGTACCCCTCGTCGTCGAGCTCGGGGTCCTGCTCGACGTCTTCGTCGCGGTGTTCGTGATGGGCATCGCGATCTTCCACATCCGGCGCGAGTTCGACCACCTCGACGTGGACCGGATGACGGAGCTGACGGACTGGACGCCGTGATCGCGGCGCTCCTCGCCGTGCCCGCGCTGGCCGGCCTGGCCGCCTTCCTGATCCGCGGCGACCGGCCGCGCCGCGCCCTGCTGGCCGCCGCGGCCCTGCTCCACGCGGGGCTGACGCTCGCCTGCTGGCGGACGCTCCCGGCGCCGGGCGGCTGGCTGGGCTTGGACGCGCCGGGCCTGCTCTTCTTGACCATCGTCAGCCTGCTCTTCCTCGCCGCCGCGCTCTACGCGCTGGACTACCTGGCGCGCGAGGAGTCCGGGGAGCGCGTGGACTTCGTGGGCGGCGGGCCGTTCTCCAACGCGCCGGAGGCGCGCTTCACGGGCTGCCTCCTCCTGTTCCTCGCGACGATGACGGCGGTCTGCGTGAGCCGCCGCTTCGGCCTGATCTGGGTGGCCACCGAGGCCACGACGCTGACCAGCGCCCCGCTGATCTATTATCACCGCCACCATCGCTCGCTGGAGGCCGCCTGGAAGTACCTGATGCTCTGCTCGGTGGGCATCGCGCTGGCGCTGCTGGGCAACGCGTTCCTCGCCGCCGCCGGGCCGGAGCTGACCATGGACCTGGACACCCTGCTGGCGCACGCGGGGGCGCTGCAGCCCGTCTGGCTCAAGGGGGCGTTCGTCCTCTTCCTCGCGGGCTACGGCACCAAGATGGGCCTGGCGCCGATGCACTCGTGGCTGCCCGACGCGCACAGCGAGTCCCCGTCGCTGGTCTCGGCCCTGCTCTCGGGGGCGCTGCTCAACTGCGCCTTCCTCGGCGTCCTGCGCGGCCTGCAGGTCTTGAGCGCGGCGGGCTTGGGGGACTTCGCCCGCGGCCTGCTGGTCCCGTTCGGCCTGCTGTCCATGGGCGTGGCCGCCGTCTTCATCCAAGGGCAGGCCGACTACAAGCGCCTGCTCGCGTACTCCAGCGTCGAGCACATGGGCATCCTGGCCTTGGGCGTGGGCTTGGGCGGGACCGGCGTCTTCGGCGCGATGCTGCACGCGGTCAATCATTCGGTGGTCAAGGCCCTGCTCTTCCTGTGCGCGGGGAACATCCTGGCCGCGTACAAGACCAAGTCCGCGGCCGACGCGCGCGGGGTCCTGCGCGTCCTGCCCTGGACCGGCGCGCTGTGGCTGGCGGGGCTGCTGGCCGCGGTCGGCGCGCCGCCGTTCGGGCCGTTCGTCAGCGAGTTCGCGGTGCTCAAGGCCGCGGCGGACCAAGGGCGCTCGTTCGTCGTCGTCGCCTACCTGTCCTGCCTGACCCTCGTCTTCGTCGGGATGGCGACGACCGGCCTGCGCATGTCGCTGGGCCCCGCCTCCCGGAAGGTCGAGGCGCGCGAGACGCCGCTCTCGGTCGCCGTGCCCGCCGCGCTGGCGCTGGCCGCGCTGGTCCTGGGGGTGTGGGTGCCGCCGCCGCTGCGCCGCCTGCTGGCGCAGGCGGCGCGGACCCTGGGAGGCGCGGGATGAGGAACGGCGAGGCGGTCCCCCTGGAGTCCGTGCCGCTGGTCCCGTTCGACGAGTTCCGCGGGCGCGTCGTCGCGCGGACCGCGGCCGGGGCGCGCCTGCTCGCGCTCTTCGCGCACGCGGGCCGTTTCCACGCGGTGCTCGGCGACGAGGAGGCCGGGACGCTGGAGGCCCTGCGGACCGAGGCGCGCGGCGCCTATCCGGCGCTGACGCCGGACTGTCCGCAGGCGCACCTTTTCGAGCGCGAGCTCCGCGAGCAGGCGGGCGCGACGCCGGAGGGTCACCCATGGCTCAAGCCCGTCCGCGGCCCGATCCGGGACTTCTTCCGCGTGGAAGGCGACGAGGTGCACGAGGTCGCCGTCGGCCCGATCCACGCGGGCGTCATCGAGCCCGGGCACTTCCGCTTCCAGTGCCACGGCGAGGATGTCCTGCACCTGGAGATCGCGCTGGGCTACCAGCATCGCGGCGCGGAGGAGGCGCTGACGGGCGGTCCGGGCAAGCGCTCCATCCATCACGCGGAGACGCTGTGCGGGGACTCCAGCGTCGCGCACGCGACGGCCTGGTGCCAGGCTCTCGAGGCGCTGGGCGGGACGCGCGCCGGGGCCCGCGCGCTGGCCCTGCGCGGCGTCGCGCTCGAGCTCGAGCGCCTGGCCAACCACGCCGGCGACCTGGGGGCGCTGGCCGGCGACGCCGGCTATCTGCCGACGGCCGCGTTCTGCGGACGCGTGCGGGGGGACTTCCTGAACGCGACGGCGGCCCTCTGCGGAAGCCGCTTCGGCCGCGGCCTGGTGCGCCCGGGCGGCGTGCGCTTCGACGCGGGCCCGGAGCTCGTCGCCGACCTGCTGGACCGCCTGGCGCGCGCCGGGCGCGACGCGGCGGGGGCCATCGGCCTCCTCTGGGACTCGAACTCGGTCATGGCGCGCTTCGAGGGGACGGGGGTCGTCTCGCGCGCGGACGCGGCCGCGCTGGGCCTGGTGGGGCCGGCGGCGCGCGCCTGCGGCCTGGAGCGCGACGCGCGCCGCGACTTCCCGCAGGGGATCTACGCCTACGCGCAGGTCCCGGTCTCCACCGCGCCGACCGGCGACGTGCTCGCGCGCGCGTTCGTGCGCTGGCTGGAGATCCAGCGCTCGCTCGTCTTCGCGCGCGAGCAGCTGGAGAGCCTGCCCGCCGGTCCCGCGCGCGCGCCGCTCGGGCCCCTGGCGCCCGACCGCCTGGTCGTGAGCCTGGTGGAGGGCTGGCGCGGCGAGGTCTGCCACGTCCTGCTCACCGGGCCCGACGGGCGCCTGGCGCGGGTCAAGGTCGTGGACCCGTCCTTCCGCAATTGGTCCGCCCTGGCGCTGGCCATGCGCGGCCAGCCGATCTCGGATTTTCCGCTCTGCAACAAGAGCTTCAACCTGTCCTACTGCGGCCACGACCTGTGAGGAGACCATGCTGAGGGAAGTCCTGGAGCGCTGGCGGCAGGGGCGCCGCACCATCGCCTTCCCGGCGGGCGAGCCCCCGGTCCTGCCGGACCGCTACCGGGGACGCCCGGCGCTCGACGCGGCCAAGTGCCCCGACGGCTGCCGCGACTGCCTGGACGCCTGCCCGACGGACGCCCTGGTCCCGGGCCCGTCCGGCGTGCGCTTCGACCTGGGCCGCTGCCTGTTCTGCACCGACTGCCTGGACGCCTGCCCCGCGGGCGCGGTCTCCTTCACGCGCGACTTCCGCCTGGCCGCGCGGACCAAGGAGGACCTGCTCACCGACGGCCGCGCGGCGAAGGCCGCGGCCGCGCTGGACGAGCGCTGCCGGCGCCTGCTCGGCCGCGCGCTGCGCCTGCGCCAGGTCAGCGCCGGGGGCTGCAACGCCTGCGAGGCCGACCTGAACGTGCTGACCACCGTGGTCTTCGACCTGAGCCGCTTCGGCGTGGAGTTCGTGGCCTCGCCGCGCCACGCCGACGGCCTGCTGGTGACCGGCGCGATGACCGCGTCCATGGCCCCGGCGCTGAGGGCCGCCTACGACGCGACGCCCGAGCCCAAGATCGTGATCGCCGTCGGCGCCTGCGCGATCTCCGGCGGGCCCTACCGCGGCCACCCGGCGGTGCTCGACGGCGCGCAGGCCCTGGTCCCCGTGGACCTGTTCGTTCCGGGCTGTCCTCCGCACCCGTTGACCGTGCTGGACGGCCTGCTCAGCCTGCTGGGGCGCGGCTGAAGGGGCACTTCCGTCCCCGACCCCGCGTCGAGTACAATGGGGGCGTGACCACCCTCCCCGCCCCCGCGGCCCGCCGCCTCCTTGGCCGTCTGGAGCGCCTGCTGGCGCGCGTGGACGGCGACGCCGTCGACCGCGACGACCGCGTCCCGCCGCGCGTGATCGCGGGCTTGAAGGCCCTGGGAGTCTTCCGCCTGCGCGTGCCGCGCGCGCACGGGGGCCTGGGACTTGCGGCGGCAGACTACCACCGCGCCGTCGCGTTGATCGCCGAGCGCAGCGCGGGGCTGGCCATGTGGGTCACCACGCACAACTCCCTGGCCGCCGTCGCGGTCCTCCAGCGCTCCGGCACGGCCGAGCAGCGGGCGGCGTTCCTGCCGCGGCTGGCGCGCGGCGAGCTCTCGGCGCTGGCGGTCAGCGAGGCGGACGCCGGGGCGGACCTCCGGGGCCTGGCGACGACCGCGCGGCGGGCCCGCGGCGGTTGGCGTCTCTCCGGGCGCAAGGTCTGGGTCACGAACGCGCCGGTCGCGCGCTGGATCGTGGTCCTCGCCTCGGCCCCCGGCGGGCCGACGGTCTTCCTGGCGGACGCGCGCTCTCGCGGCGTCTCGGCGCAGCGGCGCTGCGCCTTCCTGGGCCTGCGCGGCATGGAGAACGGCGTCCTGCGCCTGCGCGGCGCCGTCGTCCCCGACGCGCGGCGGCTGGGCGCGGAGGGCGAAGG
>JAJXTZ010000155.1 GCA_021783355.1 bacterium | reverse complement strand
TCGCGGCGCAGGCCCGCGTCCAGCGGCAGGTCCTGCGCGGCGGCGACCGCGGCTTTGGCGGCGCGCGCGGCCAGCGGCGCCGCCTTCGCGACCTCGCGGGCCAGGCGCTTGGCCTCGTCGAGCAGGACTTCGGGCGCGACCACGCGGCTGACGAGCCCCGCGGCCAGCGCCTCGCGGGCCGTCAGGCGCCGCCCGCTCAGCGTCATCTCCATCGCCAGCGACTTGCCCACGGCCTTGGCCAGGCGCTGGGTGCCGCCCGCGCCCGGGATCACGCCGAGGAGGACCTCGGGCTGGCCGAACACGGCGGTGTCCGAGGCGACGATCACGTCGCAGGCCATCGCCAGCTCGCAGCCGCCGCCCAGCGCGAAGCCGGAGACGGCGGCGATCACGGGCTTCGCGCAACGGCCGATGCGGTCCCAACGGCCCAGATGGTCCGCCAAAGCCGCTTCCGCGGCTTCAGCGGACGACAGATCCTTCATCTCCTGGATGTCCGCGCCCGCCGCGAAGGCGCGCGGCGTCCCGACCAGGACGATGACGCGGACCGAGTCGTCCGTCTCCAGCGACTCGAAGGCCACGGCCAGGGCCTTCACCACGGAGAACGACAGTGCGTTCAGGGCCTTCGGGCGGTTCAGCGTCACGACGGCCACGGCGCCGTCGCGCTCGACCAGGACTTCGGAGGAAGCCGCCGTCGTCATCTCAGTTCAGGTCCACCCACACCGACTTCACCGCCGTGTAATTCTCGATGGCCCAGTGGCCCTTCTCGCGGCCGTAGCCCGACTGCTTGACGCCGCCCCACGGCGCGGCCGCGTCCACGAAGTGGTAGCAGTTGATCCAGACCGTGCCGGCCTTGATCTTCTGGGCCATCTGGTGGGCCTTCTTCACGTCCTTGGTCCAGACGGCGGAGACCAGGCCGTAGTCGGTGGAGTTGGCGCGCGCGACGGCCTCGTCCAGCGTGTCGAACGGCATCACCGCGACGACCGGCCCGAAGATCTCCTCGCGGGCGATGGCCATCTCGTCCCTCACGTCGCCGAACACCGTCGGCTGGACGAAGTAGCCCGGCCCCTCGGCGGGGGCGCCGCCGGACAGGAGTTTCGCGCCTTCCTTCTTGCCCTTCTCGATGTAGGAAAGGACCCGGTTGCGCTGCTCGGCCGAGACCAGCGGACCCATATGGGTCTTGGGGTCCATCGGGTCGCCCTGGCGGACGCTCTTGGCGCGCTCGGCCAAGGCCGCGAGCATCTTCTCGTAGGCCGGGCGCTCGATGAACACGCGCGAGCCGGCCGAGCAGCACTGGCCCTGGTTGTAGAAGATGCCCATGAAGATGCCCTTGGCCGCCGCTTCCAGGTCCGCGTCGGCGAAGACGATGTTGGGGGACTTGCCGCCCAGCTCCATCGTGACCCGCTTCATGTTCCCGGCCGAGGCCTTGACCACCTCGCGGCCGACCTCGGTGGAGCCGGTGAAGGTCACCTTGTCCACGCCCATGTGCCCGGCGATCGCGGCGCCGGCGGTCGGCCCGAAGCCCGGGACCACGTTGACGACCCCGGGGGGGACGCCGGCCTCCAGGAGCAGTTCTCCCAGCCAGAGGGCGGACAGCGGCGTCTGCTCGGCGGGCTTGAGCACCACGGCGTTGCCGCAGGCCAGGGCCGGCGCCAGGCGCTCGACCGCCATGAGGAGCGGGAAGTTCCACGGGATGATCGCGCCGACCACGCCGACGGGCTCGCGCACCGTGTAATGGAGGAACTTGGCCCCGGGAAAGTACGGGACGGAGACGGGGGTGGTCTCGCCGTGGATCTTGGTCGGCCAGCCGGCGAAGTAGCGCAGCAGGCCCACGGCCAGCGGCAGGTCGCCGTTCTTGGCCTCGCGGATCGGCTTGCCGTTGTCCAGGACCTCGAGCTGGGCGAAGGCCTCGGCGCGGGCCTCCAGGAGGTCGGCCGCCTTGTGCAGGACCCTCTCCCGCTGCGCGGGAGACAATTCGGACCACGGACCGGTCAGGGCCTTGCGCGCGGCCGCGACCGCGCGGTCGACGTCGGCGGCGCCGCCCTCGGCGACGGTTCCCAGGAGCGAGCCGTCGGCGGGATTGAGGGTCGCGAAGGTCTGGCCCGAGGCCGCGTCGGCCGGGGCGCCGTCGATCAGGAGCTTGTGGGTCTTGCGCGACAGGAAATCCTTCAGAAGAGGGTGGAGGGCGGGAAGGGCGGCCGTGCTCATGGTCTTCTCCGTGAGGGGGTCTCTTCGACGGGCGACGCGGCTATTCAATCAAATTCGGGAGCGGCATTGACAAGCGCGGGGGCCGCGATTACACTGGCACCGTGAGCGTCGCCACCCGGGCCGGCGAGACCGCCTTCCGCAACCAGGAGATCGCCTTCTCCCTTTGCATGGCGGGGGTCGCCGTGCTCCTGCGCAACGGCCCGCAGGCCTCCGGCGGGCTCCTCTGGGCCTTCGCGGCCCTGCTGGCCTTCAACCTGGGCTACCACATGGTCCTGCGCCGCCGCGGGGACCTGTGGTTCGTGCCTCTGGTCTCCATGGCCGTCAACATGGTCCTGGTCACGGCGGTCCTGAGCCTCTCGGGGGGGCAGGATTCCCCGTTCTGGCCGATGTACCTGATCCCGATCTTCACCGCCTGCCTCTACCTCGAGGCCCGCCACGTGGTCCTCGCCGCGGCCGCCTCGGCGGCGTTCCTCGCCTGCCAGTACCTGGACTCGCTGTGGGCGGTCCCGAGGGGCTGGATGGCGGCCGAGTTCCTGCTCAAGGCGGCCGTGCTGACCCTGTCGGCGGGCGTGACGGCGGACCAGGCGTTCCGGGACCGCCGCGCCCGCCGCGCGCTGGCCGCCTCGCGCGAGGAGCTCGAGGCCCTGGCCGCGGAATTGGAGCGCGTCGAGAGCGAGCGCCTGGAGGCCGGCGGCGGCCTGCCCCGCCTGCTCGCGGGCCTCATCTACGACATGAACGGCCGCCTGGCCCTGATCCGAGGCAGCGCCGAGATGCTCATCGGCATGGAGCGCGAGGGCGGCGACGACCTGCGCCGCATCGCGGACTCGGCGCGCTCCCTGTCGCGCCTGACCGCGGACCTCCTGCGCCTGCTGCGCCGCGACGACGACGACGACCCCGGGGCCTGCGACGCCGGGGCCGTGACGGCGCGGACCCTGGGCCTCGTCGAGCACCGCACGGCCTCCAAGCGCCTGACCCTGACCCGGCTCCTGCCCGCCAAGCCCCTGCGCGCGGCCGCCGGCGAGCCCCAGTTCCAGCAGGCCCTGCTGGAGCTCCTGGACGCCGCCGTCGAGGCCTCCCCGCTGGACGGCGACTTGAAGGTCTCGGTCGAGGAGGGAGAGGACTCCGTCCTGATCCGCATCGGCTTCGAGGCCCCCGAGGACTCCCCGCCCGCGCGCCCGCAGACGGCGCGGCGCCTGCTGACGCCGATGGGGGGCGACGCGGCCGTCCGGGGCCACGGCCGCTCCACGGAGTTCGTCGTGCGCCTTCCCGCCGCGCTCCGCGGCCGCCGCGGCCCGCGGCGATGACGGCCGCGCTGATCGCGCACGAGCTCTCCCACGCGGCGGAGACTACAAGGGCCGTTCCGTCGCTTCCTTGTTGTCGCTGGCGTCGGCGCACCTCTTCGCCCCGGAGGGCGCGCGCGTGACGGCCTACGAGCGCTCCGTGGACGAGGCGGCCGTCCGCGCCGGCTACGCGGAGGGGCTGACGCCGGAGGAGCTGGAGACGCGCCTTGACGCTCCGCGCTAGTTAAGCTATAATTACTTTATAATAATATTTATCAATTATGGAGGCGCCATGAAGACCCGCATCCTCGCCGTCCTGCTCCTGACCCTGGCCGCCGCGAGCGCGACGCCCGCGCGGGCCGACGATTTCGGCGGCCCGGAGTACCCGTACAAGGTCCCGCTCGGCCTCCAGGCCCCATCCCTGCCCGACGCGAACCCCGTGACCGACGCGAAGGTCGCCCTGGGCAAGGTCCTCTATTTCGACAAGCGCCTCTCGCGCGACGGCACGGTCTCCTGCGCGACCTGCCACGACCCGAACAAGGGCTGGACCGACCAGGCGCCGGTCTCGACCGGCATCCGCGGCCAGAAGGGGACGCGCTCGGCGCCGACGGTCCTCAACGCCGCGTACATGGACGTCCAGTTCTGGGACGGACGCGCGGCCAGCCTGGAGGAGCAGGCCAAGGGCCCCATCGAGAACCCCGTGGAGATGGGCTTCACGCACCAGGAGGCCGTCGCGCGCATCGCCGGGATCAAGGGCTACGCGCCGCTCTTCAAGTCCGCCTTCGGCGACGAGAAGGTGGACATCGACCGCATCGCCCAGGCGATCGCGACCTTCGAGCGCACGGTGCTGACCGGGGACTCTCCGTACGACCGCTGGCAGGCCGGCGACAAGACCGCGATGAGCGCGGCGGCCCAGCGCGGCTTCGACCTGTTCAACGACCCGAAGAAGGGGGACTGCGCGTTCTGCCACAGCGGCTTCAACTTCTCCGACTCCGACTACCACAACCTGGGCGTCGCGCTGACCGGCAAGGACCCGGACCTGGGACGCTACAAGGTCACGAAGGCCGCCAAGGACTGGGGCGCGTTCAAGACCCCGACCCTGCGCAACCTGAAGGACACCGCCCCGTACATGCACGACGGCTCGGAGAAGACGCTCGCGCAGGTGGTCGAGTTCTACAACCGCGGCGGGAACAAGAACCCGCACCTGGACGGGCGCATCCGGCCCCTGCACCTGAGCCCGAAGGAGGTCGACGACCTCGTCGCCTTCCTGGGCGCCCTGAACGGCGACGAGGTCAAGACCGCGCCGCCGGCGATGCCCGAGTGAGCGCTCCCGCGTGGCGCTGGCCCGAGCCGGGGTGGGAGGCGGTCCAGCCCTTCCCGTTCGCGGCCGCGCGCGGGGCCTTCGCGGGGATGACCTCCGCGGAGGGGCGGCTCGTCCTGCGCTACTACCGGCGCCCGGACGGGGCGCTGGTCGCCGTCGCGGACTTCGGGCCCCTGTCCGAGGGCGCGCCGGGACTGGTCCACGGCGGCGCGATCCTGACCGCCCTCGACGAGGCACTGGGCGCGGCCGCGTGGCTCACCGGCCTGCGCTGCATGACCGCGCGCCTGACCACCGAGTTCCGGCGCGGCACGCCGCTGGGCGCCGAGCTGCTGGTGGTGACGCGCGCGGGCCCGCGCCGGGGCCGCGTGATGGACCTCTCCGGCGAGCTGACGGGCGCGGACGGGACGGTCTACGCGTCGGCGCGCGGACGCTTCGTGGGGCTGACCGAGGCGCGCCTGCGCGAGATCTTCGGGCCCGGGGCCTGAGGGGTCCGGCCCTACTCGCGCTCCAGGACCTCGTTCATCGCCGCGGGAAAGCGCGCGGCCAGGCGCCGGAACTCCTCGGCGCGCGGGTCCCCGGCGCGGAAGGCCACGATCAGCGGCGGCTGGCGCCGCGTGGCGGGGTCGGGCTCGTAGCTGGCGAAGAACATGTACCAGACCGACTCGTCGAGCGGCTCGCCGCCGCGGACGGTGGAGGCCAGGCCGGGCGCCTTGCGGGCCAGAGCCGCGCGCGCCTCGGCCGCCGCGGCCCCGGCGAAGGCGGCCTCGGAGGGGGCGAGCTTCAGGGCCTCGGCGCAGAACCGGTCCAGCTCCGCGGCGCTCCAGCCGTCCAGATAGGCCAGGATGCCGCCGCGCGGCCGGGCGGTGCCGGCCCAGTCCGCGGCGTCCTCGGGGCGGTCGAGGACGGCCAGCCAGACCTCGCGGCCGTCCTGCTCGGCGACTTTCTCCAGGCTCATCAGGGGAAAGTGTAGTCCGCGCGGGGCGCGCGGCGCAAGCCGGGAGGCCGAAAAATAGCTAGAATCGCGTCATGAAACTCGCGCAAAGCTTCTCCCGCCTGGGGACGGAGACCGCTTTCGAGGTCCTGGCCCGCGCCCGCGCCCTGGAGGCGCAGGGGCGCAAGGTCGTGCACCTGGAGATCGGCGAGCCCGATTTCGACACGCCGGCCAACATCCGCGACGCCGCCAAGCGCGCGCTCGACGCCGGCTGGACGCACTACGGCCCCTCGGCGGGCCTGCCCGAGGCGCGCAAGGCCGTGGCCGAGTACGTGGCGCGCACGCGCGGCGTCCCGGTCGCGCCGGAGGAGACCATCGTGGTCCCCGGCGGCAAGCCGATCATCTTCTTCACGGTCCTGGCCCTGCTCGACCCGGGCGACGAGGCGATCTACCCGAACCCGGGCTTCCCGATCTACGAGTCGATGATCCAGTACGTCGGCGCGAAGGCCGTGCCCCTGCCGATCCGCGAGGAGAACGACTGGGACTTCGACCCGGAGGAGTTCGAGCGCCTGCTGACCCCGAGGACCAAGCTGGTGATCCTCAACTCCCCGGCCAACCCGACCGGCGGCG
>JAJXTZ010000154.1 GCA_021783355.1 bacterium | reverse complement strand
CGCGGGGGCGGCCGCGGCGCTGGCCGCGGCGACGGTCTCCTGCAACGCCCTGTTCCTGCTCCCGCTGAAGGCCGCCCAGCTCGTCGGGGCGCCGGCCGCGCCCGCGGAGTCGGTCTCCGGGATGATGCGCGCGCGCCTGCGCGACTTGCCGCTGCGCTCCGGCCTATGGCTGACGGCCCGCGAGCTGGTCCGCGGCCCGGAAGGCTTCGTCGAGGGCGCGGCCGCCGCGCTGCGCTCCGGCGGGGGCAAGACCTTCTTCGCCGACGACGAGGCGCTGAGCCTGATGTTCGCCACGGGCCTGCGGCCGGTGTACCCGCGGGAGTTCCTCTCCTCGGAGCCGGACTGGATCCTGCCCTCGCCGTGGCTGAGCCTGGAGCCGGAGACGGCCGCGCGGGTGCGCGCGCTGGCGGCCTCCGGGCGCTACGAGCTGTACCCGTTCGTCGGCCCGCGCCTGCTGTGGCAGAACAACCCGGACCCGCTCGAGCACGATTTCTCCCCGGCCTACGGCCTGATCCCGCTGATGCGCCGCCGGCCCGCCCCGCCGCGTGCTAAGATGACCCGGTGAGCGCCGCGCTCCTCGCCGTCCTGCTCGCGTCCGCCGCCGGCGCCTCGATCACCGGGGCGGGGGGCGGCGACCCGGTGTTCGCCGTCGCGCAGGGCGCGGCCGCGTACGCGGTGGAGACCGACGCCGCCGCGACCGGCGGGCGCGTGATCGTCCGGCGGCTGGGGCTCGACGGGGGCGTGCGCTGGCAGGACCGCTGGGGCCAGGGCCGCGGCGAGGAGCCGGTGGGCGCGGCCGTCGGCGCCGGCGAGGAGCTGACCGTCTTCGGCGGGGACTCCTCCGGGTGCTGGGCGGCGCAGTGGTCCCCGGACGGCCGGCTGCTCTGGAACGCGGACCTGCAGTACGGCTCCTCCTGCCAGGCCCGCGCGGTGGTCGCCGACGGCGACGGCGGGGTCTACGCGCTGGGCACGACGACCGTGGGCGAGGGCTTCGCCCCGACCGTGTGGCGCCTGGACCGGCGCGGCGCGGTCCTGTGGACCGACCGCGACGCCCGTCCGGTCTCGCGCTACGCTTACGCGCTGACGCTGGCGGCCTCCGGCGACGGGGTCTCGGTGACCACGGCCGTCAGCGGGCCGCGCGGCTGGGTGTTCGGCTCCTACGACCTCGACGCCTCCGGCCGCCGCCGCTAGATTTGATTCGCGGCGGCGCGACATGATAAGATAGCCGCCGTCGTCGGCCGTTGACGCCCAGTTGGCGCAGGGGTAGCGCGTTCCCTTGACATGGGAAAGGTCATAGGTTCAAATCCTATACTGGGCACCATTTTCCGCCGTTCTTCCTCTCCCTTCCCGAGCGCGCCCGCCGCGCTCTTTTTTTTGCGATTCCCCCGCGCTTTCCGGGGGAATTCCAAATCTTCCCCGATGGCGGCGGCGGCCGGCAATATGTCTATAATATCGGCGCTTTAAAGTAAGAGGAGATTCCCGACATGGCCGACATCGTGCGCTCCGCTGACCCGAACTCTCCCGAGGCCCTCGCCGCCCTGCGCCACTCCGCCGCGCACGTGATGGCGCAGGCGGTCCAGGAGCTCTTTCCCGGCACGAAGATCACCATCGGCCCCGCCATCGACAACGGCTTCTACTACGACTTCGACTCCGCGCACCGCTTCACCGAGGAGGACTTCCCGCAGATCGAGAAGCGCATGCTCCAGATCGCCGAGGGCAACCACGACTTCGTCGGCAAGGAAGTGAGCTACGAGGAGTCGCGCCGGTACTGGGAGGGGCGCGGCGAGCCCTACAAGCTGGAGCTGCTGGAGGGCTTCAAGGACCAGACTCTCACGCACTACACGCACGGGACCTTCACCGACCTCTGCCGCGGCGGGCACACGCCCAGCACCAAGGCGATCCGCCACTTCAAGCTGCTCTCCGTGGCCGGAGCCTACTGGCGCGGCGACGAGAAGAACGCGATGCTCCAGCGCCTGTACGCGACCGCGTGGCCGACGAAGCAGCAGCTGGCCGACCACCTGAAGCAGCTGGAGGAGGCCAAGAAGCGCGACCACCGCAAGCTGGGCCCGGCGTTGGGCCTCTTCAGCATCCAGGACCTCGCGGGTCCGGGGCTGATCTTCTGGCACCCGAAGGGCGCGCGCGTGCGCATGATCATGGAGGACTGGCTCAAGGCCGAGGCCCTCACGCGCGGCTACAAGATGGTCTTCACGCCGCACATCGCCAATCTGGACCTCTGGAACACCTCCGGCCACACCGGCTTCTACAAGCAGAACATGTTCGGCGCCATCGAGGTGGAGAAGGCCGACTACCAGCTCAAGCCGATGAACTGCCCGGGCCACATCCTGATCTACAAGAGCGCCCTGCGCAGCTACAAGGATCTGCCCCTGCGCCTGGCCGAGCTGGGGACCGTCTACCGCTACGAGCGCTCCGGCGTCCTGCACGGCCTGCTGCGCGTGCGCGGCTTCACGCAGGACGACGCGCACATCTTCTGCACGCCCGACCAGATCGAGTCCGAGGTCGAGGGCTGCGTGGACTTCGCGCTGACCGTCTTCAAGACCTACGGCTTCGAGAAGTACGCGATGGAGGTCTCCACCTGGGATCCGGAGAAGAAGTCCGAGTACTCCGGCGAGGCCGAGGAGTGGGAGCGCGCGACGAAGGCCTTGGAAGGCGTGCTCGCGCGCCGCGGCATCCCGTACACGCTGATCAAGGGCGAGGCCGCGTTCTACGGCCCCAAGATCGACATGAAGCTCATCGACGCGATCGGCCGCCCGTGGCAGCTGTCCACCGTGCAGTTCGACTTCAACCTGCCCAAGAAGTTCGACCTGGAGTTCGTCGGCTCCGACGGCGCGCGCCACCGCCCGCTGATGGTGCACCGCGCGCTCTACGGCTCCATCGAGCGCTTCTTCGGCATCCTGATCGAGCACTACGCCGGCGCGTTCCCGCTGTGGCTCAGCCCCGTGCAGGTCAAGATCCTGACGCTGACCGACGCTCAGGTCCCGCCGGCCGAGGAGCTCCGGAAGACCCTGGAGGCCGCCGGCCTGCGCGCGGAGATCGACGCGCGCCCGGAGAAGATCGGGCACAAGATCCGCGAGACGACGCTGGAGAAGGTCCCGTACATGGTCGTGCTGGGGCCCAAGGACGTGGAGTCCGGCACGCTGGCCGTGCGCCTGCGCGACGGGCGGCAGTTCCAGGGCGTCGCGCCCGGGGATTTCACGACGCGCCTGTCGGAGGAAGCCGCACGGAAGAAGACCGCGCCCTCCTGGGAGTGAGAATGAAGACGACCCTCGCCGTCCTGGCCGCTCTGACGCTCGCCGCGCCCGCCGGCGCGTTCAGCTGGGGGATGTCGGACAAGCCCCAGTACGACGCCCAGGCGGAGGACGCCGCGTTCGCCTCGGCCACGCAGCTCTACCAGGACACCGGCCGGGACAAGCTGGCCGTCGTCCAGGCGTTCGAGACCTTCATCGCGCAGTTCCCGCGCAGCCCGCGCGTCGCCGACGCGCGCTTCATGGTCGGCGAGGCGAACCTGCAGTACGCGCTCTCCATCCTGAAGTCGGAGGCCGCGTCGAAGAAGACCTCCACCGCGCGCCTGCTGGCCCCGCGCAACCCGGCCGCGGTCAAGGCGCTGGAGGACGCGCGCAAGGCCTACCAGTCCGTCGTCGACGACGAGAAGTCCGGCCTGGCCGCCTCCGCTCAGTACCGCCTGGGCGAGGTCGCCTACGACGGCAAGGACTGGGAAGGCGCGATCCGCGAGTTCACCTCGGTGGACAAGAACTTCCCCAAGTCCTACATCAACGGCGAGGCCCTGATGGGCATCGTCTACTCGGACCTCGCGCTCGAGCAGTTCTCCGACGCCGAGGCCCAGCTGTTCCTGCTCGGCGAGACCTACCCGACCTTCCTGCACCAGCCCGCGGTGCTCTACGCGCAGGGCATCGTGGCCCTGCACAAGGGCGACTACGAGAACGCCGAGCGCGACCTCAAGCAGGTCAAGACCGCCGACGCGCAGTACTACCTGGGCAAGACCTACCTGCTCAGCAAGCGCGCGTACCTGGCGGCCGCGGCCTTCGAGAACCTGATCCACGACTACCCGAACTCGGAGCTCAAGGAGGAGGCGCAGTTCTTCATCGGCGACTCGTTCTTCCTGGCCCAGGACTTCAACGGCGCGATTGCCAAGTACCAGCGCTTCATCCAGCTCTACCCGGACAGCCCGCTGCGCGTGTCGGCGCTGTTCCGCATCGGCTCGTCCTACTTCCAGAAGAAGGACTACGTGGAGGCGCGCGCCAACTTCCAGGCGGTGCTCGACCGCTACCCGAAGGACTTCTTCGCGCCGCTGGCGCAGTTCTTCATCGCGGAGTCGTACCTGATCTCCGGGCAGTACCGCGAGGCGCTGTTCGCCTACACCAAGGTCATCACGCAGTACCCGGACGCGATCAAGATCGCCCCGATGGCCTTCTTCAAGCTCGCCTGGTGCCAGTACCAGGTCGGCGACTACATGCAGACGATCCAGACCGGGCGCAACTTCATCGCGCAGTACCCGAACCACGTGCTGGCCAAGAACGTCTACCTGATCATGGCCAACGCCCAGCTGCAGATGAAGCTCTACACCGACGCCACCTCGTCGCTGCAGCGCATCATCGACCTGGCCCCGTCGTCGGAGATCGCCGAGCAGGCGCTGTTCACCATCCTGAAGAGCCAGTACGACCAGAAGGCGTACAACTCGATCTTGACCTCGTACCAGTTCATCTTCCGCAACCTGCCGCCGTCCCGGTCCAAGTGGCGCTCGATGAGCTACCTGTACGCCGCGGACGCGTACCTGCAGCTCGGCCAGGTGGACGAGGCCAAGGTCATCTACGAGATGATCCTCAAGGTGTACCCGGACGACCCGGCCGCGTTCTACGCCCAGGACGGCCTCGCGTGGTGCTACACCTACAAGGGCGACGACCAGGACGCGCTGGACGCGCGCCAGAAGCTCAAGGACATGCTGGCCGTCTCCAACTCCTCGTTCTCGTTCACCGGCCCCAACGAGCTGGGCATCGCGGACTCGATGTTCAACCAGAAGAACTACGACGACGCGTTCAACCTGTACTCGAAGTACGCGTCCGACTACCCGAAGACCGCGGAGGCCCCGGCGGCGCTGTACCGCGCGGCGCTGTGCTCGTACTACCAGCGCTACTACACCCAGGCCATCGACCTGTGGACGAAGATGGTGGACCAGTACCCGCAGGCCAAGGACGCCGACCTCGCCCGGGCGCAGATCGCCGACACGCTGTTCCGCGCGCAGAAGTACCCGGAGGCGGTCGCCGCCTACCAGGGCCTGCTCGCGGCCGACCCGCAGGGCGCGACGGCGCCGCTGGCCCACCTGCGCCTGGCGCAGGCGGCCTTCGCCGTCAAGGACGACGCCGGCGCGGTCAAGGAGGTCCAGACGCTGATCGCGGACTTCCCGAAGGCCGGCGAGGACTCGGGCGGGCTGGACCTGCTGGAGTCCGTCTTCGACCGCGACGCGAAGTTCGACTACAAGACGGTCCTGCGCGGAATCGTGAGCTCCCAGCCCGGGACCGACATCGCCGGCGAGGCTCAGTTCCGCCTGGCGCGGCGCGCGTTCGACGCGAAGGACTACCAGACGGCCGCGACCGAGTTCCAGAACTTCTCGGTCAACTTCACGAACCACCCGGAGCTGCCCAAGGCGCAGTTCCTGCTGGGCGAGAGCGACTTCGACCTGCAGCGCTACCAGGACGCGATCCCGGCCTACGAGCGCCTGCTCAACAACTTCGACAAGGACGACGACACGCCGCTGGCCCTGTTCCACCTGGCCAGCTCCTACTACGCGCTGGAGAAGTACCAGGACGCGGCGCGCGACTACGACCGCCTGCTCGAGGAGTACCCGGGCTCCGACTACACGGGCCCGGCGCAGTTCAACCTCGCGCTGGCGTACAAGAAGCTGGGCAAGCTGGACATGGCGCAGTACGCGTACCAGAAGTACGTGGCCGCGGCCAAGCCCGACGACCCGCAGGCGCAGAGCGCGCTGTGGGAGACCTTCCAGATCCAGAAGGACCGCAAGGACTTCGACGGAGGGGCGGCGACGCTGGCGCAGATCCGCGCCCTGCCGGGCGCGACGCCCGACCTGGCGATGGAGACCTACTACCGCGAGAGCGAACTGCGCCTGGCGGGGGGGCGGCCGGACCTGGCCCTGTCGATCTGGGAGAAGATGGCGGGCCTCAAGCCCGAGAAGTCCCAGTTCCGTCTCCAGGCGCTGATCAAGCTCGGCGACGCCTACGAGAAGGCCGGCGACCCGGCGCGCGCGGCGCAGGCCTACGCCGAGCTCGCCAAGGCCGCGCCCAAGGAGATGGCCCGGGCGGCCGAGGCGCGCGCCTCGGCCCTGCGCAAGGAGGCCCGCG
>JAJXTZ010000153.1 GCA_021783355.1 bacterium | reverse complement strand
TCCACGTACACCGTGGCCGACTTCGTCAGCTCGGCGTTGCCGACGCGGTCCGCGCTGAGGAAGGCGACCCGGCGGACGCCTTCGGCCAGGGTGAAGGTCGAGGCGTAGTCCTGGAACGCGCCGCCGTCCAGCGCGTAGCGCACGGCCCCCACGCCCGAGGCCACGCCGCTCGTGACGGGGTCGGTCGCGGTCAGGACGTAATAGAAGCCCGCCGGAGCGTAGTCGCGGCCGTTCGACGAGTAGAAGCTGCCGCTCGGCGCGAGACCGGTCACGGGAGGGGTGGCGTCGGACTGCAGGCTCAGGGTCCGAGGCGCCGAGGCGTTGCCCGCCTTGTCCACCGCGCGGTAGGCGACCGTGTGGCGGCCCTCGGCGAAGGTCAGCGCGGCGGCGTAGACCGCGTACGCGCCGCCGTCCACGGCCGCCTCGATGCGGTCCACGCCCGAGGCGACCGAGCCCGACGACGGGTCCACGGCGGCGAAGGTCACGGGCGTGGCCGGGGTCACGAAGAGCGCGCCGTCCGCGGCCGCGTAGGACGGCGAGCCCGCTTGCGCGGCCGCGACCGGCGGGGTCTGGTCCAGATAGACGACGGTCGAGCGCAAGACCTCCAGATTGGCGGCGTGGTCCGCGCTTTGGTAGTCGATCTCGTGGGCGCCGTCGGGCGCGGAGAGCCGGAACCCGGACGCGTAGGCGGCGAAGGTCCCGCCGTCGATCCGGTAGCGGGTGGACGCCACGCCGGACGCGACGCCTCCCGAGACCGGGTCCGCGGCCGTCAGGGAGACGAGCGTCGCGGTCGAGACGAAGCCGCCGGCCGACGGCGTCGAGAGGGACAGGGCGGTCAGCGGGGGCGTCGCGTCGGCCGAGAGGTCCAGGGTCCGAGCGGTCTCGGCGTTGCCGACCTCGTCCACGGCGCGATACAGGACCGCGTGGCGGCCCTCGGCGAAGGTCAGGGTCGACGCGTAGGCGCCGAAGACCGCGGTGTCCACGGCCACCTCGATGCGGCTCACTCCGGAGCCCGCCGTGCCGCTCGACAGCTCGGGGTCGGCGGCGGCGAGGGAGACGGGCGTCGCCGTCCCGAGGTAGAGCGTCCCGTCGGCCGCGGTGAAGGCCGGCGCGCCGACGCGGGCCTCGCTCACGGGCGGCGCGGCGTCGATCAAGACGGTCGCGCCTTGCGGGAGCTCCGCGTTGCCCAGGTTGTCCAGGCTCTGGAAGGCGAGGTCGTGGACGCCGGGAGCCAGCGTGAAGGTCCCGGAATAGACCGTGAAGGTGCCGCCGTCCACCTGATAGCGCGTCAGGAGCACGCCCGAAGGGGCGGCGCCGCTCGCGAAATCGACGGCATCGAACGCGAAGGCGGTGTCCGCTGAGGCGTAGACGCCCGCAGGCGCCGTCGACTGGCGGCCGCGCTCGAAGACCAGGCGGGTGACCGGCGCAAGGAGGTCGGCCGGGGCAGTCGCGGTGGAGGCGGCCACGGTCAGCGAGAAGGGCGAGACGGAGGCCAGGTACCCGTCGGCGGACCGGCGCTGGATCACGACGGGATAGGTCCCGGTCGAGAGGGGCGGGACCGTTCCTTCGATGAGCGCGTCGTTCCAGACGGAGATGGGGGCCGTTGTCCCGCCGATGAGGACGCGCGTGTCCGAGCCGGCATACGGACCGAAGGCCGTGCCGGTCAGGGCGAAGGGCGCGCCGACGGGGGCCGACGAGACGCTGATGCTCGCAGCTGACGGCAAAACGACCTGGAAGCGCCCGACGTTCAGGACCGTCTCGCTGGAAGCCTCCAGACGCGCGACCGCCACGGAGTAGGTCCCGGTGGAGAGTCCCGGGATCGCGCCCTTGATGGCCTGGTCGTTCCACACGGAGACGGGCGCGGTGGCCCCGCCGATCAGCACGCGCGTGTCGGCTCCGGCGTACGCGCCGAAGCCCGCGCCCGACAGGACGAACGGGATCCCGATGGGACCGGTCGAGGGATTCAGAGCGTACGCGGAGGACGAGGCGGTCGAGCCCACGACGACGAAGCTGGAGTGAGCGACGGCTTGACCGTTCCCCATGTTGTCGACGGCCTGGTAGAAGACGGTGTGGGTCCCCACGGCGAGCGTGAACGGTCCGGCGTAACCGGGATTGGCGCAAGTCCCGGGCGCGGCGGCGGTGCTGGGCGAGACCGCGCAGGAGGCGGGATCGGCGTCCACGAGGTACCGGATCTGCGCCAGGCCGGAGGCGCCGCCGACGATCACGGGGTCTTGGGCGGACAACGCGTAAGCCGTCCCCGTGGAGTAGAACTGCACGGCCGGCGGCGTGAGATCGACGGCGAGGAGGGCCGGGCGCGGCGCCTCCGCGTTGCCCGCGGAGTCCGTACTGTAGTAGCTCGCGGTGTGGGTGCCCTCGGAGACGAGGGTGAAGCTCCCTGACCGCGCCGAGAAAGCGGAGCCGTCCAGGGACCAGAGCGTCTGGGCCACCCCGGTGCCGGCCCCGTCCCCGACCACGGCCAGGTCGTCGGCGGCGCTCAGGCCGAGCGGCGTGGTCGAGCCGATGAAGACGAGCGTGCCGCTCGAGAAGGAGGGCGCGCCGACGGACAGGCTGGTGCGCGGCGGCAGGGCATCCTGGTCGGCGCCGGGGGTGGGAGAGACGGCGGAGGCGGCGACGGGCATCGTGGAGTCGTCGGCCGAGAGCCAAAGCGTCGCGCCCTGGTAGACGGCGCCGCGAACTCCGCCGATGCCCGCGGCCTGCTGTGCGGAGAGCAGCGCCCCGCTCGAGGCGAAGCGCCAGAGCGCGGCCCGGGTGAACCCGTAGTCCAGCGTCCCCGCCGTCAGCCAGGTCCCGCTGGATTCGCCCAGGAGGACGGCGGGGGAAGCGGAAGACCCGTCCGAGGGCCGCCAGTCGTCGCGCGCCAGGACGGCGCCGCTATGCGCGTCGATCTTGAGGAAGGCGAGGTCTCGCCCGCCGCCCGCGGGGCGGTCTTGCGGCGCGGCGACGAGGACGGCCCCGCTGGAGACGGCGGGCGTCGCGATCAGACCCTGATCGAACCCGCCGAGGAAGCCGGGGTAGTAATACGGTCCGGCGAGGAGCGTGCGGCCGTCGGAGGCGTACTCGGCCAGGAAGAGGTCGAGCGGCCGCGCCGCGCCCGTGGACGGGGAGCGGGAGAAGCCGGCCACCCACAGGTCGCCGGAGGCGTCCGCGGCGATGCCGGTCGCCGCGTCGAAGCCGGCGCGGCTGGAGGCGGTGGACAGTATGATCGCGCCGGTCCCGGAGTCGAAGCGCCAAAGGGCCGCCGCGAAGGTCCCGTTGGGGCCGTTGCTGAGGTCCGGCGAGCCCGAGAGCTGGGTCACTCCGGCGATCCAGCCCGGCGCGGCGGCGGCGTAGGCCATGTCGTCGAGGCCGCGCCCGCCGTCGTAGCTCGCGTAGAGCGGGGCGGCGTCCCCGTTCGCGGAGGGGGCGTACACAGCGGCGTCGAGCGCGGAGAAGCCGGGGCCGGCGGCCGTGCCGACGGCGAAGGCGCGCGTCGAGGCGTCGAAGAGGACGGACCAGGGGAAGTTCGTCACGCCGCCGGAGAGCGTCGCGGAGCCCGCGAGGACCCCGTAGGCGCTGCTGCGCGCGAGTGACACGGCTCCGCTGTCGAGCTGGACGGACCAGAGAGCGAGGCCCGTGGAGCCGATCCCCAGGCCTCCCACGGCCCGTCCCGGCGCCTGGGTGACGACGACGGTGGCCACTTTCACCGCCTCCCAGTTGCCCGCGGCGTCCCGGCTCTGGTAGGCGATGGTGTGGGTGCCGGGAAAGAGCGCGAACGGAGCGGCGTACGCGGAGTTCAAGGAGTTCGCGGAAGGAGTGGACACGGGAACGTCCAATTGGAAGCGCGTCTGCGCCAGTCCCGAGACCGGGGCACCGGGGTAGGCCGGGTCGACCGCCGACAGGCTCACGGTGACCGTGTCGACGGTCAGGATGTCCACGGAGCCCGCGACGGTCGTCCCGCGCGCGAGCAGGGTGGTGACGGGCGGCAGGACGTCCGACGCCGGGACCGGCGTCGTGTCGCCGAAAACGCCGAAGATGGACGCCGTCTTGTCCCATAATCCTTCCGTCGTGTGGCAGACGTTGTTGAGCGTCAAACCGCCGACGGGCGGAGTGTCATGGGAGTCGTCAAGCGTGACCTGGTGCAGAGCGAGGTTGCTCGCGCCGCCGGCATTGATGACCTCGGCGTCCGAATAGCCGATGGTGACCACGGCGGGCGGGGAAAACCGCAGGCCCGACGGCTCCACGTCCCAAGCGCGGTCCGAGACCAATATCCGTCCTTTGGATCGAAGGACGTTCAGCATCTGCAGGAAGCGGGGGTCCGTGTTCGGATTCGAGACTTGGACGCTCTGATCGGCCGTGAAGGAAAGCGCTCCGTCGCTGACGGTCTGAGGATTCGAGAACTGCGACTTCATGAATTGCACGACGCCGGGTCCCTGAAGTGCCATCGATCGGGTCGCCGGGGTGTCGGTCCAATGACATATGTCGAAGCTCGGGTCTGCTGGGAACACGCGGGCGAAAGTCCCTGCCGGCAAGGACAAGCCGCCGAAGGAGACGCTGAATCCCGGCGGCGGAACTCCCGTCGAACCGATCAGCAGGGCCGGTCGGGCGGCCAAGGAATAGGATTGGCCCTCTCCTTGCAGGTCGTCGCCGAGCGCCGGATAGCCGGCGCCCGTGGCCAAGACGAAGTCCGCCGGGGCCTTTAGGTCGAGATTCGAGACCGTCACGCCGTCGGCGAGTGGCAGACTGACGTCCCCGGGCAGGGCATATTTCCCGGGGACGACCGAGGGGCCTCGAACGTCGATGAGCGCCGCCGCTCCCGTCACCGCCAAGGTCACGATTGGGCTGAATTCCGTCCCGTCGACGCACTGCCCCTGGCTGTCGCTGCTGAAGCAGACGGCGAAGCCGTTCTGGATCGCTTTGGTCAAGGTGATCTTGATGTCGTAGTTCTCCTTAATCGGACAGAACCCGTCCGGCGATTCGGAACTGATCCGGACCTCCGCACCGCCGAGCGCGCGGACGCCGGTGGAGAGCGCGACCGTCCCATCCATCAGATGGCACGACGACTTGCCGCCGCCGTCGTCCCAGGTCTCGAGGTCGGCGCTGTAGGAACCGACGGGTTGATATGTCACCCAATTGCCGGTGAGATGCTCAGCGGCGACTCGAACCGTGGGGATGAGACCCGTGGAGAGGGCGGTCGCGTAATCGGAGCCGAAGTCCTTGAAATGGCCCCCGAAAAGGCCGGAGCCGGGCATGAGCCCGCTGAGCATGGGCGTGGAGGATATATTGAGGGCCGGCGTGGTGAACGTCTCAGCCGAGTTGCTGTCGGTGGTGAACGTGGAATTTTGCGGGAGGTCGAGGTCCGAAAGCCCCGCCTTGATTCGAACGCTCATGCTCAGCAGGTTGAAGTCGTCGTCTTGAATGAGGACCTGCCGTCTCCCGCTCACTCCGCCCGTCGATTTGAGTTCGTCGAAGCCGGCGAGGACGCTCGGATTCTGGCTGAGGACCATGTTCGCGGCGGTGGGCTGTTGGCCGTCGGGGTAGCTCATGACCTCGCGCAACCCGGCGCCGGCGGCGATGTTCAGATGAACGGTGGAGGTGAAGGTGCGTTTCTTTTGATCGAAGACGGTGAAGGTCGTGGTCGAACCGATCGGAGCCGCCGCGCTGAGGGCGACGACACGCCAACTGACCTGGGAGTACTTCCCGGACCGCGTCGTCGCGCGGAAGGTGTAAAGGCCGGGAGCGAGAGGCCCCATCCCTCCCGCCCAGTTGCGGGCGGACGGGGGGAAATTCGTCATCGGCCCGACGGCCGGCGCGCCGCCGATCAGCCCGGTGGCGTCGACGCCGTCCTTCGTTAGGCTGATGGAGCCCAGCTTGGTGACGAAAGCCAACGAGAACTGGTAGTACTGCTGCGTCGACGAGGGGACGTCCGAGGCGAGCCCCTGGACGTTTTGGAACGAGATCCCGGAGGCGGCGTCGCCGAGGCTGAGATACGGGGGTGGAGTGTCGACGCTGAAGGTGAACGTGGAGATGTTCCCGGCGGCGTCGAGGGCATTCGCAGTGTAGGCCCCGTCCTGAAGGCCCTGGAAGGTCAGGATGGCGACCGATGTGTCGGTGTAACGGCTGCTGAGCGTCCCCGAGGGTCCTGAGAGTGAGATTGATATTACGCCCGACTCGCTGTCGCCGGCCGCGACCTGGCCATCCGCCGTGAAGATCGCCCCGCCGTTGGAGATGGCGGCGCCAGTGGAGGGGACCACGCTCATCGTAGGCGGGGTCTTGTCGATGGTGAAACCAGAACAGGCCGCCCCTTGGGGCGGATTGCCCCCGACGTTGCCCCCGTTGCCTTTGATGTCTTTGGCAAGGACACAGAGTTTGAACGTCCCTCCCCCCGAAAAAATCT
>JAJXTZ010000152.1 GCA_021783355.1 bacterium | reverse complement strand
GGCGGGCGAACCAGGCCTCGTAGGCCGGGGGGCCCGGCCGCGGGGCGAGCGGGTCGCGCGCGCCCTCGTAGCGCGCGCGCAGGACGAGGAGATGCGCGAGGATGCCGCCGTCGACGGCGGCCGCGCCGAGGAAGAGGGGGTTGTGTGTCCGCGCCGCGAAGAGGACGAACAGCCCGGACGAGACCGTTTTCGACAGGAGCAGGGCGTCCCAGGCCTCGGCGCGCCCCGGCGCGCGGGACAGGCGGAGGGCGAGGAAGGTGAGGACGGCCATCAGCGAGCCGGTCAGGCCGAGCCACAGGCTCGCTCCGCCCGGGGCGAGGGCGGGGGCTCCCGCGAGGGCGCCGGCCGCGCCGATCCAGGCGAGGGTCAGCCGCTCGCCGAAGACGAACAGGAGCCCGGCCGCGAAAAAGAGGAGGGCGTAGGCGCGCAGGAGCCCGCGGAGCATGAAAAACGGATTGACGCAACGATTCTTCTTAGCGGCGCGGGGCGAGGCGCACGGCGTCGGGCCCGGGCTTCAGCGCGGCCAGGCGCGCGGCGATCGTCCCGCCGCGCAGGCGCCAGTCGGGCGCCACCTCGGCCAGCGGCGCCAGCGCGAACGCGCGCGCGTGGGCCAGCGGGTGGGGGACGGTCAGCCAGGGCGTGCGGATCTTCTCGCGGCCGTAGGCGATCAGGTCCGCGTCCAGGACGCGGGCGTCCCACCGCGGGCCCGGCCGGCGTCCCGCCGCGGCTTCCAGGATCTTCGCCTCGATCAAGAGCCCCATCGGCGTGCGCGAGGTCTCGATCCGGAGCGCCTGGTTGAGATACGGGCGGTCGCTCGGCCCCACGGGCGCGGTCTCGTAGAGGCGGGAGACCTGCGTCACGCGCACGCCGGGCAGGCGGCGCAGGGCGGCGACGGCGCGGGCCAGCGTATCTGCGCGGCGCCCGAGGTTGGCGCCCAGCAGGAGCAGGGCGGGGACGGTCTTCACCGGGTGTTCTTGGCGTGCCGGCGGTCGGCGCGGTAGAGCAGGTAGACGACCAGCAGGCTCAGGCCCAGCGCGATCAGGTTGGCGGCCCAGCCCTCGAAGAGCCCCTGGCGGTCGGGCGTGCCCATCCAGCCGTAGTCCTTCAGCGCGGCGAAGCCGGCCGCGACCTTCAGGAACGGTCCCACCTTGGACGGCAGGCCGCCGTCGTAGACGAAGAGCGTCCACAGCAGCCAGTACAGCGCGCCGATCACCACTTGGGCCGCGATGAGCACCACGGCCAGATGGACGGGGTCGTAGCGCGGGGCGGCCTCGTCTTCCTCCTCGAAGAGCGTCGTCCAGCGCGACCAGAGGGAGGCCCTCAACGCAGCCCCAGGAGGTCGAGCATGTCGTAGAGGCCGGGCTTCTTCTTCGCGGTCCAGAGCGCGGCCTCCAGCGCGCCGCGCGCGAACACGTCGCGGGACTCGGCACGGTGGACCAGGTCCAGGCGCTCGTAGGGCCCGGCGAAGGTCAGCGCGTGGTCGCCGACGGCGTCGCCGAGGCGCAGGGACGCGGTGGGGACGGCGGCGGTGGAGGCGCGGGCCTCCTGGATGGCGCGGGCCAGCTGGAGGGCGGTGCCCGACGGCGCGTCCTTCTTGCCCTTGTGGTGGGTCTCCACGATCGCCGCGTCGAAATCGGCCAGGCGCCGCGCGGTCTCCGCGGCCAGGTGCAGCATCAGGGTCACGCCGCGGCTGAAGTTGGGCGCGGCGAAGACGGGGACCCTCTTGGCGGCGGCGGCCAGCTGGGCGCGCTGGACGACGGTCAGCCCCGTGGTGCCGGTCACGAACGGCGTCTTGGCGCGGGCGCAGGCGGCGGCGAAGCGCACGCAGGACTCGGGCGTGGAGAAGTCGATCACGGCCCCGTATTCGCCCGCCTCCTCCTCCAGCTCGGCGGCGCGGGCGCGGTCCACGCGCGCGGCCAGGTGGAAGCGCGGGTCCACGGCGGCCAGCGCGGCGGCGCGCGAGCCGGTGCGTCCGGTCGCGCCGCAGACGGCGATCTTCAGAGGAGAAGAGGCCATGGTTCTGCAGTCATCCTATCATATAGTAGAATCGCGTCATGAGCCCCGAACCCCAGGAAAAATCGCCGAAGATGGACGCCGCCGACCTCTGGCGCGAAGAGGTCTTCACCGACCGCAAGGTGGGCGTCCTGCGCCGCCTGACGCCGGTCAAGCCCGACGGTTCCGACGACAAGGCGCGCAAGGCCATTTTCGTGGGCGAGGCTTCCCTGTACACGCCGGCGGGCACGCTCCCGCTGAGCTTCGACATCCCCGCCGAGACCCTGGAGGCCGCCGCGGCCGCGTACGGCGACGCGGTGGAGAAGGCCTTCGCCGAGGCCATGGAGGAGCTCAAGGAGATGCGCCGCAAGGCCGCGTCCTCCATCGTGATCCCCAAGGGCGGCGCGGGGGGCTTGGGCGGCCTGGGCGACCCCGGGCTGGGCGGCCTGCCGCCCGGCGGCGGCAAGCTCCACCTGCCCTAAAAGGCGCGCAGTCCCAGCCAGACCATCCGGGCCGAGAGGACCAGCAGCAGGCCCTTGAAGGCGAGGCGGAACTCCCGCTCCGGCACGCGGTGGAGGATGATCTTGTTGCCCAGGTAGTTCCCCGCGAACACCGCCGCGACCATCGCCGCCAGCAGCGGCAGGTACGGCCACAGCGCGAAGCCGATTACGACGAAGACCGAGACCTTCAGCAGGTGCGTGAAGAGCTGGCACGAGGCCTTGGTGGCCACCAAGGCGCGCCGGTCCAGGTCCTGGTGGATGAAGAACGGGGCGATCAGGGGACCCGTGGCGCCCGCGATCAGGCTCAGGAAGGTGGCCCCGGCGCCCACCGTCGCCCACTTGAACCGGAAGTCGCGCGCCTTCTTGGGCTTGGGCAGGAGCGTCACCGCCAGCAGGAAGAGGCCTAGCCCCAGCGCGTACCAGGACTCCGGCAGTCTCGCCACCACGCGCGAGCCCAGCGCCGCGCCGACCGCCGCCCCGGCCGCGTAGCGCGCCATGATGCGGCGCTCGACGTGCTTGAAGCCGTACAGCACGCGCGAGGAGTTGCTGGCCAGCTGGATGACGCCGTGCAGGGGGATCAGCGTGGCCGGGGGGAAGTACTGCGCCATCACCGCCAAGAGGACGATGCCGCCGCCCATGCCGATGGTCCCCGAGACCACCGAGGTCGCGAATGCGGCGGGGATGAGGACGGCGGCGTGGGGGAACATCGCGGCGGGCATGCTAGCAAAGCGCGGCGGCTAGCGCTTGACGAAGACGCCGAGGTAGCCCACGGCGGTGGAGCGGGTCAGGGTGAAGGAGAAGTCCGGATGGACGCGGCGGCGCAGGAGGGACGAGAAGAAGGGGCGTCCCAGTCTCGGGCGGATGCCGCGCAGCTCGCGCAGGTCCAGGCCCGCGCGCTCGCCCAGGTCTTTGAGCTCCGCGGGGGTGAGGAAGAGGCGGTAGGCGTGCACGTGGGCCGGGGTGTCGCGCGCCACGAAGGCGATGCCCTTCACGGCCAGCAGCCAGGCCGCGGGGGTGCGGTTGAAGGTGTGGAAGAAAAGGAGGCCGCCGGGCTTCAACACGCGGGCGGCCTCGGCGACGGCGCGGCCGGGCTCCTCCAGGTGCTCCAAGATGTCCATCAACAGGACGGCGTCGTAGGAGGCGTCGGGCTCGTCCAGGACCAGGGCGTCGCCCACGGCGTACTCGACGCGGGCGCCCGCCGGGGCGTGGGAGCGCGCGGCGTCGAGCGAGCCCGCCGAAAGGTCCACGCCCTTGACCGCGAAACCGGCGGCCGCGAGCGGGTTGGAGAGGAAGCCGCCGCCGCAGCCCGCGTCCAGCACGCGCGCGCCGCGGGCCAGGCCCGCGGCGGAGAGCGCCCGGCGCACGAAGTCCGCGCGGACCGGGGACTCCGCGCGCAGGAGGGCGACGGCGTGGGCGTCGTCGTCGTGCCAGCGCGCGCCCAGTCCCTCATAAAAGGAATTGTCCACGGGCTCCGGACTCGCGTCCGGGTCCGCGCGCCAGGCTCGGAAGCGCCACAGTCCCCAGCCCAGCGCGGCGAGCGGCAGGGCGGTCCTCAGGAGCGCGCCCTCGCCGCGCGTCCACAGCGCGCCCACGGCGATCAGCACCGCCGGGTGGAGGGCGAAGAGGACGGCGTGCGACCAGTGCTCGCCCGGGGCGCAGGCGTCGGCGTGGAGCCACTCGTCCTTGGTGATCAGCAGGGTGGAGAAGACGGCCAGCGCGGCGTACAGGAGCAGGGCCCGCGGGCCCGGAGGCAGCAGGGCCGCGGGCGCGAGCGCGGCGGCGAAGGCCAGGGCGTCGGCCAGGTGGCTCCAGCGCTCGACGGCCCCCAGGCCGCGCCGCGCATGCCAGACGAACTCGTCGGCGGCCATCAGGCACGCCTGCGCGGCGGCCAGCGGCGCGGCGCAGGCCGCGAGGAGCTCCCCGCCGCTCACGCGCGCTTCTCCAGGAGGTTCGCGGCCGTCGTCAGCCCGGGGCCGAAGGCCAGCGAGAGGATCTTGTCGCCCGGGCGCACCGCGGGGTCCTTCAGCATGTCCGCCCAGACGAAGGGCAGGGTGCACGAGGACATGTTCCCGCGCCGGCGCAGGACCTCCTTGCTGTGGCGCGCGGCGCTCGGCGGCAGGTCCAGGGCCTGGAGCACGCGCTCGATCACCCGCGGCCCGCCGGGGTGGATGGCGTAATGGGCGACGTCCGCGAGGCGCAGGCCCTGCGCTTTCAGGAAGCGCGCGACGAAGCCCGCGGTCTCCGCGCCCACGCGCGCCGGGACCGCGCGGCTGAGGCCCAGCACGAAGGCCGAGTCCGCCAGCCGCCAGACCATGTCGCCCTCCGAACCCGGCAGGACCGCCTCCGCCGCCGCCAGCAGGGCCAGCGAGCGCGGCCGCGGGCGCGCGCTCGCCTCGAAGCTCACCGCCCCGTCGCCGAAGAGCGAGTTGACCACCACCTGCTCGTCCTCGCGCGCGTCCGGGACCAGGTGCAGCGTGCACAGCTCCACGCAGAACACCCGCGCCCGCGCGCCCGCGCGCCCCGCCCCGCGCACCAGGTCCGCGGCCAGCGCCGCCGCGGGCAGGGAGGCGTGGCAGCCCATGTGCCCCAGGTGCAGGATCCGCGAGTCCCAGCCGCGGCGCCCGGCCAGCCGCTGGACCGCGTGCGGGGACGCGTAGCCCGTGCAGGAGACCTGGATCAGCCAGTCCGGCGCGCGGCCCGCGGGAACGGCCCGCGCCGCCAGGCGCAGGGACGCCGCCTCGTAGAGCGCCATGCGCTCCTCGAGAGGCGGCCGCCGCCAGGAGCGCCCCGGCCCGGCGCGGAACAGGGTCATGCGCCGCGGATCCGCGCGCGCGTAGTCGCCCACCACCGTCTCGCGCGACTTCACCCCGCAGGTCCGCCCCAGCCGCTCGTAGAGCCGCCGCGCGCGTCCCGTCCCGGGGCCGCCCGCGCGCGCCAGCGCGCCCTGGAGCCACGCGACGGCGTCCGCCTGGCACAGGCGCGCGCCGGCGTGGAGCGGGCGGAAATCGTGCAGATAGGCGATCGGCGGGGTGGGCATGATCGGAGCGGAGGAGTGCATCGCCCTTGCCGCCATCCTAACATACGGGCGGGGGCGGCGCTACTTGGGGATCTTGACGGAGTCCAGGCCCGGCTCCTCGGCGGGGTAGGACAGGCCCATGCGCGCCAGCGTCTTGCGCAGGAGCCTGGCGAAGGCCAGGTCGCGGCGCGGCTTGGAGTCCGCGGGGATCGCGTGCCAGGGGGCGAAGACGGTGCTGGTGCGCGCCAGGACCGCGGCGTAGGCGGCCTGGAAATCGTCCCACCGGGCGCGCGACTCCAGGTCCGCGCGCGAGAACTTCCAGCGCTTCTCGGGCCGGTCCAGGCGCGCCTGCAGGCGCTCGCGCTGGACGCCCTTGGACTCGTGCAGGAAGACCTTCACCACCCGCACTCCGCGCGCGGCCAGTTCCGCCTCGAAGCGCACGATCTGCGCGTAGCGCGACTCCACCTCCGCGGCCGGGAGGGTCTTGAACACGGTCGGGACCAGGAGGTCCTCGTACTGGGAGCGGTTGAACACGCCGATGATCCCATTCTCCGGGACCTGGCGGCGGATGCGGGCCAGGAAGTGCTCGGCCGCCTCCTCGGGCGTGGGCTTCTTGAAGGCGGAGACGCGCGTCCAGGCGGGGTTGAGGCCGGTCATCGCGTGCTTGATCGCCCCGTCCTTGCCCGCCGCGTCCATGCCCTGGACCACCACCAGCACCGCCTGCGTCTTGGCGGCGGCCAGGACCTCCTGGAGGGCGGCGGTCGCGGCGATCTCTTTCCTGAGACGCTTGGCGGCCTTCTTCTCGGAGAGCCCGCCCGCGTCGGTGGGCAGGGAGTCCAGGTCCACGGCCTCGCCGGGCGCCGCGGACGCCCCGTCGAAGCGCGCGGAGAGCTCCGCCGCCCGCGCGGTCAGGCCCGCCCCGCCGTCCGGCGCGGCCGACAGCGCGCGCCCGATCTTTTCCAGGCGCCGCGCGGCCAGGCCCGCC
>JAJXTZ010000014.1 GCA_021783355.1 bacterium | reverse complement strand
GCGCCCGGCCGCCGCCGCCTCCCCGGGCGGCGCCAGCTCCGCGCGGAAGGCGGCCAGCGCGGCCTCCAGCTCCGCCGGGGCGACGGTGCGCAGGATCCCGCGCCGCGCCAGCGAGACGCTCCCGCGCTCCTCGGAGACCACGAGGCAGAGGGCGTCGGCGCGCTCCGAGAGCCCCAGCGCCGCCGCGTGGCGCGTGCCGCGCCCGCGCAGCTGGTCCAGCTGCTTGGACAGAGGCAGGTGCGCCTCGAACCTGACCACGCGCCCGCCGTCCACGATCGCGGCCCCGTCGTGCCCCTGCGAGTGCGGGTCGAAGAGGCTCTTCAGCAGGGACTCGGAGATGCGCCCGTCGAGCTCCGTGCCCCCGACCAGATGGCGGCGCAGGGGGTCGCGCCCCTTGAAGACGATCAGCGCCCCGATGCGCGCGCGCGCGAACTCGTCCACGGCCCGCACCACCGCCTCGATCTCGGGGGCCTGCGCGGGGCGTCCCTGGCGCCCCAGGCTCCACACCGCCAGGCGCTCGAAGAAGCCGCGGATCTCCTCCTGGAAAATCACCACCAGCGCGACCAGCGACACCGCGAAGAGCCCCCGGAAGATCCACACCGTCATGTGCATCTGCGCCACGTCGGCCAGCAGGTAGAAGGCCCCGAAGATCATGATCCCCGTGGCCACGAACGCCGCCTTCGTGCCCTTGAACCAGAGCAGGACGGCGTGGATCATCGCCGCGACGAAGACGATGTCGAGGACGTCGCCGGGGGCCAGCGCCGCGAGCGCCTCGCGCAGGGAGCGCAGGACGGCCACCCTAACCGCCCTTCTTCAGGACGATCCAGCGCCGCGTGAAGCGGACCCCGTCCTCCCGGTAGGACTTGTAGCGCGGATAGTCGGCGGGCGCGATCTCCGTTCCGTCGCGCACGGACAGCTCGTGGAAATCCAGCTCCCCGGGGCGGCGCGAGTACGCGGCGCGGTACGAGACGCCGGGCCCCGACAGGCTCGCCGCGCGCGGCGCGGAGTAGATCCGCCAGCCGCGCGGCAGGGCGACGGAGACGGTCTTCTCGCTGCGCGAGCGGCGCCACCAGAACATCGGCTCCACGCGCGACGGCTTGCCCACGTCCCAGGCCGACTCCCCGACCCACGGCAGGCGGAAGGCCATGTAGCCGCCGGAGGCGGTCAGCGCGTAGTCCTTGATCTTGAAGGAGAAGCGCAGGGTCAGGTCGCGGGTGAGGTCGCCGAGGCCCTCGATCTTGTAGGAGACCAGGCGCGCGTTCGGATGGATGCCGTGGACGATCTTCTCGAATTCCCGGTCCACGTCCTGCTTCTTCCAGTCCCGGAGCCGGCGCCACGAGGCCTGCGACGAGCCGACCGGCCGGATCACCGCGGTCCCGGACAGGGCGCCGTCCGCCGACAGGCGCAGGCGCAGGGAGTCGCGGTCGCTCTCCCGGTCCGCGGGGAGCAGCGGGTTCTCGAAGGTCTTCCCGCGCTGCGGCCCGTGGACGACCAGTCCGTGCGCGCCTTGGAAGCGGGCGGGCGTCTCGTCCCAGCGGCGGGTGTCGCCGGTGGGGACCAGGAAGAGGCGCCGGCCGCCCAGGTCCAGGAGGATCGCCGCGCCGGAGAACTGGCCCAGGCTGGGCACGGACTCCTCGAAGGGGGTGTCGCCCTTGTACTGCATGTAGGCGAGCTGGGGCTTGAAGCCGGCCGCGCGCAGCAGGACGAAGAGGAAGAACGGCTTGTCGAGGTCGTTGCCCTCCTTGGCGTGCAGGATGTCGGCCGGGGATTTGGGCGCGTAGGAATAGGAGTCCATCGGGATGGACTCGTACTTGATCCGCCGGACCGTCCAGTCGTACAGGGCCTCGATCTTCGCGGCGTCCGTGGTCTTGCCCCGCGTCAGGCGCTCGGCCAGGGCCTTGACCTCGGGTCCCGCGTCCAGGCGCGGACGGATCCCGGCGTCCGCGGCGGACGCGGCCTCGGCCCAGGAAGAGGCGCCGGCGACGAGGACGTGCGGCGCCATCATCGGGTAGGGGGGCTGCTCGTTCTCCGCCTTGAAGGACGGCACGCCCCGGGACTCCCAGGTCAGCCGCACGCGCCCGCCCAGGTCCTCGCGGCGCGCCGCGGCGCCCGCCGGCATCAGGCGCTCGGCCTCGGCCAGCGGGAAGTCCTTGGGGGCGGTCACCGAGAAGCGGATCAGCTCGGCGGGCTCGAAGCTCCGGAAGAACATCGTGGCCAGGAACGGCTGGGTGGACACCCCGACCGGGGACACCGTCCGCACCCGGTAGTCGACGACGGTGCCGGTGGCCACGTCGGGCATCGCGAACTTCAGGCTGCGCAGGCGGTCGTAGGCCGGCACGCCGGAGTTCTCGGCGCCGTCCTCCACCGAGTTGTCGTCCAGGTCCGAGATCTTGTCCCCGTTGATGGAGCGCGCCCAGTCGATCGACACGGTCTGGACGCCGCCCAGGTAGTAGAACTGGGCGTTGGCGGCCTTCTCCTTGGCGCGCTCGCGCAGCACCTCCACGATCTTGCGGTGCGTGCAGACCGCGCGCCGGTCGGCGCCGATGTCGCAGTCCCGGTCGTCGAGGACGACGAGCTCGCCGTCGTCCGGGTAGTCCGACGGCTTGGGCGGCGCGGCCAGCAGGGCCTTCAGGGCGGGGTCCGCGATCTTCGACGCGGAGTCCTCGCCGGGCACGCCGTAGGAGCGCACGAGCTTGACCTTCAGGATCGACGCCAGGGGATAGTCCTGGTCCTTGCCGTCGGCGCGCAGGACGGCCTTGCCGTCGGCGACGCTCAAGACCCGGCCGTCCAGCTCCCGGCCGTCGTTGAGGAACAGGACGTCCGCGCGGGCGCGCGCCGCCGCGCCCGCGGCCAAGACCGCCAGCGCCGCCGCCGCGAGCGGGCGCCTCACGCGCCTCCCCCCTTCAGGAAGATCCGGTCCTTCGTCAGACGGGCGACCTTGTCGAGGAAGGCCTTGTGCGCCGCGTACTGGGACGGGGCGTAGACGCGGTCCGCGCGCCGCAGGTCCGCGTCGCAGGTCAGGTCCGACGCGGACGCGCGGCAGGACAGGGTGAAGGACTCGCCGGGCCCGTTCAGGCGCGCGGGCTTGGGGATGGAGACGGCCTGGAAGCCGGGCGGCAGGGCGATCCGGTAGCGGTAGCTCTTCTCGAAGGAGACCGCGTATTCCATCGCGTAGCGGCGCTTGTCGAGGGCGACCTCGGGGAACGACTGCTCGAGACCCGGGAGCTTGAGGATGTCGAGATCCCCGGCGCGGATCAGGTAGTCCGGCAGGCGGCAGTCGAAGCCCATGCCGAAGGGCTTGGTCAGGTCGGTGGCGTCTCCCACGCGGTAGTCGGTCAGGATCCCGGCGGGGCTGATGCCGTTGACCCAGTCCTGGAACTGGCGCTTGAGGTCGCTGTCCTTCAAGGTCTTGTAGTAGGCGCGCAGGTCGCCCTCGCGCGTCCCGTCGTAGGTCGCGGCGTAGCGCAGGCCGGCGGAGCCGTCGGTGCTCAGCGTCAAATCGTACTCGTAGCGGCTGATGTTGCCGGACGGCGGCGGGACGGGGACCGGGACCACGGAGCGGTCGAAGACGTCCAGCACCTTCACGCCGTAGTCCATGGACGGGATCTCCGGAAAGCGGTAGTCCTCGCCCACGGAGTCCAGGAACATCTCTTTCCCGTCGAGGGTCAGGCGGGTGATCGCGTGCGCGAAGCCGATGTCCGGCACCGAGAAGTCGTGGTCGGCCTCCATGTTGGGGTCCAGGAGCACCGGCGTCGAGCGGATGCCGATGACCTTGAGCATCGTGGTCAGCAGCAGGGCCTTGTCGATGCAGCAGCCGAAGCCCCGCTTCCAGGTCAGGTTCGCGTCGTAGCCGCCCCAGCCGGAGGCCACGCCCATCTTCACGGCGATGTAGCGCACGCGCTTCTGCACGTAGCGGTAGATCGCGGCCACGCGCTCGTCGTCGGTGCCGCAGCCCTTGACCAGCTGGCGCGTGAACTCGGCCAGCTCCGGGCTGGGGTTCGTGCGCTTGCGGTACATCTCCCCCAGCCAGTCGTAGATGCGGTCCCACTTGTCGAACAGGGCGGCCTTGACGAACGGGGAGTAGTCCTCGTACTGGACCATGCGCGGCTCGCCGACGATCGGGGCCAGGTCGCGCAGCTCCCAGCGGTAGGTCGTGCGCCCGTCCGCCGTGGTCACGACGGGCCGGCCCTTGCCCTTCCAGGGACCGGAGAAGTGGCGCGCCGAGTAGTACAGCGCGGTGCCCGCGGGGACGCCGATGCGCACGCGCGAGACCCGCACCGGAGTGCCGCTGAGGAAGCCCCAGCGCGGGAAGAAGAAGTCCTTGCGGAACGGGTTGTAGGTCTCGCTCTCGGTCTCGTACTCGACGATCGAGCCGACCTCCACCTGCGGCAGCGGGTAGGTCATCGTGCGCGAGTCCTGGAAGAACAGGGAGTCGGCCTGGGGGCGGGAGACCTGGATCTTGGACGGGTCCAGCGGGAAGACGCGCCCGTCGGGCTCGTAGACGGTGGCCTTGAGGATCTTCACGCGGCTGCGCCCGTCCTCGAAGTCCTCCGAGACGTTCCCCCAGGAGAACTTCATCCCCTCCTTGAGCACCTTCCCCACGAAGTGATAATGGAAGGTCCAGGTCCCGTCCGGGCGCAGCTCGTAGTCGCCGTCGTCGAGCAGCAGGAGGCCGTCGGCTCCGGGGAAGCGGGCCTCCAGCGCCTTGGCCCGCGCGAAGAGCTCGCGGCCGCGGGCGGCGGCCGCGGGGTCGGCGGAGGCGGCGGCGGGGGCCTTCTCCGGCGCGGCCTGGGCGAAGCGGATCTCCTCGACCTCGTCGCGCGGCAGGGTCTTGCCGTCGGGCAGGCGCACGGACTTCCCGTCGAAGGTCACCGACGCCGCATCCTGGTCGCCGCCGGCGCGCAGCTTGAGGACCACGGCGGACGCCGGCGAGGGCGCCAGCAGGGCCAGGACGGCGAGGAGGCGGAGGGTCGCGTTCATCGGAAGAGGGCGTCCGGCCTGAGGATACAGCCTTTGGGCGCTCCGCGCAAGGGCGCGCGTCCCGCGCTCATCCTCCGACGCGCTTGACCTTCCAGCCCTCGCCGAGCAGGAAGGCCTCGATCTTGTCGCGGTGGTCGCCCTGGAACTCGAGATCCCAGCCCTGCAGCGCGCCGCCGCAGCCCAGGCGCTTCTTCAGCCGCCCCAGGAGCCGGTCCTTGAGCGTCGGGTGCAGGACCAGGCGCTCCACGCGCGTGACGCCGGAGCCCTTCGCCCCGCGCCGGAAGGAGAGCCGCACCGGCTCCGGCTGGCGCGGGGTGCCGGGCTTGCCCCAGTCGGGGTCGCTGGAGAAGACGATCCTATCGCTCACCGAAGAACTCCTCCAGGAGCGGCACCGCGCGTTCGGGCGCGTCCTCCTGCGGGGCGTGGCCGCAGCGGTCCAGAAAGACGAAGCGGGCGCGCGGCAGGGCCTCGGCCAGGCGCTCGCCGCCGCGCCGGTCCACCATGGTGTCCGCCGCGCCGACGAGGACCAGCGCCCGGTGGTCGAGGCGGCCGTAGCGCGCGATGCGCTCCTTGTAATCGGGCGGGATCGCGCGGCGGATGAACTCGGCCACCGCGCGCCGGCCCTGGGCGCTCCTCAGCGGCTGCGCGTACTCGGCGATGAGCTCCTCGGTGATCTTGCTCTTGTCCACGAAGGTGCGCTCCGCGATCCAGCGCAGCGTGCGCTCCCCCATCAGCCGCTCGTAGATCCGGCCGGCCACCGGCCAGGACAGCGGCCACAGGATCTTGGGGCGGTTCTCCGGGAAGGCCGGCGTGCCGAAGAGCGCCATGCGCTCCACGCGCCCGGGCGCGTCCATCGCGGTCCAGAGCGTGACCACGCCGCCCATCGAGTTGCCCGCGAAGCGCGCGCGCGCGACGCCCACCCGGTCCAGGAAAGCCACCACCCAGCGGTGCAGGCCCGCGATCGAGTAGTCGAAGTCCCAGGGCTTGTCCGAGCGCCCGAAGCCGGGCATGTCCGGGACGAAGACCTCGTAGCGGCGCGCCAGCGCGGGCAGGGCGAAGCGCCACGAGTACGACGACGCGCCCAGGCCGTGCAGCAGCACGACGGGCTCGCCGCGCCCGGCGCGCAGCAGATGGGTCTTGATCCCCGCGACCTCGAGGGTCTCGGTCCGGACGCCGGGAATCGTCGGGTGGGCCGCCACGGGCTTATGGTACCTCTGTCCGCGCCCCCCGCGCCAGGTCCGCCCCGCGGGGCGCCCCCCCGCGCGGCCGGCGCGGAGGGGCCCTACTTCGTCATCGCGACGGCGAACCGCGCCAGCACGGTCGCGCGGCGCAGGTCCGGCTTGGGCCGGGTGTCGGTCGGGACCAGCGCCCGGCACGCGGCCAAGGCCACCTCTTCCGCGGACACCGCCCGCTGACGACGCCGATGATGCTTCCTCATTCTCGTCTCACCGCCTTCCCCTTCCGGGGATTCTCACGCCTTAAAAATCCGAAGGGCCCCTGACCGTGAAGGCCGGGGCCCTCCGTCGACGGGGCCAGTATAGCCGCGGCCCGCGGATTGTCAAGACCCGGGGGATTGCGCCGCGCGGCTAGTCCACGCGCGCGCAGCGCGAGGTCAGGAGCGGCAGGGACAGGTCCAGCCGGGACGACAGGCCGAAGTGGCCGCCGCCGTGCTCCAGGAAGGAGTGGCGCACGCGCAGGCGGCGCAGGGCGTCGGAGAGGCGGCGCGCGCCGAGCTGGAGGAAGAATTCGTCCTTGGTCCCGGCGTCGAACCACAGCGTCCGCAGGCGCGCCAGGGAGCGCGCGCGACGGACGCAGGCGTGGACGGGGTCGTGCGCCTCCCAGCGCTTCCAGACCGCGGGCACGCGCTCGCCGGTGCGCGGGTCCACCGGCAGGTCGAAGCCCAGCGGCGCGCGCGGGTTGGGCGAGTAGCAGGAGGCCATGGCCAGCGCGTTGATGGCGCCGAAATCGAAGCCGGACTTGTCCCGGGTGCGGCGCAGCTCGGCGGCGAAGCGCGCCGGAGAGCCGCCCCGGGCCTGGACGGCCGCGCACAACTTCAGCAGGTCGCCGTGGTAGCAGGCGTCGAAGCCCATGTCGCCGGAGTGGCTGACCGCGTGGCCGAAGACCTCCGGGTGGCGCATGGCCAGCGTCAGCGCGCCGAAGCCGCCCGACGAGACGCCGAAGACCGCGCGGCCCGCGGGTCCGCGCATCGCGGCGAACTTGTCCTCGATGAACCCGACCAGCTCGCGGACCAGATGGTCCTCGTAGCGGCCGGTCGCGGTGGAGTTGAGGTACTGAGAGCCCCCGTACGCGGTGAAGCCGTCGGGGATCACCAGGATGGCCTCGCGGGCCTTGCCCTCCGCGATCAGGCGGTCGAGGCGCTCGGCCGCGTTCTCCTTCCACGGGTCGTAGTTGACGCAGCCGCGCCCGGTGCCGGAGAAGCCCGGCAGGAAGAAGAGGACCGGGTAGCGGCGGCCGCGCTTGCTCCCGTAGGACGGGGGCAGGTAGACGGGGACCTCGCGGCGGCGCGGGTCGCCCAGCGGATTGTCCTTGAGGACGACGCTCGACACCGTCTCGATCTGCAGCCGGCCGTTCATCGCCCCTCCGCCAGCGCGCGGCGCAGGACGCCTCCGGCCGCGGCCAGGGCCGCGCGGGCGCGGTCCGCGGCCAGGCGCCGGCGGGCCATCACCACCGCCGTCTTCACGCTGCCGCCGGACGCGCGCATCAGCGCGCGCGCGCGGGCGGGCGGCACGCGGCCGAGATCCGCCACGATGCGCTCGCCGCGCAGGCGCAGCTTGCGCGAGGTCGGCTTCAGGTCCACCATCCAGTGGTCGTGGACCTTGCCGACGCGGATCATCGCCCCCGTGGTCAGCGCGTTCAGGACCAGCTTGGCCGCCGTGCCGGACTTGAGCCGCGTGGAGCCCGTCACCACCTCCGGACCCGCGTCCGGCGCGATCACGATGTCGGCGGCGGCGCCTTGCGGCCGGCCGTTGGAGGTCACCAGCAGGGTCGTCGCGCCGCGGCGGCGGGCCTCGGTCAGCGCCGCGCGCACGAACGGCGTCACGCCGCTGGCGGCCACGCCCACCACCGCGTCCCCGGGGCGCACGCGCGCGGCCGCGCGGCGGCCCAGGACGGGATCGTCCTCGGCCCCCTCCTTGGCGCGGAACACCGAGCGCCGCCCGCCGGCGATCACCGCGCGGACCTGGCGCGGCGAGGTGTTGAAGGTCGGAGGGCACTCGGCCGCCTCCAGGACCGCCAGGCGCCCGCTGGTCCCCGCCCCCAGCACCAGCACCGAGCCGCCGGAGGAGAGCGCGCGCGCCAGGGCGTCCACGCCGCGGGCGATCTCGCGCGCGACCCTGGCCACCGCCAGCGGCACGCGCCGGTCCTCGGCGTTGATCAGGCGCACGATCTCCAGCGTGGAGCGCCGGTCGATGTCGCGCGTGCGCGGGTTGGGCTGCTCGGTGGGCAGGCGCGCGTACGCGCGCGCCGAGAGCAGGGCCACCTAGCGGGAGCCGCCGCCCGCGTCGGGCCGCGCGGAACGGTCCGGCGAGGAGGCGCCGTCCGGCCCGGCCGAGGGGTCGGGCGCGGAGGCGTCGGGGAGCGCGGAGTCCGGGGCGGCCGACGGATCCGGCGCGTTGGAGCCGTCGGGCGCCGCCGCCGCGGCCGTGTCCGCCGCCACGCCCGGCGCCGTCGCGGTGGAGACCGCCGGAGGCTCCGGGGCCACGGGGTCGTCGATCCAGTCCGCGACGCGCGCGGCCAGGCCGCGGTCGCGCAGGAACATGCGCGTGCCGCGCTCCTGCGCCGGCGTCATCACCGTGGCGTTGCGCTCGCCGACGGCGAGCTTCGCGAACGCGTACAGGAGCGGCGTCTCGCGCGAGCAGAGCTTGTCCGCCGCCGCGCAGACCAGCAGGATCGGCGTCGTGCGGCCCTTGAACGCGCGCACCGCGTTGACGATGGGCACCTCGCGCCAGGCCAGGCTGGGCGAGAGCAGGATCACGAACGGCACCTTCGGGTGGACCGCCGCGTACTTGACCCCGATGCTGCCGCCGACCTCCGCGCCCATGATCCCGATCGACTCCTCGGGCACGCCCGCGGCGGTCATCGTCGCCACCGCGGCCTCCACGTCGCGGGTCATGTCCTCGTAATCGTTGGGACCTTTCGCGTGCGCCTGGAGCTTGTGCCAGGTGATCGTCTCACCCGAGGGCGTGACGCGGCTCTCGCCGTGCCCGCGCAGGTCCAGCGCGAAGTAGCCGTCGCCCTTGCGCCGCAGCGCGTAGGTCATCGGCACCCAGTCCTCCTTACGCTGGCCCGTGCCGTGGAGCAGCACCACGGTGGGGCGGCCCGGCCGGGCCGCCTGCCAGACGCCCTTCAGCGTCCAGCCGTCGACGGTCTTGACCGTCACCGGGACGCCGAGAAGTGCGGCGGCGCGCGCCGGCGCCGCCGCCAGGAGCGCGAAGGACAGCAGGACCGCGAGCCTCATCGGCTTAAGGAAGGATCTCGTCCTTCTTGAACCAGAGCGCGACCTCGCGGGCCGCGTCGGCCGGGTCGGACGAGGCGTGGATCACGTTCTCGAACTGCCCCGCGGTCGTGATGCGGCCGAACGAGCCGCGGATGGTGCCGGCGGCGGCAGCCTCGGGGTTCGTCGCGCCGGCGACGGCGCGGACGGTCTTGATCGCGTTCTCGCCGCGGTAGACGAGCGCCAGGATCCGGTGGTCCTTGATGCCGTGGAACTCGCCGCGGATGTACTTGATCAGGTTCTCGAAGAACGGCTTGTCGGAGAGCGCCTTGTAGTGCTCGCGGGCGAGCGCCTCGGTCACGGAGATCATCTTGGCGGCGACCATCTCGAGGCCGGAGGCGTCGAGGCGGTCGATGGTGAGGCCGGTCAGGCGCCGCGCGGCGCCGTCCGGCTTGATGAGGATGAGCGTCTGTTCGATGGCCATAGCGGCGGCATTCTAGCGAAATCGCCCTTATGAAGGATAGTGCTGCGCTGGGTTTCGCTCTCAGCCGCGCGCGACGGCCTGCTCCGCCTCGCCGGCCTGGCGCCAGCGCTCGAGCACGAGCGCCGTCGCCGCGGTGCGGGCCTCGGCGGTCACCGGGTGCGCGACATCGAACCAGCGGTCCCGCGCCGCTCCCTTGCCCTTCTCCGCGGGAAACACCACGAAGGTCTCGTCCTGGCCCTCCTCCTGCCGCTTCAGTACGCGGATGCCCTTGATCACGAAGGCGTCCGCGATGGTCAACTCCGCGAGCGCCAACAGCTTCGTCGCCCGTCCCGACGTGTCCGTGAACGGCCGCACGCGCGCGTCCAGCTTCGGCATGGTCGTGTCCATGATTCCTCCTGGCTTGATTGCGAAAACGCCAGTAGGTATACGTTTGAGGGGGGCCGAATGTTCCCGTTTCCGAGGGAACCGGCGCTCAGCGGCGGTAGACTTCCCGGCGGTGGCCGATGGTCAGAACGAGAATGAGAAGCCGGCCGCGGTCGAACGTATACAGGATGCGCCAATCGCCCACGCGGTAGGACCAGCGGCCGGTGAGCAGTCCTTTCAGCCGCTTGCCGATCTCGGGATGAACGCGCAGGCGGTCAATGCCGGCTTGTATTCTGTCGCGGACGGCGCCGTCCAGATTGCCGAGCTGCCGCGCGGCCTGCGAACTGATGCCGACGCGATAGGTCATTTGAAGACGTCCGCGTACTCGACGATGCGGCCCGCCTTCACGTCCGCCTCCGCCTTCAACAGCGAAAGCATCAGCTTCCGGTCGGCGAGAATCTCCAGCGTCTCGAGGTCTTCCGGGGAAATGAGGACGGCGGCCGCGGCCCCGTTTCGGGTGATGATCACGCGGTCGCGGTTGCGCTTGCCCAGGCCGGCGACGAGCTTCGGAAGGTTGGCCCGCACTTGGGAAATCGAGGCGATTTTATCCATATCGCCAGTGTACAGGATTCTGTACATATCCGCCAGACCCACGCCCATTGCCGGAATATCCACCCTCAGTATACGTTTGAGGGGCGCCAAATGTTCCCGGCGCTACGCGCGTTCGTAGCGCAGCTGGACCAGCCCCGTCGGGAAGGCGCGGCTGCCAATCAGCTTGAGCCGCCGCTCGGGGCGCCCGCGCTTGAACAGCGGGACGCCGGCGCCGAGCAAGACAGGAATGAGGAGAATTCTCGGCGGCGGCACACTTCGCGGCGACAGCCGAGCGTCGGCGCGGAGATCATCCGTTCCCGCCGCTCGATCAGGCAGATGTCCGCGCGAGGGGCCGAAGTTCCTCTATGGACCGCCTTTATGCGCCCTCGGCGTAATTCCCGTGTTTCGGTAATCCCCGTCGTGCCCGCAGTTGAGATGGCAGTTCTCCGGCGCGCCGGTGCAAAGAATCACGGCAGAAGATCGACTGCCGTGGTGCGCCTCCCACTGGCCGCGCCCGGGATTGCCCCGGCTATTCGCCCATGCCAAGCGCTTTCCGCAACACTCGCAGGCACCCCCCGCCCGTTCGTACGCGCGCTCGACTTGATCCGAATCGAATTCATACTTGTCAGCCATCATCTCCTCCCCGGGAACCCGTTGTTGGGCCTGCGCTTATGCCCCGGCGCCTTTCCCCAATATGTATTCATTGCAGGAGACCTGCTGAAAGCCGGTTATGAGCGAATCTCCTACTGCGACCAGATTTTTTTCCGCCTATTCGATCAGCTTTTGGGGGCGCCTGCCCTGCGTGAGCAGCCTCAAGGCGTCTTTTCGCAATCGCCGCTCTTCGAAGCGGACTCTCTTGCGCTCGACGGCGGATCGAATGCTTTTCTGGATGGGACTCATCCTGCTCTGGCCTGTCTTGAACTCAATGAAAACGATGTCTGTTACGCCGCCCTGATAATACCCATCGAACACGACAAAATCGATGGGATCGAAAATCGGCCGAACATCATACGGATTGTGACCGAAGCCTGGAAACATCGGGGCAATTTTCTCGAGTGTCTTCCCGAGTTGTCCTGCCCGAGACTTCGCAATGGCATCTTGGCGGATTTCCCTCTCCCGTTTTCCAAGTTGCCTCTGAACTTCGTTATCGACTTTCCCCTTCCACTTCTCGTTCAGCAGTTCGACATTTTTCTCACCCTCGCCCCGCACGTCATCCAACTCTATCTCATGACCATCTTCCATCTCCCCGATCTGGGACTCCAGTTCCTCGATCTTCTCCTGGAGAGCGTCGCGATCTCGCTTCATCCTGCCAAGGAGATCCTTAGGAGGCTCTTTACCATATGTCAACTTCACTTCGGATAAGCGGAATGTCTCGTCACAGTGCGGGCATCGACCGTAAATATTCCGCTCATGTTTGTAGTAGCTCAGCAGCGAAGTGATGTTCGAGGAATTGACTTGCATTGCTCCCCCCATTCGACCACGCCTTATAGTTTTCGATCTCAACAAACGCGAACAGACAAGTATTCCAACCCCCCTTCTCGAAATTACGCGAAAGCCTCCTGCCCGTCCTGCCACGGCCCGCCGTCGTCGGGGGCGGGGTCCTCGAAGCGCGCGAGCTCGCGGCTGAAGCGCAGGAAGACGCTGCCCGTCGGCCCCTGCCTCTGCTTGGCGATGATGACCTCGGCCTTGGCCTGATCCACGGAAGGGTCGTTGGGCTTGGCGGCGGCCTCGCGGTAGATGAGCATGACGAGATCCGCGTCCTGCTCGAGCGCGCCCGAGTCGCGAAGGTCGGACAATTGCGGCCGCCCGTCGACGCGGGTCTTCTCCTCGGCCCGGCGCGAGAGTTGGGACAGGGCAACGACGGGAAGATCGAGGTCGCGCGCCAGCGCCTTGAGGCCGCGCGACATCTCCGAGACCTCCAACTGCCTGTTCTCCACGCGCGACGAGGAGCCTTTCATGATCTGGATGTAGTCGATCACGACCAGCCCTAGAGGACGGCCGCCGTGCGCCGCCTCGCGCGCGAGAGTGCGGACGCGGCGGCGGATTTCCTGCACGGTCAGATTGGGCGAATCGTCGATGTAAAAGCGGGCGTCGGCGATGCGCGCCGCGGCGCTCGTCAATCCGGCCCATTTGCTGTGCTGGAAGTAGCCCCGGCGGACGTCCTGGAGGCTCATGCGCGCCTCGGCCGCGATCAGCCGGCTCCCGATCTCGCTCTTGCGCATCTCCATCGACATGAAGGCGACGCCGACGGCCTGCTCCGACAGGGCCGCGTTCATCGCGATGCTGAGGGCCAAGGCGGTCTTGCCCTGGCTCGGCCGCGCGGCGATCAGGATGAGGTCGCCCTTGTGGAACCCCGAGGTCATCTCGTCCAGCGCGCGAAACCCGGTCGTCACGCCGGTGACCCGGCGCTTGTCCCGGTGCAGGCGCTCGATGTCATCGAGGGCGCCGCGCATCAAAGCCTTCGCATCGGCGAACGACTTGCCGCCGCGGGCCGCGACGGCGGCGGAGATCCGGGCCTGCGCCTCCTCAGACAAGACCTCGGACGCCTTCTCGCAATAACAGTCCGTCAGGGAGGAGGTCAGCGCCCCGATCAGGCGCCGCAGCTCGGCCTTCTCGCGGACGATGCGCGCGTAGTGCTCGACATGGGCGGCGGTCGCGACCCGGTCGACGCACTTCGCCAGGAATTCGGCGCCGCCGGCCGCGTCGAGCCGGCCGCCTTTGCGCAGTTCCTCCGCGACGGTCAGCAGGTCGACCGGCCGGTCGCGGGCCGCCAACGCCGCGGCGGAGGAGAACGCGGCGCGTGCCGGAAGGTCGTAGAAGTCGCTTTCGTCCAGGATCTCCTGCGCCGTCAGGACGGCCTCCTTCTCGATCAGCATCGCGCCCACGACGGCCATCTCGGCCTCGGGCGCTTGCGGCGGCAAATCACGCGGCGGCGACGGCGGCATCCGTTCCCCCGATCGCATCACTTCTCCGGGCCGTCCTTGCGACGCCTCGCCAGGCTGCGGGCGCGGTATTCGCTGAACGACGCCGCCGCCGAATAGGCGGCGAAGAACCCCAGGAACACGCACCAGGCCGGCGGCTCGCCGGGAGGAAGACCGCGCCCGCGCCTATAGGCGAAGTTCGCAGCGAGCGCGATCATCAGGACGACAATCGCCGCTGCAGCGGTCCCGAAGGCTTTCCTGAGCCTCATTTCGGCGCCTTCTTAAAAAGTCCCTTCAGGAACCGAGGCAGCCAGGCGGGAGGCGCATGCTCCACCGACCAGGTGCTCCCGTCCGGGCTCTCCACCTCGATGCGAAAGCACCTGGCGCCGTACTTATTGTCGACGTCGGCCCTGATTCTCGGAATCATCTCCCAGGTAAAATCGTCGATGGTCCGGACGGGATGCTCGTAAAACGGCGCCGTGCCGAAGTCGACCTTCACCTGGGCGCGCAGCCCGCCGGCGCGCCCGGGCGCAGGAACGCTTGCCGTCTCGACGCCCGTCTTTCGCGCCGCCCAGCGGCTCGTCAGCCGAAAGCGGTCCAAGTCGTTCCGCTGGAACAACAGGGTCTTCCCGGCCGAACAAAACGGCTTGAGAACTCCTTTTTGAACGAGCCGGCTGACCGACACCACGTGATAGTTCAGATACGCCGCCGCTTCCGCGGTCGTCAAAAGCTGCGACCCTGTCGCCGGATGATACAGCGGGGACGATTCGGATTTTTTCATATGTTAAGATATATAAACAGTTTAGACCAACGACGAGGATTCGTCAAGACCCTGACCCCGCTCACGGGCGCGTCCGGCACCCGAGCCCAAGCGCCGCCGTACGATCTCGCGAGAGTTCGTTGCGATGCCGCCGGCGCGCCGGCCCCGCGGACCTGACCGCGCGCGGACCTATTCCGCGGCCGCCGGCGGCGCGAGCGTCCGCGCCAGGAAGCGCTCGACGGCGTAGGTGGACACCTGGCCGCATGGGCCGGAGAACGCGTAGTCGCAGCCGTGCGTGGCCCACGGCAGCTCCACGAAGTCGTGCGGCACGCCCAGCGCCTTAAGCCGCGCCGCCAGCCGAAACTCGTGGATGGGCCTGACCAGCTCGTCGCGCCCGCCGTGGATCATCAGGGTCGGCGGGAAGTCCCGGCCCGCTTCCAGGAGCGGCGAGGCCTCGTCGTAGAGCGCCGGCGCGCTCGCCGGAGGGCCGCCGAGGTAGTCGCGCAGCAGCGCGCGCGAGTCCAGGATCCAGGGGCTTCCCGGCTCCGCCCAGGCCAGGCGCAGGTCGTTGGGACCGTAGAAGTCCACCACGCCCTTGAGCCCCGGGACCGCGCGGGCGGCCGCCGCGGCCAGCGCGATCTGCGCCCCCGCCGAGCGGCCCAGCAGGGCGACCCGGGACGGGTCCAGGGACCATGCGGCCGCGCGCGCGCGCAGGAAGGCCGCGGCCTCGCGCAGGTCCTCGAGCTGACCGGGGAACCGCTCCCCCGGCGCCAGGCCGTAGTCCACGGAGGCCACCGCGTAGCCGCGCGCGGCGAGGTACCGGGACAGCTCCGGCATCTCCAGGCGAGAGCCGCCGCGCCACGAGCCTCCGTGCACGACCAGCACCACCGGCAGGGGCCCGGACGCGCGTTCCGGGAGGTAGAGCTCCAGGCGCAGGGGGCCGTCGCAGTCGCGCGCGTAGACGGCCGAGAGCTCGCGCACCTTCGGCGAGTGGACGCCGAGCCACAGGTCCGCCGGCACCAAGGGCGCGGGACGCGCGGGCGCGCCGGGGGCGGAGAGCGGCGCGCCAGCGCCGAAGGCCGCGGTCAGGCCCCGGTCCAGGGCGCGCCCCCGGCCAAAATCCGCCTCCGCGCGGACCAGCGGCGAGAGCAGCAGCGCCGCCGCCGCGACGCCCAGCGCCCCGCCCAGCCGTCCGCCGCGGCTGAGCGTCCAGCCCGGGGCCAGGACCAGCAGCGCGGCCGCCGCCAGCCAGTGCCCCCACTCCGTGACGATCAAGGCCAGCATCCACAGATGGTAGGTCGGGGCGCGGAACACGGCCAGCAGGGAGGCCGCGAAGAACGCCGCGCCCCACAGGGCGCGCGCGAGGCCGGAGGGGGCGGCGATCGGGTGAGGGTTCATGGCGGGCCCCGGGGTCGGGCCGGGACCATCTTAGTAAAAAGAGGTACGATGGCCCCGTGACCGCCGCGCTCGCCGCGCTCGTCCTGCTGGCCGTGCCCTCCCGGGCCGCGGCCCCCGCGCGCCGCCCCGCGCCGCCGCCGAGCATCGAGGCGGAGCTCTCCTCCGTGGTGGATCTGTTCTACGACCTGGACTTCGACCGCGCGCAGAAGGCCGCCGACGCGCTGGAGGCGCGCTACCCGGGCCGCCCGGCCGGCCCGTTCTTCCGCGCGGCGGTCGCCTACCAGCGCTGGGTGGCCGCGGGCCTGCCCCGCGACGGAAGCTGGACGGAGGTGGACCGCCGCCTGGACGAGGCCATCGCCGAGGCCAAGGCCCTGGAGCCCTCCGCCCCCGCCGAGGCGCACTATTACTGGGGCGCGGCGCTGGGCTTCCGCGCGCGCGGCCTGGCCGCGCAGAAGCGCTTCGTGCGCGCGCTGCCCAGCGCGGCCGCCTCCCTGCGCCAGCTCAAGCTCGCGCTGGCCGACGACCCCACGCTGCTGGACGCCCGCCTGGGGCTGGGAATGTACCATTACTTCGCCGCGCGCATGCCGCCGGCCGCCAAGCCCTTCGCGCACCTCCTGGTCGGCGAGGCGGGCGACCGCGAGCGCGGCCTGCTGGAGCTGTGGAGCGTGGCGCGCTCCACGGGCCCCGCGCGCATGGAAGCGCGGGCGGTGCTCTCGATGATCCTGTCCAAGGACGACGAGGCCGACTGGGCCGGCGCCGACCGCCTGCTCTCGCAGCTGATGACGCGCTACCCGCACAACCCGCTCTACCGCCTGCGCCGCGCGTACGTCGCGGAGCGCCGCGGGCGCTGGGCGCAGGCCGCGGCCCTGGCCGCGCCGGACGGCGGCTGGATCGAGGCCCTGCACCCGGCGATCCGCGCGCGGGCCCGCGCGCAGGCCCTGTACCGTGCGGCCGAGATCGAGCTCCTGCGCCGCCGCCCCCAGGAGGCCGCGGCGTTCCTCGGCGAGCTCGACGACTCCGTCCTGCCGCCGGAGCTGCGCGGCTGGGCGCTGCTTCGCCGCGCCAACCTGCGCGACGCGTTGGGCGACCGGGCCGGGGCCCTGGCCGACTACCGCCGCGTCCGCGGCAAGGCCCCGCTCCGCGCCGCGCGCGCCTTCGAGAGGGCGCCTTTCCCGACCGGGGCGCCGGTCATCGCGCCGTTCTTCACGGGCTACTGATGCGCGCGGGCCCCCCGGGCCGGCCTCCTGGCGGCGCTGACGGCGGCCTGCGCGGGAGCGCCGCGCCCCGCCGCGGCCGCCGCCCGACCGGCCGTTCCTTTCATAGGAGAACACCCATGCGATCCCGTTCCCTCGCCGCCGCTCTTCTGCTGTCCGCCGTCCTGGCGTCCCCTGCCCCGCTGCTGGCCTGCGGCTGCGGCGTGTTCGACGTGGCCGCCGGGAGCACGGATATCCTCCTCGGCGGCTACAAGATGGGCCGCTTCGGCGCGGGAAGCCCGTGGGCCTGGTACGGCAGCGCGCAGTGGGACCAGCCGGTCCTGATCTCCGGCGGCTACCGGCCCGGGACCGAGGTCAACGCCGTGGCCGGGGCCTGCTTCGACGGCTGGCGCCCGCCGGGATCGCGGCGGCCCCGCTGGCGGAAGTCCTCGCCTCCTGGCGCGCGCGCGACACGGGGATGTTCGCGGCCTACGGCGGCACCGGCTACCGCCGCCTGAACTTCGGCTGGGCCTTCTGACCAGGCCGCGGGAAGTGTTAGAATCCAGGTCCATGGCCCGCTTACTGGTCGTCGACGACGAGCGCGACGTCGCCACGATGCTGAAGTTCATGTTCGAGAAGGACGGCCACCAGGTGGAGACCGCCCACGACGGCCGGCAGGCCCTGGCCGCGCTGGGCCTGGACCCCGCGGACCCGTCCAAGCCCCTGCCCGACCTGGTCCTGCTCGACGTGATGATGCCGGTCCTGGACGGCTACGCGGTCTGCGACCGGATGTACGCCGACCTGCGCACCAAGGCCGTCCCGGTGCTGATGCTCACCGCCAAGGGCGACATGCGCGACCTCCATCACCTCACGCCGAACGTGGCCTCGCACGTGGACAAGCCCTTCGACCCCAAGACCCTGCGCGAGATGATCGCCGGGATGGTGGGCAGGAAGGACTGAATGGCCGCCATCCTGGTCGTCGACGACGAGCCCGAGATCGTCACGCTCCTGCGCTTCGTGCTGGAGCAGGACGGGCACGCGGTCTCGTCCGCCGGCAACGGGGTGGAGGCGCTGGAGCGCCTGGGGGTGGAGCCGCTCAAGGCGGAGCTGCCCCTGCCGGACCTGATCGTGCTGGACATCATGATGCCGGTGATGGACGGCTACCAGCTCAACCAGCGCCTGCAGGTGGAGCCGCGGACGCAGGGCCTCCCGATCCTGGTGCTGACGGCGAAGGGGCAGAAGATGCGCGACCTCTTCGAGATGGCCCCGAACGTGGCCGCCTATGTCCAGAAGCCGTTCGACCCGAAGATGCTGCGCGAGCTGATCTCCGGGATCCTGACCTCGAGGAAGCAGAACGATGGCTGACGCCGCCCCCGCGCCCGATCCCAACGAAGGGGGGCTCGATGCGATCATCGCGCTCAAAAAGGCGAAGGTCGCCGAGTTGCGCGCGCGGGGCACGGACCCCTACCCGGCCCGCACGGTCCGCCAGCAGGACTGCGCGGCGGTGGCGCGCCTGGCCGAGGGCCTGACCGAGGCGGCCCCGCACTCCGCGCAGAAGGTCTCCCTGGCCGGGCGCCTGGTGGAGCTGCGCCCGATGGGCAAGTCCATCTTCGCGCGCCTGAGCGACCTGTCCGGCCGCGCCCAGATCTACTTCAAGAAGGACGCTCTCCCCGCCGCCGAGTTCGAGCTGGCCAAGAAGGACCTGCACGTGGGCGACTTCCTTTCCGTCACCGGCCCCGTCTTCCGCACGAAGACCGGCGAGCCGACGGTCGCCGTGGAGTCCGCGGCGCTGCTGGCCAAGGCCCTGCGGCCGCTCCCCGAGAAGTGGCACGGCCTGACCGACGTGGACCTGCGCTACCGCCAGCGCCACCTGGACCTGATCTCGACGCCCGAGTCGCGCGAGGTGTTCCTCAAGCGCGCCAAGATCGTCTCCACGATCCGCCGCGTGCTGGACTCCCGCGGCTTCGTGGAGGTGGAGACGCCGGTCCTGCTGGGCCAGGCCGGCGGGGCGTCGGCGCGCCCGTTCCTCACGCACCACAACGCGCTGGACCAGGACATGGTCCTGCGCATCGCCACCGAGCTGTACCTGAAGAAGCTGGTCATCGGCGGACTGGACCGCGTCTACGAGATCGGCCGCGTGTTCCGCAACGAGGGCATCGACACCAGCCACAACCCCGAGTTCACGATGCTGGAGGTCTACGAGGCCTACTCCGACTACGAGGGCATGGCCGCGCTCTTCGAGACGATGCTGGCGGAGTGCGCCGAGGCCTGCGGCGTGACCGCGGTGGAGTGGCGCGGGACCAAGATCGACCTGAAGCCGCCGCTGCGCCGCCTGTACCTGCCGGAGATCTGGAAGGAGCGCTGCGGCGAACCCATCGAGGCCGTGCTGCAGGGGAAGGGCTTCAACCGCGCCGCCCTCCTCGCCCTCGCCGGCAGGCTGGGCCTGCCCGCCGGCGAGAAGACCCCCAGCGCCAAGCTCTTCGACCGCATCGTCGAGGCCAAGATCGAGGACCTGCTCCAGCAGCCGACCTTCCTGTTCGACCACCCGACCGCGATCACGCCGCTGGCCAAGCTCAAGCCCGGGACCGAGGGGCTGGTCGAGCGCTTCGAGTGCTTCGCCGCGGGCAAGGAGCTCTCCAACGCCTACTCCGAGCTCAACGACCCGCAGGACCAGCGCGACCGCCTGGCCGAGCAGATGAAACAGCGCGGCGAGGGCGACCAGGAAGCCGACCTGCTGGACGAGGACTTCGTCCAGGCGATGGAGACCGGCATGCCCCCGATGGGCGGCATGGGCGTCGGCATCGACCGCATCGTGATGCTGCTGACCGGCCGCGACTCCATCCGCGACGTGATCCTGTTCCCCACGCTCAAGCGCGGCTCCGGCGCCGCGAAATAACCCGGGGCCGAAGGGCCTAGGAATCTTCTGGGACTTTGATCCCTGTCAATGACGAACATGTGACGGCCAAGCTATGCTGTCCGTCATGAACACGAAAGCCCTCGCCGCACTCGCCCTCGGCGCCGCCCTGGCGCTGACCCCCGTTCTCGCCTCGGCGCAGACCGCTCTGTCCCAGCTCGGCGCGCTCGCCGGCACGGACACCGCCCCGATCTCCCGCTCCCTGGAGTCCGCCCGGACGCTCGCCGCCGCCCCGGCCCCCGCGGCCGCCGTCTCGCGCCGCGACCCGTTCGCCTGCGTGGCCGTCGACGGCGCCTCGTCGATGCGCTGGAACGCCAAGCAGGCCGCGATCCTCGTCCAGACCTGCCTGAACCACGACTACCCCTCCGACGGCTCCTACGTGGTCCGCGCCCGCGCGCGGGCCGACGAGGGCCTCGACATCCTGATCCTCGGCGTCGTGCCGGCCGGGGACCCGGTCGCCGAGGAGCTGCGCGAGGCGCTGGACGCGCGCGGCGGGCTCCTGCTGGGTTTCCGCGCGATCCTCAACGACCTGGCGACCTCCGGGAACTGACCCGGGCGCCGGGCCGCCGCGGCGGCCTCCCCAATTGGTAGACTGGGCTCGCACGCCATGAGCCTGGAACTCTTCATCGCCCTCCGCTACCTGAAGGCCAAGCGCAAGGGCCTGTTCGCGGTCGTGACCACCTCCATCGGGGTGGCCGGCGTCACCGTCGGCGTGGCGGCGCTGATCACCACGCTGTCGGTGATGAACGGCTTCCAGACCGACATCCAGCGCAAGATCGTGGGCGCTCAGGCGCACGTGACGATCTACGGCGCGCAGTCCCCCGAGGATCAGGCGCGCATCGAGGCCGCCGCCGCGGCCGACCCGGCGGTGAAGGCGACGGCGCCGTTCGTGCTGGGCCAGGCGATCCTGACCAGCCACGACCGCTCCATCGGCGTGATCCTCAAGGGCCTGGACCCCAAGCGCGAGTTCCAGGTCAACGACCTGGCCAAGAAGCTGGTGGACGGCAGCTGGGACGGCGTGAGCGCCGGCGGCAAGATCCCCGGGATCGTCCTGGGCGTGGAGCTGGCCGACCGCATGGGCGCGGGCGTCGGCGACCGAGTGGTGATGGTCTCGCCGCAGAGCGTGGCGACGCCCTTGGGCCTGCTGCCCAAGATGCAGCGCTTCCAGGTCTCCGGCCTCCTCAAGACGGGCTACTACGAGTACGACAGCGGCACCGCCTGGACCAGCCTGCCCGCGGCAGAGAAGTTCCTGGGCCGCGAGGCCGGCGCGCAGGGCGTCGGCGTGCGCCTCAAGGACATCGGCGAGGCGGACGCCGCCGCCGCGCGCCTGCGCAAGACCCTGGGCTGGCCGCGCGCGGTGCGCACCTACGCCCAGATGAACGCCACGCTCTTCGCCGCGCTCAAGATGGAGAAGACCGTGATGTTCATCATCCTGACCCTGATCACGCTGGTCGCCTCGCTCAACATCGCCTCCACGCAGATCCTGCGCTCGGTCGAGAAGACGCGCGACATCGGGCTCCTCAAGGCCATGGGCGCGCACGCGAAGATGATCGAGCGCATCTTCCTGGTGGAAGGGGCCCTGATCGGCGGCTCGGGCGTGGCGGCCGGTTTCGCGCTGGGCTTCTTCCTGTGCTGGGTGATCGCCACCTTCCAGATCGTCTCCCTCCCGGCGGACATCTACTACCTGACGCGCGTCCCGGTGGACGTGCGCCCGTGGGACGTGGCCGCGGTCGCCGTGATGGGCCTGACGCTGACCCTCGTCGCCACCATCTACCCCGCCCGCCGCGCCGCCAAGGCCGACCCGGTGGAGGCCATCCACTATGGCTGAGCCCGCGATCCTGGCCCGCGGCGTGCGCAAGTCCTACGGGACCGGCCCCGCGGCCGTCCCGGTCCTGCGCGGCGTGGACCTGACCGTCGCGGCCGGGGAGTTCGTCGCGGTGCTGGGCCCCAGCGGCTCCGGCAAGTCCACGCTGCTGAACCTGCTGGGCCTGATGGACCGCCCGGACGGCGGCGAGCTGCGCCTGGGCGGCGACGACGCGGCCGCGCTTGCGGACGACGAGCGCGCGCGCCTGCGCAATTCGCTGCTGGGTTTCGTGTTCCAGTTCGACTCGCTGCTGCCCGAGTTCACGATATTGGAGAACGTGACGATGCCAGCGCGCATCGCCCGCGCGCGCGGCCTGACCGCGGCCCCGTTCGCCGCGGCCGAGTCCCGCGCGCTGGAACTGCTGGACTCGCTGGGCATCGCCGCCCTGCGCGACCGCTTCCCGTCCCAGACCTCCGGCGGCGAGCGCCAGCGCGCCGCGATCGCCCGGGCGCTGGCCAACGCCCCCGCCGTCGTGCTGGCCGACGAACCCACCGGCAACCTGGACCGCGGCAACGGCGCGCGCGTCTTTTCCGACCTGAAGCGCCTGGCGCGCGAGCGCGGCACCGCGGTGGTCCTGGTCACGCACGACGAGGCCGAGGCGCAGACGGCCGGCCGCGTGCTGCGCATGGACGACGGCGTCCTGCGCTGACGCGCGCAATTCCGTTGCGTTCATTCTCCGGCGGCGAGATTCCTCGTCGACGAGCCCGGCGAGATTTTGTATCCTCGTTGAGCTGGTTTTCTGAATCCCCCGAGCCGGGAGCACAGCGATGAAGATCTACATCGACGGGAAGTTCTACGACAAGGAAGACGCCAAGATCTCCGTGTTCGACCACGGGGTCCTCTACGGCGACGGCATCTTCGAGGGCATCCGCGCCTACAACGGCCGGATCTTCCGCCTGGACGACCATCTGGCGCGCCTGGAGGATTCGGCAAACGCGATCCTCCTCAAGCTCCCGATCCCGCTGAAGGAGATCGAGAAGGCCGTCGTCGAGACCGTCCGGGCCAACGGGCTGAAGGACGCCTACATCCGCCTGGTCGTCACGCGCGGCGTCGGCGACCTGGGCCTGGACATGCGCAAGTGCAAGGGCAACTCCTCGCTCTTCATCATCGCCGACCGCATCGAGCTCTACCCGGAGGAGTTCTACGAGAAGGGCCTGACCCTGGTCACCTCCACCATCCGCCAGAAGGGCCTGGACCAGGTCACGCCCGGGGTCAAGTCGCTCAACTACCTGGCCAACATCCTGGCCCGGGCCGAGGCCACCGCCGCCGGCGCGCAGGAGGCCATCCTCCTCAACGCCAGCGGCCACGTCTCGGAGTGCTCCGGCGACAACATCTTCTTCATCAAGGACGGCAGGATCTTCACCCCGCCCACCTCCGCCGGCATCCTGGTGGGCGTGACGCGCAACGTGGTGATGGAGCTGGCCGCGGAGAAGCTGGGGGTCAAGGTCGTCGAGCGCAACTTCCCGCGCTACGACCTGTACAGCGCCGACGAGGTCTTCCTGACCGGCACCGGCGCCGAGGTCATCGCGGGCGTGAAGATCGACGGACGCGTGATCGGCAAGGGCGTCGCCGGGCCGATGACTAAGCAGCTGATCAAGCACTTCCGGGAGTACGCGAACACCACGGGCACGCCGGTCTACGAGACCGTCAAGGCGAAGTAGCTCGTCGTGAAGTTCCTCTCCTGGAACGTCAACGGCTATCGGGCCGTGTGGCGCAAGGGCTTGGTCCAGGACTGGCTCAAGCGCGAGGCCGCCGACGTGTACTGCCTGCAGGAGACCAAGGCGCAGACCGACCAGCTGGAGCCCGACATGATCCACCCGCTGGGCCTGCACGGGGAGTGGCACTGGGGCGAGAAGAAGGGCTACTCCGGGGTCGCGACCTTCTCCAAGACGGTCCCGGACCGCGTGGAGCGCGGCTTCGGCCTCAAGGCCTTCGACGGCGAAGGGCGCGTGCTGGTGACCAAGCACGGGGGCCTGACCCTCTTCAACGTCTACTTCCCCAACGGCAAGCGCGACGAGCAGCGCCTGAAGTTCAAGCTGGACTTCTACGACGCGATGCTCAAGGAGGTCATCCCCCGCTACCGCAAGCGCGGCGAGGACCGGATCCTGATCTGCGGGGACGTGAACACCGCCCACAAGGACATCGACCTGGCCCGCCCGAAGGAGAACCGGAAGATCTCCGGCTTCCTTCCGGAGGAATGCGCGTGGATCGACCGGCTGCTCTCCGCGGGCTTCGTGGACACCTTCCGCGAGTTCGAGGACGGCCCCGAGCACTACAGCTGGTGGGACATGCAGAGCCGCGCGCGCGAGCGCAACGTGGGCTGGCGCATCGACTACTTCTTCGCCAGCGAGAACCTCAAACCCCGCCTCAAGAAGGCGTGGCTGTCGCCCAAGGTCCTGGGCTCCGACCACTGCCCGGCCGGCATCGAGCTGGTCTGACGCGCCCGGCGACCTAGGGCGCCTGCTCCGGGATCGGCTCCGGCTCTTCCTTCAGGTCGTGGCCCAGGTAGGCCTTCACCTTCTCCGCCGGCAGGCGCACCATCATCGCCCAGGCGTAGACGCCCAGCGACAGGACGAACAGGGCGGCGAAGCCCGTGCCGAACTTGAAGAAGCCGGTGCCGCCGTCGAAGGAGCCCAGGTAGCTGATCAGGGCCAGGCCTCCCAGCCACGGCCACACCCAGGACCCGGACTTCCAGTCGTAGCCGTCCTCGCTGCCGTCGAGAAGATGCTGGACGGCGAGCAGGACGGCGCCCAGGCCGACGGCGACGAAGAGCTTGGCGTTCGTGTTCCAGCCGGTCCAATAGACGATCAGGTTGGACGACCAGAAGGCCAGGAACGGGATCAGGTCGCCCAGCGGGGCGCGGAACGGGCGCTTGCGCCGGGGCAGGGCCCGGCGCAGGGCGCCGGCGGTCAAGGGGCCCGAGCCGAAGGACAGCACCGACGCCGAGGTGATGAAGCCCACCAGCTGCTGCCAGCCGGGGAAAGGCAGGAAGAAGATCAGGCCGACGACGAACGACAGGATCAGGCCCAGCCACGGCGCGCCGTTGCGGTTGAGCCGCGCCAGGAAGCGCGGGGCGTTGCGGTTCTTGGCCATCGCGTAGGACAGGCGCGCGGTGACGGTGGTGTAGATCAGGCCGGTGTCGGCGGGCGAGACGAAGGCGTCGAAGTACAGCAGGCTCGCCAGCCACCCCAGGCCCAGGATCTTGGCCACGCCGGCCAGGGGCCCGAAGTCGTTGGCGAAGCTCAAGCGCGCCCAGCCCGCGGAGAGGGCGCCGTCGGGCAGGGCGCCGATGAACGCGATTTGAAGGGCGATGTAGATCAGCGCGCAGAGCCCCACCGAGCCGATCACGGCGATCGGAACGGCCCGCTGCGGGTCCCGGCTCTCCCCGGCCAGCTCGACGCCCTGGCGGAAGCCCAGGTAGGAGAAGACGATGCCGCTGGTGGCGATCGACGAGAAGACGCCGTGCCAGCCGAGCGGGGTGAAGCCGCCGTACGCGGTGAAGTGGGCCGGGACGAAGCGCGCGAACATCAGGACGACGGCGACCAGGATGATGATGAAGAGCTTCCACCACACGATGGCGGTGTTGGCCCAGGCGAACCATTTCACGCCGTAGAAGTTGACGACGCAGAACAGGGCCATCAGGGCGACGGCGACGGCGTAGCCGCCGGGGGCCAGCACGGGGACGCCCGCCACCTTGTGGGTCAGCCACGGCAGGTAGTTGGTGGCGTACTGGAGGGCGGCCTCCACCTCGATCGGGGCGACGGACGCCGCGGCCAGCCAGCTGATCCAGCCCGCGGTGTAGGACGCGAAGCCGCCGAAGGCGAAGTGCGGATAGCGCACGACTCCGCCGGAGACGGGGAACATGGCGCCGAGCTCCGCGTAGCTGAAGGCGATGGTCATGACCATCAGCGCGCCCAGGGTCCAGGACACGACGGCCCCGGGACCGGCCTCCTTGGCGGCGTTGAAAGCGCCGAAGAGCCAGCCCGAGCCGATGATGGAGCCCACGCCCGCGAACAGGAGGCCCACCAGGCCGATGTCCCGGCGCAGCTCGTGTTCGGTCGTCCCGGCGGGGTCAGTCTTGGCCATGGTCGGTCTCCTGGGTGCGAGGGATCACGATCAGTCGTCCGGTCAGGCGGCGCCACAGGCGCGACACGGCCGCCCGCGGACCGGCGGGGCGCGCGTCGCCGGAGCGCTCCACGGCGGCGTCGGAGAGCGGGAGCGCGCGGGGCTTGGGCGCGCGGCCCAGCCAGCGGCGGACGCGGTCGGCCGGTCCCAGCCCGATCAGCTTGCGCGCGGACGCGCCGTAGGCGATGGCCCCGAGCCGGAGGGCGGTCCCGTCGCCGCCCAGCAGTTCCGCCTCCAGGGACAGGCCGCGCTCCTTGCCCGCGCCCAGCACGCGCTTGAGCGGCGCGCGGACCAGCGAGCCGGGGCGGATGGCCTCGCGCCAGGCGGCCGAGACGGCGGCGGGGATCGGGCTCCCGGCCAGCAGTTCCCCCAGCGTCGGCGTCCAAGACGGGCCCGCGGCCCGGCCGTCGCGCGTCAGCGTCAGGCGCACGCTGCGGCCCGACACGTCCCCCAGCGGAATCGGCCGGCCGAAGCGTCCCCACTCCGCCGGCAGGGCGCCGTCCGCGTCCACGAAGACCAGCCCGGTGTTCTCCTTGCGCCGCGCGATCGGTCCCTGGAACTCGGCCACGCCCGTGGTCAGCACGCGCAGGCGCGTCACGCCCGGCGCGCGCGCCAGTTCCCTGAGGACCTTGAGCTTGCGCCGCCAGTAGCGCTGGCTCAGGTCCGCCAGGCTCTGCATCGTGATCATCGCCGGCGACTTGAGGAGATCGAAGCCCAGCAGGGCCAGCCCGGCGGTCGGCGAGCCCGTCGCCTTCCACGCCAGCGCCGCCTTGCCCGCGACCCAGGCCGCCTCGAAGGCCGCGTGCAGGAAACGCCCCACCGGCCCGATCTCCACCGTCTCGCGCAGGGGCCGGGACAGCAGATAGACCCCGGACCCGCCGGGAGCCGGCGTTTGCGCGCGCGGCGCGGGCGCGTCCAAGCGCGGCGCCGCAGCCTCGGACGGCGCCGCCGCGACCGCGCCGATCCCCGCC
>JAJXTZ010000151.1 GCA_021783355.1 bacterium | reverse complement strand
CGCGGCGGGGCGGGCCGACGACGGCGGGGCCGCGGGCGCGATCAGCGACGCCGCCGGCGGGGCGGACGGCAAGGCCAGGACCGCCGGCGCGGGGGCCGCGGCGGCCGGACTCAAGGCCTCGACGGCGATCCGGGCCTGCGCGGCCGCCGGGGAGACGGCCAGCAGGACCGCGAGGAACGCGCCCAGCGCGCGGACGGCGGGCTTCACTTGCCCCCCTTGCGGGCGGTCCGGGCCTTGGCCGCCGGCGCCGAGGCCTTGCGGCGGGCCGGGGCCTTCTTCTTGGCGGTCTGGGGCTTCTTCAGGTCCTCGCGGCTGGCCTCCTGCTCGTGCTCCAGGTAGTACTGCTGGTACTCGGGGTCGGCCTCCATGCGCTCGATGGCGGCGGTGATCTCGCGCACGACCGGCCCGTCGATCAGGCCGCTCTCGTCGAGCGCGTCGAAGTCCTTGGCGTCGTAGACCTTGATGCGGGCGCTGGTGTGGCGCTCGAACTGGACCACGAGCTTGGTGATCGGCGCGCCGTTGACCGAGCCCTGGTGCCACAGGCCGTCGGCGCCCTTGCGGGCGTGGGCCTTGAGGAGCGCCATCGCGTACACGCGGGCCAGGAACTCCTCGCCGTCGTCGGCGGTCTCCTTGCCGGTGCGGTAGGCGTAGGCGGTCATGGTCACGCCTTGACCGGTGCGCTGCATCATCACGCGCGGGATGCGCGTGTAGATCTTGTAGATCTTGCCGGTGGCGTTGGACTTGAACTCCAGCGTGATCGAGCTCTTGCGGTCGGTGTTCAAGCTGACCAGGTTCATCTCGACGTGCGCGGCCGCGGCCGGGTAGTTGGCCAGCTCGCGGGAGTAGAAGTTCGAGACGAAGGCGCTGGCCTTCTCGTAGTAGCCGCGCTTGACGTGCGACGGGATCGTGGCGAGCACGCCCGCCAGCTTCTTGTTCACATAGACGCCGTTCTCGATGGGCTTGCGCCACATCGCGTCCAGCTGCTTCTGGATCGCCCACGGGGTCGCGGCGAACTGATGCTGGCCGTTGCGGATGTTCTCGTAGACGCGGGCCAGCAGGCGGTTGATCACCGTGCCCACGAACATGGACATCATCTGGCTGCTCTTGCGGTCCTTGGCGAGCGTGACGGAGCCGCCGCCGCCGCGGGGCTCGGAGTCCACGCCGGACGCGTAGCGCCGCGACGGCTCCCAGTACTCCGCGTATTGGCGCAGCTTGCCCAGCTTGATGGAGACGGTGTCGAGGCGGCGGGTGCCGAGGACGGCGCCCAGCACGGCGTCGGCGCCGGCGGCGCCGCCGGCGACCTGCACCTCGGCCTGCTTCGGGAACGAGGTCGAGAACTTCGGGGACTTCATCGAGTCGGTGATGACCAGGAACTTCTCGGGCTGGGCGGAGAGCTTCTCGCCCGGGAACTGCGTCTCCAGGGCGTCCAGCACGCGCGGCAGGGAGAAGCGCAGGGGCATGGAGTGGAGGATCACGGCGTCGGCGTCCTCCGGATGCGGCAGGGCTTTATAAGGGAGGCCGGCGCTGCGCATCGCCGTGTTCAGCGAGCGCAGGGCCGCGGCGCGGGTCACCTTGGGAGCGCCCGCGAAGGACACCGTCAGGGAGAAGGCCTCCTTGTCGTCCGGCGAGGCCGTCACCGCGGCGACGCCGCCGGCCTTGGCCGCGATCTTCTCGGCGAAGCCGCGGATCTTGGCCAGGTTCTCCGGGGTGAACTGTCCCACGTTCTCCAAGATCGGCTTGGGGTTGGCGGCGCGGCCGTGGAGCGAGATCTTGCCGCCGTTGTAGGAGACGACGACCACCGGGTTGTTGCGCGACTGCTTGACGCGCGAGAGCAGGACCTCGTCGGCCGAGCCCGGCCCCTTCTGCGGGCGCCAGGTCAGGAACACCACGTGCACGCCCGCGTCGATCAGCCGGTTGACGGACTCGGCGACGGATTCGGGGGCCGGCCCCGTGAAGACATCCTGGAGGAAGACCACCTTCGGGTACAGGCGGCTGAGCGGCGCGCCGTCCGCGGCGACGGGCGGGGCGGCGTCCGCGCCGCCGCCGGAGCCGTCGAAGAAGGCGCCGGAGGCCGCGGCGGCCTGGGAGCCGTCGGCGTCCTTGCCGGCCTCGGGAGCCAGCCTGGCGGCCAGGTCCTTGGCGCCCTGGACGGCGGACTTGGGGGTCTTGGGGGTCTCGGGAGCGTCGGCGGCCGCGGGGAGGGCCGCGGCGACGGGCAGAGCCGCGGCGGCGGGAGCGGCCGTGAAGACGCCGACGGGGAGCGCGGGCGCGGCCAGCGGCGCGGCCAGCGGGGCCGCGGACAGGGCTCCCGCCATGGAAGAAACCCCGCCGGCGAGGGCGGGGTTCTGGAGGCCCGCGGCGGCGGCCGGGGCGGCCTCGGCGCCGAGCGCGCCGGGAAGGCCGATGCGCGCGACCTGCGCGAAAGCCGACGCGGAAGCGCCGCTCATCAGCGCGGAACAGCAAAAGATGGACAGGACCGCCTTCGGCGTGAGTCTCTTCACGATCGCTCCCTGCGTCGGTCGAGTGTTTGCGGCTGCGTCGCCATGTTAACACAGACGCGCGGAACGACCGGCGGGTCGAAGGTCCCAAGACGCCCGAGGCAATGGTCCCAAGATTTCTTGGGCCCGCGCCGGGACGCTCCGTCAAGACAGCGTCACACCGGCGCCGTCCTCCGACGGGGAGCGCGCGGACCTAGGCGGGGTCCGACTTCCCGACGAGCCGCTCGAACTCGTGCAGGTCCGCACGCGCGGCATCTCGCGCTCCGGGTCGATCAGGGGCCGCGCCGCGCCGCACGGATCGGGGTTCCGGGGACCGACGACCCCGGGGCGGCCGAAGGTCGGGGGCACGTAGACCTGCGCCTGGGCCGCGGCGGCGCCGAACAGCATCGGAAGGACAACGAACAGGGACTCGATGGATTTCATCTCACAACCTCCAGCTTGATTTGCCTTCGCCGGGACGAGCCCGACGCCATCATGGTACCGGCGCCGGGCCGGGCCCGCGCGGGATCCGAGGCGAGGGCTCTCACGACGGCTCACGACGCGTGAAATCCCCAGCGGACGGGAAGGGACGGCGGCTCACGCCGGTGGAAATCGACGGGCGGGTCGCGGAGGAAGGACGCGGCGGGAGGGCGGCTAGCGGGGCGGGAGGGGCGGGGAGATCAGGCGGAAGCGGACGACGCGCATCTCCTCGTCGTCGCGCAAGCGGCGGCCGTTGGCGAAGGCCAGTTTCTCGAGCGCATCGGCCAGGGGCAGACCGAGCTCCGACGCGAGGGCTTCGTCGAATTCGCTCAGCGGGAGGGTTTCCACGGCGGTGACGAGCACGCGGCCGCGAATGCGGCCGTGTTTGTCCACCAAGGACAGCTCGTCGCCGGGGACTCGGTCGGCCGCCTTCGAGTCGTAGGCCGGGGACGCGGTGGCCGTCTTGCGGCCGGCCAGGATCATCCGGATCATCGCCTCGCCCAGCCCGCCGTCGCCGTACCAGCCGTAGCGGAACATCTTGGCCTCGGCGATCTCCTTGGTCATCGCCGCCGCGTCTCCGGATCCGGCGCGATCTCGACGACCAGGTGCTCCAGGATCTCCCGCAGGTTGCGCTGCGCCTCCTCCGGGGTGTCGCCGCGCACGTGGAGCATGCCGAGGCGCTCCGTCCCGTCGGGCAGGCCGACGAAGCGGTCGCCGACATGCTTGAACTTCTCCAGTTCGATCAGGCCCGGGTGGCGCAGGCCCGCGGCGTCCAAGTGGAAGGACTTGATCGTCCCGGTGGCGTCGGAGCGGATGAACGGGCCCTCCAGGTAGGTCCGGGGCTCACGCGCACGGTAAGTCCCCACCGGGATGCCGGCCGCGGTCAGGAACACGTCCTCGACGAGGTCGCGGTCCCACACCGCCTTGACCCAGACCGGGACGTAGTGGCCGCCCAGGCGCGCGTTCGGGTCGAAGATGTAGACCTCGTCGCCGCCGGGGCCGCGGGAGACGCGGCCCTCGAAGTGGACGACGCCGTCGCTGACGCCGAAGGCGTCCATCGCGCGCTCCACCTCGCTCTTGACCAGGGCCTTCTGCTCGGAGGTCAGGGCGCGGCTCGGAGAGCTGGAGCCCGTCGCCAGCGTCAGCGGACGGCGGATCGGCCAGTTGTCGGTCAACTCCAGGAACTTCGTGCGGCCGCCCTGGCGCACGGCGTCGGCGTCGAACTCCGGCCCGTCCACGAACTGCTCGACGAGCACGTCCCGACCGTAGCGGTGGTTGTTGTTCTCCGCCGGGGTCAGGCGCAGGATGCGTCGATAGGCCGCCGCCGCCTCAGGCCAGGAGTCCACCACGCGCATGCCTGCCGCGGCGGCGCCGTACTCCAGCTTGATGACGGCAGGATAGCCGACGCGGTCCAGCGCGACCTTCAGGTCCTCGAGCGCCCGGCGCGTCTCCCCGGCGCGCCCCGAGAGCGGCGCCGTCACCCGCTCGAATCGGCCGACGCGCAAACCCGCGCCCCCGAGGACCTCGCCGCGGCGGAACTTGCTGCGCATCGCGTCGACTCCTTCCACCGAGTGGAAGGGCAGGCCGAAGGCCCGGGCGACGCCCGCCACCAGCGGCACGTCGGCCTCCCAGACCCCGGTCACCCCGTCGATGGGGCCGTAGCGCTTCTCCGAGCGGCGCAGGGCGGCGACCGCGCGGTCCAGGGCGGCGGGGCGTGACGCGTCCAGCGGGATGAACTCGTCGGCGTACTTCGCCGCCCAGCTGCCGGCCTTCGCGATCAGCACGACCTTCACGCCCAGCTCGCGCGCCTTCTCGAAGATGAAGCGCTTGGACTCGTAGCCGTCGCCGATCACGACGATGCGCTTGCCCTTCAAAGCGTCGCGACGGGCGCGGGCCAGCCCCGTGGCGACCAGTTCGGTGGAATGGGAGCCGGCGGAGCCGGGATAGAACAGGTCGGTCTGCCACTGGCCGCCGGAATCGTGCCCGTTGACCTCGATGAGCTTGGGGACCAGCGTCCCGTCCTGGACGGAGAGCATCACGTCCAGGCCCACGAGGTCGTTGCGCGCCTGGAACGGCTCGCCGTCGGCGCGCGCGCGCCCCGACTCGTGCGCGGCGATCGCGGCGAGGATCCGCTCGCCCATGCGCTCCAGGCGGCGATGCAGCGCCGCGACGTCGCTCTCCTTGCGCAGGAGCCCCGGGTGCTGGGCGCGCAGCATCGCGACCACGTCCTCGTACTTTAGGACCGCGGCCGCGTCCTCCGGGTCCTTGGGCTCGGCGTTCGTCGGCACGCCCCAGGTCCCGGCGCGGGCGAAGAAGCGCATGCTCTTGACCCCGCCGGCCGGGGTGCGCGCCACGAAGATCCGCAGGTTCCAGTCCTTCTTCAGCTTGGAATCCGCCGGCAGGCTCTTGATTTGCGCCCGGGTCAGGGGCTTGAGGTCCACCAGCGCCCCGCGCAGTTGGCCGAACGCGCGGCGGCCGCTGTACGGCGCGGTCCGGAAGTACAGCGCCGGGGGCTCGATGCGCTCGTCGACCAGGACCGCGCCCTCCGATGACATGTGCGGGTCGGCGCGCAGGGCCATCACATGATCCGTGATCCGGTCCGCCACGCCGGGCTCGTCGGCGCGGAAGAAGCGCACGCCGCGCGCCGAGCGGAAATACGACCCCGACGGCTTGACCACGATCTCGGCGGAGCGGTTGCGATGCAGGAAGTCCTCCACCGCGCGGCGCACCTGGGCGCGGCGCGCGGGCATCCGGACCAGGGTGGAAGCCCCGGCGCCGGAGAAGCGGCGCAGCTCGCTCAGCAGCGGGTTGCGCGCCATCAGGAACCCCACCGAGGCCGGAACGCCCTCCCCCGCCTCGGCGGCCAGCATGCGGGTGAACATCTTCTCCTTGTAGGTCGCCAGCAGGGACTCGGAGCCGGACTGCGGGCCGTCGTGGTTCGTCTCCAAGGCAACGCCGTCGACCCGGTCGTTGGCCGCCGCGGTGAAGAACTGCGCGAAGTACCGCACCGGGCGCGGATATTTATACTCCGCCAGATAAGGCTGGCCGTCGGCGTCGAAGTACAGGCCCTTGCGCAGGTAGAGCCGGGTGCGTCCGGCGCCGATGGGCTCTCCGCGCGCGTCGAATTCCACCGGGACCGTGCGCCCGTCCCCGGTCACCTGGACGAACCAGGAGGGATCGAGCGCCAGGTTCCAGTCTCCCGGGGACTGCCGCCCCCCCTCGCGCGCGATCGCCAGCTTATAGACGGAGGCGTTGACCAGCCACGCGACGGTCGGACGCCGCGGGTCGGCGGGTTCGTCCACGGTCACCGTCTTGTAGGGCGGGTAGCCGAGTTTCTGCAGACTGGCCGCCAGACGCTCGTATTGGATTTCCTCGCTCCCCGGCTTGGAACGGTGGACGGCGTAGGCCAGTCCGGAGAATGGAAGGCGCCCGGCGTGCGGCGCCGGCGTCCCGGGGTCGGCGGACGCCGGAGCCCCGTCCCCGATCGGCCGTTCCGCGCCGGGGAGTCCGTCGAAGAACTCGCGCAGGGCGGCCGCCGATCGCGCGGCGCCCGCCGCCTCGCC
>JAJXTZ010000150.1 GCA_021783355.1 bacterium | reverse complement strand
CCTTCACGGATGGCGGCATCAGGAACAGCTGATCCGGTTCGTAGGGACGGTAGGTTTTCATTCTCTCCTCGGACGCCGAGAGAATTTTGCCGATTACAGAGGGCGATTACTCGGACAGGCTCCTAGCGGCTGCCGCCGGTCTGCATCATCTCCGCCTGGACCCGCTGGAACGCGCGCTCCGCCGGGACGTACTTCGGGTCCATCTTCAGACAGCGCCGGAACGCCTCGCGGGCCTCGATCAGGCGGCCCTGGGCGTAGAGCTCCACGCCCGCCTCGTAGAGCCTCTCGATGTCCTGCGGCGAGGTCTCCGGTCGCTGCGCGCGCTCGGCCTGCGCGGGGCGGGCGCGCTTGGCCAGCAAGCCCTCCAGGGCGGCGATGTAGGCCTTCAGCCGGTCGCGCTCGCCCGGGTCGGGCTCCAGCGCGTAGGCCGCCTTCAGGGCCTTCAGGGCCTCGGCGGGCCTGTTCATCGCGTGGTAGGCGCCCGCCAGCCGCTTGTAGGCGGTCACGTTGGACGGATCCAACGCGATCACCTGCTCGGCCAGCGAGACCACCTTGGGCCACTCCTGCTGGAAGAAGGAGACCTCCATCAAGGCCGAGGTCGCCTCCAGGATGCGCCGGGCGGCCTCCTCGGGAGACTCCGCGGCGGCGGTGGAGACGGCGGGGACGACGGCCGCGGTGGTCGTGGAGACGGCCGGGACCGGGGAGACCGCCGCCGCCGTGGAGACGGCCGGGGCGGGGGAGACCGCCGGCGGCGCCGGGACCTGGGCCGCGGGGCCGCCCAACTTGGCTTCCAGGATGCGGATCATGCCCTCCAGGCCCGCGGTCGGCGCGAGGCTGCGGGCGTTGTCGAGCGAGGCCAGCGCCTCGCGGTCCCTGCCCGCGATGAATTTCATCACGCCGTCCTCGGTGGCGGCGCCGGCCGGCTCGCGCAGCGTCGCGGAGATGTCCGGGAAATAGGCGGCGGCGGTGCGGTAGCGCTCGTCGAGCTCCGCCAGGACCGCGTCGCGCGGCGCCAAAGACGCCGCCTGGCGCGAGCGCTCGTGCGCCAGCCCGAAGCGGCCCAACTGCGCCTCCGCGTCCGCGTCGCGCATCAGGGCGTCCACGGCCTTGCGCTTATAGGCGACCAGCTCGGACGCCTGCTTGTTGAACTCGGGGCTGCCGATCGGAGCCGGCGTGGAGAGGTTCTCCAGGAGCATCTCTCCCAGCAGCGCCTCCTCGGCCCGCGGCGCGCCGAAGCGCCAGGTCAGGCCGATGCGGTGGGAGCCGTTGGAGGCGGTCAGGCCGCCGATGGGCAGGGCGAAGCCGTAATCGAACTGGAGGCGGCGGATCTTGTAGGACACGCCCATCGAGATCTGGCGGTAGTCGCGGCTGCCGTAGGCCAGGCCCCCGCGCACGGCGAAGGAGCCGTAGAGCAGGGTGGGCAGCCATTTCTCGGCGGCGACGGACAGGTCCTTGTCGGTGGAGCCGTCCGGGGCGGACATGAAGTCCAGGTCCGTGGAGAGGGTGGTGAACGGGGTGCGATAGGCCGCACCGAGCTTGTAGTTGCGTCCGAGGGTGTCGGTCCCGGTGAACGCGACGTTGGGCTGGAGGAGATGCTGGACCTGCAGGCCCAGGTTCCAGCGCGGACGCGGGCGGTAAAGCAGGCCGAGGTCGGCGTCGATGTTGGAGCGCGACGCGCCCTGAAGGACGGGGTCCGCCAGGCCGGGGGTCACCACGCCGGTGTTGGAGATCGAGTTGGCGGCCGCGGAAGTGCCTCCGAGCGAGCGGCTCAGGTACTTGATGGTGAGGCCGCCGAAGAGGGGGTCGGGGCGGTCCTCGCGGGTCAGGCGCCGTCCGTAGGACGCGAACAGGCTGGACTCGCGGTAGAGGCTGTCCAGGGTGAAGTAGTTCCAGGCGACGCCCAGGGTTCCGTTGCGGCCGCCGTCCAGAGGCTGGGCGTACGACAAGAAGGAGTTCTGCAGGTTGGAGCCGTCGGAGAGGCCGGTCAGCAGGCGGGAGTAGGTGGTGCCGAACTCCTTGCGCTCCAGGGTGCCCAGTCCGGCCGGGTTGTAGTAGACCGAGTAGACGTCGTCGGCGACGGCGGTGTAGGCCCCGCTCATGCCCGTGACCCGGGCGCCCACGCCCACATCCTCGTAGGCGGCGCGCGCGGGGGTCACCGCCGCGAAGGCGGCCAGGACGGCGGCGAATACGGCGCGGGAGGCCTTGGGCGCCATGTTCCTTGAGTATGCCGGATTCGAGCCGGGGAATCCGGTCCGGTCCGCGATTTTAGTGCGAATTCTTCGTGAAGCGCGTCCCATGGCTCATCTCACCACGATCAAGGATCCCGAGTAGCTCTGCGTCTCCGCCGTGATCCGGTACACGTAGACCCCGCTGGAAACGGTCTGACCGTTGGATCGCCCGTCCCAGGTCACCGCGTTGGGCTGACCGGAGATGGAAGCGACGGGGCATCCCGACAGGGTCGTCCGGGTCCCGGTCGTGGCCACTTCCGCCCCGAGCAGGGTGTAGATCGTCCCGCTCACGTCGGAGTCGGCCGGGTCGTCGAAGCAGAACACCGCCAGGTCATTGCGCCCGTCCCCGTTCGGGGTCACGACGCGGGAGAGCGGCCCGAAGAAGCGGAAGCTCCCCGACTGCGCGAAGGCCGCCACGGCCAGCAGCGCCAGGATGCAGAGCGCCGCCGCCGCGAGGGCCAGTCTCTCCGACTTGTTGTTACCGTTCATGGACATCCTCCTATTATGTGAGCGCGGCGCGGTCGCTAGCGCGCGACCACGATGCTCCCGGTGAAAACCTTCCCGTCGCCGGCGATGCGGTAGACGTAGACGCCGCTGGTCACGGCTCGGCCGTTCATGCGCCCGTCCCAGGTCATGGTGTTGGGCACCAGGCCCGGCCTCATGTCCGCGACGAACGCGCCGCGGAGATCGAAGATCTGACCCGTGGGCTGGACGTCGCGCGGCCCCGGGTCGTAGGTGAAGATCAGCGTGTCGTTGCGGCCGTCGCCGTTGGGGGTGATCACGCGGCTGGACAGGTTCGACAGGTCGAACACCGCGCCGGCCGCGCGGGCCAGGCCGCGGATCTGGTACATGCCGAGGTTCGGGGACTGCAGCGTGACGGTCTGCGCGTTCGCGTCCACCTTGCCGTACATCTTCTTGAACTCCGCCCCGTCGTACCAGTACGCGCCCAGGTCCTGGACGGACGCGGCCGCCGTCCCCGACGCGCCGCCCGCGCCCAGCGCCGAAGTCCGAACCGCCGCCGTGCTGGGCGTCGGGACCCCGTTCACCGCGTCGTAATGGAGGACGATGCGCGCCGGCACGGGCAGCGTGTAGCCCGGCAGGGCCTGCGCCCCGTTCAGCGACGCGCTCCACTCAACCGACTGGTAGACGCCGTTGCCGGTGTCCTGCGGGCGGCGCACGCTCTGGATGCGGATGTCGCCGCGGCCGTTGCTCGAGCCGTTCAAGGAGTTGGCCACCTTCTCGTCCAGGACCAACGACGACGCGCAGTCGTCGACGAAGTAGTCGCGCTCGCCCAGCGACGAGAACGTGACGACGTCGGTCGAGCGGCCCACGGTGTTGTACGAGTACAGGCGGTAGTAGTAGTTGAGACCGCCGGTGGCGTCGGTGAACGAGGAGACGGCCGGCGCCTCGGTCGAGACCTGCACGTAGGTCGGCGAGCAGATGTCGGTGGCGCGGTAGATCGAATAGCCCTCGAGCTCGTCGGCCGTGGGGGTCCCGGTGCTCAGGAACGGCGTCCCGTCGAAGAAGCGCGAGGTCGGAGTCCAGGAGAACTCGACCGTGCTGCTGGACGCCGACACGGTCAGGCCCAGGGGCTCCATCGGCAGGGCGCCCAGGGGGCTGACGGAGACCGTCGGGGACGGGGCGCTGTCCGTGCCCGCGGCGTCGCGAGCGTACAGGCGGTAGTAGTAGGTGGCGCCGTACGTCAGAGGCCCGTCGGTGTAAGAGGCCGAGGTCGTCGTGCCGATCTGGACGAAGCCGAAGGAGGCGTTCGTCGAGCGCTGCAGTTCGTAGTAGGCCAGGCCCGCTCCTTGGTCGGCCGGCGCCAGCGGAGTCCAGGTCAGGCGCGCCTGCAGGCGCAGGGGCGTCGCCGCCAGGCCGCCGGGCGTGGACGGCACCGGGCCGGACGGAGTGACGACCTTCAGCGTGTTGGACGGCGCCGCCGGCAGGCCCGCGCCGTTGACCGCCACGACGCGGTAGTAATAGGTGCCGCCCCCGATGAGACCCGGATCCTGGGCGGCCACGGCGGTCGCCGTCGACGCCGTCGCGAAGGTCGCGCCGTCCGTGCTGCGCTGGACGAGGTAGGCCGTGCCCGCGGGGTTGCCGCCTCCGCTCCAAGACAGCGAGACCACGCTGGAGGAGACCGAGACGCTGGCCAGTCCCGCCGCGGGCGCGGCCAGGGTGATCGTCGAGCCGATGGAGACGAACGCCGAGCAGCCCTGGGCGCAGGCCGACACGGAGAAGTAGTAGGTCGCGTTCGGACCCAGGCCGGCCACCGTCGCGGTCGAGGAGGCCGTGGCCGAAGACGCCGCGATGGGGTCCGCGGGCAGCGCCGGGCCCGTGGACGCGACCAGCAGGTAACCGGTGGCGGGGGACGCGACGGCCCAGGTCGCCGTGACCGACGACTCGAAGACCGCCGACACCGCGCCGCCGGCCGGCGGCGGCGGCCGCGTCGAGGTCGCGACGGCGAAGTTGCCCATGTTCCACGCCGGGGTCGGGCCGCGCACCCAGGCGCCGCGGGCGCTCAGGCTGTCCTTCTCGCGGACGGCGAAGTAGTAAGTGACTCCGGGGGAAAGGCCCGTGACGGCGAACGCGGCGGCGCCTCCGCCGGGGCCGGGCGTCGGCGGCGGGTCCGGGGAGAGCGCGGAAAGCAGGGCGGCGGCGTCGAAGGCGGATTCGTCCGGGATCTGCCCCGTGGACGAGACGCGCACGTCGTAGGTGAACGGCGCGGTCGCGCCGGAATGGTACGGCTCGGTCCACGACAAATCGATGCTCCCGGCGCTCGACCCGGGCACGGCGGTCAGATCGGTGATGTTGGAGACGCCCTTGACGTCGATGTCGATGTTCAGGCGCGCGGGAGAGCCCGCTCGCGCGGACGGAGCTCCGCCCAGGACCGCCGCGAGGAGCGGCGCCCAGACCGCGGCGGACCGGACCGCTTTTTCAGCGGCCCTGCGCGCGCGTCTCAGAGCTTCCATCAATTCCAACGGCATGACGGTTCGAGGGCAGGCTCAGCGGGCCCGCGTGTCCTCCTCCCAGTCCGGCGTGACGGTGTGCAGGACGAAATAGCGCCTGGTCGTGCGTCCTCCCGCGGTGGCGTCGACGGCGACCACGAAGGCCCAGCGTCGGCCCGCGTAGCGCCTCTCCCGCGGCACGGTCGCGACGATCCGCGCGCGCCCGATGGCGCCCGCGCGGACCTTGACGGCAGCGGGCTCGAGACGCAGCCAGCGGGGGTTCGGCGCGGGCTCCTCGCCCGGGTCCAAACGCACGCTGCGGTCCCACTCCCGCGCCGGCCTCAGGACGACCCGCAGGTCCTCCTCGCCGGCGTCGATCAGCTTCACCGTCGCTCCTCCTCCGGGATCGCTCGCGCGCTCCCAGGGGATCCTCTCCCGCTCCGACGACGTCGGCGACAGGGAGAATCCGGGCCTGTCGGCGTAGCCACCGGCCGGTTCGTCTCCGACCCCGGCCAACGGCGGTCCCACCGACACCAGCGCCCGCGTCTTCACCGTCAGCGACGCTCCCGCGGCGTCTCGCCCCGTCGCGAGCACGTCGACCTCGTACTGACCGCCGACCAGCGCCCGGTCCTTGGGCACCGTCACGGCGATCCGTTGTTGCGCGCCTTCTCCCGGAGACAGCTCCGCCGCGGTCGTCCGCAGTCGGACCTTGTCGGGATAGGGCCACGGGTCGTAGCCGTCCTTGAGCCCTCCGGTGGGAGGGGAAACGGCCTTGAACTCCACCCGGATGCGTCCCGGGCCGGTGTTCGTCACGCGCAGCGCCTTCCCGCCGCCGTCCGAAGACGAGACCGTCGTTCCCGGGCTCGCGTCTCCCAGGAACGCCTCGGCCTCCGAGCTTCGCAGGCTCAGGGCATGGCTCGGCCCGGCCCTGACGAGGGCCAGGCAGACGATGGCGCCGATCAAGGGCGCCGCCCGCGCGTTCACACGACCTCCATCCGCCCCTCCGTTGCCTCGCCTCTTAGAACGCCGTCACGATCAGCTGGATGTTCTGCTTGTTCTGCGTCGACGTCGACGCCGGCATGATCGCCCGCCAGCACAGCGCCCGCTGGCTGTTCGCGTACATCAGCCCCGTCGCCTGGTCCGGCGCGTACGACCCGTTCGTGTTCAGCGACGTCGCCGCCAGCACCGTCGAGGTGTACTGCACGGGAGACGCGGCGGTCAGCGGCGGCGCGATCGTCGAGTTCACCCACTCGCCCAGCGACGCGCAGGTCGCCGTGTGCGACGACCCGAACACCGCCTGCAGGGCGTACTGGTCCGGCCCCACGCTCGTCGTCGTCGTCGCGAGGCTCCACTCCTGCCCGCCGCCGGTGGTGTCCAGCGAGTGCGTGTTCGCCGACAGCTTCCACACCTCGCTGAGGACGCCGGTGTCGTTGGTCACCGTCGCCGTCGACGCCGTCGCGATCGGCTGTTTC
>JAJXTZ010000149.1 GCA_021783355.1 bacterium | reverse complement strand
GGCAGCGACGGGAGCCGCCAAGGGAAGCGCGGCCGCGGCGGACGCGCCGGCCGCGAAGGCGGAGGCGGCGGGAGCGGCGTCCAGCGCGGGCAGAAGCACGGGCTTGACCTGGGCGAACGCCGAGACCGGCAGGAGCGCGGGGACGAGGAAGAGGGAGGCGCAGATTTTCATGCTCCCAGTCTACTCCCGCGCGGCCCGGCGCGGGGGACCGAAGGTCCCGCCCGGAGCGACGGCAAAAGACCCAGGTCCAGAGCGGACGAAGACTAGGCGCGGCGGCGGGGCTTGACGATGCGCCCGCGGTTGCGCGCGGCGGGATAGCGGCGCTCGTTCTTGGCCATCTTGGAGAGCGCCGCTTCCACCAGGTCGATGCCGAAGAGGGCGCCCAGCTTGGTCAGGTAGATGTAGGTGTCGGCCAGCTCCTCGGCCAGGTGCGCGCGGCGCGCCGGAGACAGGCGCGCAGCCTGGGCGGGCGTCAGCCACTGGAAGATCTCCACCACCTCGGCGGCCTCCTTCACCATGGCCATGGCCAGGTTCTTGGGCGTGTGGTACTTGCCCCAGCGCCGCGCGCGGGCGAAGCGCTCCAGGCGCTCGTTGAGGAGGTCTCGCCGGGTGTCCATGGGGGGATTATCGCACTTCCCGGGAGCCGCGAAAAAGAAGGGGCCGCCCCGAAGGGCGGCCCCGGTGCGCGCGTCCCGGCGGGCTTACGGCTCTTCCATCCGCCGGCTGACCTCGGCCATCATGTCCTGCGCTCCCGCCTGAGCGACGCCGCCCATCACGCGCCGCCACAAAGTCTCCATCTGCCGGCTCCTCTCCCCGCCCGCGGGCCACCACGACAGGGCCACCAGGCGCTCCAGAGCCGGCTTCTGCCACGGCGCGTCCAGCGGGACGGACTCGAGCATCGCCTTCGCCTCGGCCTTGCGCCCCTGGTCGCTCAGCACGCAGCCCAGGAACTGCCGCGCCTGCCAGTCCTCCGGCGCCAGGTCCACCGCGCGCCGCAAGGCCGCCTCCGCCGCCGCCGGCCGCCTCAGCGCCCACTCGCAGGCGCCCAGGCCGAACCACGACTCGCTCCACTCCGGCGCCAGCTCCGCGCAGCGCTCGTAGAGCGGGAACGCCTCGCGGTACAGCTTCCGCCCGTAGAACGACCGCGCCAGCCCGTACAGGAGGCGGGAGTCGTTCTCCTTGGCCGCCTCGCGCGCCGCGGCCTTCGCTTCTTCCGTCAGCCCGCGCCCGAGGTAGCCCTCCGTCAGCGCCTGCAGGACCTCGCCCGAAGGCCGGGTCCGGCGCAGTTCCTCGAGGACCGTGCACGCCTCCTCGAACCGCGCCAGCTTCAGCAGGGACATCGCCGTCCCCATCAGGAGGTCCTCGTCGCCGGGGAACCGGCGCACGCCCTCCTCGAACAGCGCCAACGCCTCCGCCGCGCGGCCGACGCCCAGCAGGCCGCGCCCGCGCTCCTCGTACTCGCCGCTCGTGTGAATGGACATTGTCCCCTCCATGCGCCCTCATACGCTTTCGGAGACCACCGGGGCCGCTCCCATAAATGAAGCGACCCCGGCCCGCGGTAGGCAAGGGTCAACTGCGCTGTTCGGCCGCTTTAGGTCCCGTTGAGGCCGGGGCCAAGTTGCTCCTAAAGTCCCACCGTCAGACGTGCGTCCGACCCCCTCAGTGTAACAGGGGGGCGGGGGCCCGTCAAGCCCGCGAAGCTCAGGCGCCCCAGAGCTTTTCGGCCCGCGCGGCCCAGGCGAAGTCCTTGTCGGTCAGCCCGCCCGTCGCGTGCGTCCACACCTCCAGGCGCGTGGCGCCCCAGGTCAGGTGGAGGTCGCCGTGATGGTCGGTCGCCTCGCACATCTCCCCCACGCGCTTGACGAACTCCAAGCCCGCGCGGAAGCCCTCGTGGCGGAAGGTCTTCTCCAGACGGCCGGCGGCGTTCACGCGCCAGCCGGGGAGCGCGGCGAGCCGCTCGTCGTCCATGGCTTCATGATATCATCAAGGCGATGACCCTCGCCTTCCTTCCGCCGGGACGCGCGGCCGCCGCCTGGGCGGTGCTGACGCTCTTCGTGATCCCCATCGGCGGCGGCATCGCGCCCGGCGTCCTGCTGGCCAAGGCCCGCCATCTGTCCTGGTACGAGACCGCCTTCCTGTACTTCGTCTCCGACCTGCTGCTCGCCGTCGTCTTCGAGCCGTTCCTGCACCTGGCCGCCGCCCTGGCCCGCCGCCACGACCGCGTGGCCCGCGCGGCCGCCGCCGTCAAGGCGTCGCTGCGCCGCACCGCCTCCCTGTACGGCAAGTCCGGCGGTCCCTTCACCTTGCTGCTCGTCGCCTTCGGCGTCGACCCGATGAGCGGACGCACCGCCGCTCGACTGGCCGGCCACGGCTTCGTCTCCGGCTGGTCGATCGCCATCGCCGGCGACATGCTTTACTATGCCGTCATCGCCGCCTGCACCCTGTCCCTGCGCTCCATCCTGGGCGACGGCACCGGAGCCACCCTCCTGATCCTGGTCGTGATGATCGTGGTCCCGCTCTTGCTTCAGCGCCGCGCCCAAAAGCGCCTGGCCCCCTGACCTCTCCGGGCCGAGTTACAAAACCCCACTGGACGCGCCGCCGTCCTCGCCGCATACTTCGGCGGTCATGATCGAACCCCTCGTCCGGTCCGCCGCCTTCGTCTTGAAGTGGCGCTTCGGCCTGCGCAGCGCCGTCCTGATCCACCGGCGCGCCGCGACCTTCGCCTCGTCGGTCGAGCTGTCCTGGAACGGCCGCCGCGCCGACGCCAAGAACCTGATCGACCTGGTCTGCCTGTGCTCGGCCCCCGTCCTCGGCCCCCTTCCCGGCGACCGCCTGGACTTCTCCGCGTCCGGCCCCGACGCCGAGGACGCCCTCGCCGCCCTCGCCGACCTCTTCGCCTTCGGCGCCCGCGTCGATCGCTGCCCCCGCCCCGGCTGCCCCTGCGTCCCGTCCTTGTCCGACCTGGACGCGGCGCGCGCCGAGTACGCCTGCGCCCGGCTCCACCTGTGGACCGTCGACCGCCGGACCGGGAAGGTCTTCGCGGATTAGCGCTTCGCCGGCTTCAAGCCGGCCGGACGCCCCCGCCGATGGGGCGGGAGTCCCTGGCGGGGAAATCGGCGGAGAGGGTGGGATTCGAACCCACGGAGGCTGTTAACCTCGGCGGTTTTCAAGACTCGTGCCTTAAGTAAGAAATCCTCAACATTTGGCACATCTTTTCCCCACTCCCGGAAAAATAGGACTGATTTTTTGTCCGCTTTCAGTCCGCTTTCCTCTACAGAGGATACCAAGAATCAGCGGAGCAGCGACGGAGTCGGCGCGGCTTCGAGCACGATCGAGACCAACCCGGAAGGTGCTGGCACCGCCGCTGAAGTCGGCTGCGCGGATCGCGCTGACTTTCGCGGACGCTCGAAGAAGATCGACTCGGAGGGGTCGTGGTTCTCAGCCTCATCGAGATACGACTGAATCGATTGGGCATGGATTTGTCCGAGTTCCGAGCGCAACTGATGAAAGCTGATGCCCACGATCACTCTATGCATCGTGAACGTCCGGCGGAGATCGTGCGGGACCACATGATCGAACCCGCCGCTCTCGATTACTTCCTTGGGGATCAGGTGCCCGAGATCAGCCTTCTTCACCGCAGCGCCGATGAGGTCCTCTGCCCAGTTGTAATTCATCGGCTTTCCATCCGCATGGCAGTAGAAGAAATATCCCGTGATCGAGTGCGCCTTCATGATCATCAGCAACCGAATGAAGCGGGAACCCAAGGAGTCGATCTTCAGCGTTCTCATCTTGGTTCTCATGCTGACCGACTTCCCTCGCCTCTTTTCCGTCGGCATCCGGATGATGCGCCTCTTCCAATCGATGTCAGTCACCTTAAATTCCAACGCCTCATTGATCCGCGCTCCGGTGAGGGCCAGGAAGAGGATCAGCATCCTCGTCCTTCTATCGGCGAACCACAACAACCTCGCAAGGTCCGCCTTCTTAAGCCAGACCGCCGCCCGGTTGGTCAGCGGCAAATTTTTTACCTTCATCAGCGGATTCTTCTTCAGCAAGCCGCACTCGACGGCATACTCAACGATTCGACTCAGGCAAAAGAGGTCCTTCCTGATCGTGTTATTCACGCGCTTCAACGCGAGTAAGGCGGATTTGTGCTTCTCCGCGTGAAGCGGACGAATTTCATGGATCGCCATTTTTCCCAGAATCTTAACGAGTCGATCGACCTGGGTGATTTCAGTCTTATAGGACCGCTCTTTAAGGTGGGGCTTCTTGCGCTTGGGGAGATACTCCTTGTAAGCGAACGTCGCCAAGTCTACGATGGCTGCGCCCGGCGCAAGGTTCGTCTCTAGAGCACCGTCCTTCAGAAACGCCAGAAGAGCCCCCTCCGTGACTCGGCCGTCCTTAAGGGCCTCGATCACAGCGGCGAGAGCGCGGGTCGCTAACAGTCCACGCACCCTCTCGCCATCGCAGCGGAAATCGAAGTCCACCATCCCGCGCGATGAGCGAACGACATTGAGGTGTTTGCAGAGCTTCTCCATTTTCTTCTCCTTTCTTATTCAGACATTCCTGTTAGGGATATTTACGCGGCCTACCACGTCCACGTTTGCCCGAGAGTCCCTTGCGCGCAACATAGGCATCAACGTGCTCGCGTAGCCACACAAAACTGCTCCCTTCAATCTTTTTACCGACCAGGCCGTCCGCCTCCAACTTCTTGCGGCGCCGCGACAATGTGTCGGGATGACAGCCGAGGGCCTGGGCGACTGCCTCGCGATCCATAAATGGAGACCGTGGGTCCTTGGAGCGGTGCTGGCAGGTCTCCCTGTCAGGGAGCAAGACCGCCCCGCCCGGAAGGCCCAAGATGAGCTTGTAGCCATCAATCCCCATTGAACCGTAACGAACCTCCCACTGCGGCTCCAGAGTTCTCTTGGGGCGCCTAGGCTGGCCGTATTCGCTCACCAGACACCTCATGAGCGCGTGTTGATACCGTGTCAGTATAACAGGCGTCTCCAAGTTCTTCAATACCATGTCGGTATTGACACGCAATCGACCGAAGGACTAAGCTGTATCCATGAAAAAAGCCGGTCAGGAACAGCGCGGGAAGATCGTCCAGCTTGGCCTCAGATTGCCGGAATCGCTGCACAAGAAGCTCACGGCGACAGCCGTCCGCGAGCGGCGGTCCCTCAATGACGAGATTCTTTGGCTTATTGAGCGCGGCATCGAGGCAACGAAATAGTCGGCCCCGGAACAAGCCCAGTTCTCCCACCGGTTTTCTCTCTACTAAGGACGTTCGGATATTCCCTCTCGAACGGCAATTTCAGAGATGATCTCTTTGATTCTCGGGCTCGCCCCCCAATCGATCTTGTGCGCAAAGACGAACGCCCCCGGACCAAGGTCGAAGTGCTCGCGCAAGATGCTTCCGATTATCTCCAAGCCCCGCGCACAGAGAGCGTCCTCCGTCGGTCTAACCCCATCCTCGAATATCAGAATCAAGTCGAGATGGAGCGCGTCGAAAACATGCCGACAAGGCACGCCTTCGCACTGAGAACATTTTGCGGCCTTTCCTGACTCAATCTCCTCTGGCTTCATGACTCCCCCCTGGCTCTATCCGTCGATTTTGGACTACTACAACCATACCCTGCTACGCCCGGCCTCCCTTCCTGGACGAGAACTACCCTGGTGCAGCGTCGCGCACATTGGCTCGGAGCACGCTGCGAGCCAACCCTCGTCGTCCTTATTCACGTAATACAACCTCAGTGGTTGCCCGCAGACCTCGCAAGTCTGCGCCGTCTCATACGACCGCCCTTCCTTTTTCCTATTCATTTTGATGTCTCCCCTGAGAAGAACGTCCGAACCTATTCACTCCTGTTCTCCGATGCCGGTCGCCGACTCGCACTGTATACACATCACGATTCCTGCTGGGGCATCTAGGATTGACTCGCCGCAATCTCGACATCGGCGTTCCCCCTCATCGGCGCCTGGCCATATCGGCTTCCGACGCGCTGCCGATGTCTCTGGTTTCGATCGCGCGCGCAACTTCTTCGATGCAGGCGCGGCTTCAACGGTGTCCGGTCGAATGTCAAACCAGGGGATCGATGTAGACAGACTCGGCGATGAATCGAGGGCGACGCGCACATACTCTGGTCCGACTTGGACAAGTGTTCCTCGACCAAGGGGCGTGGTGACCGTCTTCTGCAAAAATGGGTATAGCCTCGGAGCGCCCGCGCGGAACTTCCGTTCGTTCTCGGCCGATTCGGCGGGCCAGGCGATTGCGAGATAGACCATGGCCTCGGCCTTCTTCTGCTTCAACTCTTCGATCAAAGCAACGGCCTCGGGCGTCCGGGGCCCGGGGATGGTCCGCTGGAGATCGATGTTGCCGTCGGTGACGGCAAGGACGTAACCAAGCGCCCGAAGACCTTCGACACACTTCATAGGGTTTCTCGGTCAAAGGATGCGGGCACGGATGCAGCCTGGATCATGATCCGGCCTTTCTTGAGCGCGAGCTGCCAGCGTGTCCCCACCTGGGGGCGGAGATCAAGCTCCTCGGCCTCGGGCCATGGAGTCATGGAGACGAGGACCCGGGCGAGCCGGGTATCCGGGCCCAGGCGCCCATGAGAGTCTCGCTGATCTGCGACACGCTGGATAAGGAGCCCCCCATCGGCCA
>JAJXTZ010000148.1 GCA_021783355.1 bacterium | reverse complement strand
GCCGCCCGCGCCCGCGCCCGCCGCGGCTCTCGCGATCACGGCGCCTCCTCCGCCGCCCGCGCCCGTCGCGCCGCCGGCGGCCTCCGGCGTGGACTCCGCCGCCTATGAGAAGTTCGTGGCGGCCGGCCCGTACACCGCCGACGGCAAGGAGCTCCTCGACCTCATCGCCCGCCGCGCTCCCGACTACAGCCTCCCCCTCCTGCGCCGGACGGTGGTCCAGGCCGTGCCCCAGATCGTGATCGACGGGGCCCGCACCGGCGCGGGACTGCGCGCAGGCCTCTCCTTCGACCCGGCGTCCCCGGGGGCGCCGCCGATCGTGGCCTTGAGCCCGGGGCCGGTCTTCGTCGAGATCAAGCGCGGCTTCTTCTCTCCGCGGGAGGCGGCGCTCCTGCCGGAGTCGCCTTCCGCCTGGGCCGACCTGGGCGCGGCGCGCCCCCCCCTGGACGCGTTTAGCCCCTCCGCCTCGGCGGTCTCCACCCTGGCCGGACCCTGGGGCGAGACGCGCGTCTACGCCGACGGCAGCCGGCGCGGGACCTACTCGTCGCAGGAGCGCGCCGGCGAGCTGCTCGAACAGCTGCTGCTCCTGGGACTGCGTCGCGAGGGACTGTCCGCCTCGCCTTACGCGGCCAGGACCTGGGCCCGCACCGCCCGCCTCCTATTCGAGGCGCGGCTGAAGGCGGAGTACCGATCGGCCTCCTTCCTGGACCCCGACCGGCGCGCGGAACTGCGCGAGTGGCTGGACCGCCCGGACGAATCCGACGACCTGACCGCCGCGCTCTGGAGCGCCTCGCGTCTGCAGATCCTCGACCCGCGCCGCGGCCCCCCGGGTTCCGAGCGCGCCTTCGACGCGCTCGTCGCCTCCGCGCAGACCTGCGCGCGCACGGCCCTCACGGACGCCCTGGCCGAGGCCGGGCGCGAGCAGGCGCGGCGCGTGGGCGCCCTGGAGCGTCTGATCGACGCGGGGCTGGTGGACGCGGGCGCCGCCAAGACCTCCGCCCAGGCCGCGGCCGACGCGCGCGCCGCGGCCCGGACGCGCTTGCTCGCGCACCCGCCCGCCTGCCCGGGCGCGGATCCCGTCCGCGAGGAGGGCCTGCGCAAAGCCTCCCTGCTGACGGCCGAATCCAGCCGGGCGGAGCGGCAGATGCGCGAGTCGCTGGCCTCGGGAGGCGGCGATGCGCGCTAGCCTGGTACTGCTCCTCCTGCTGGCCGCCGCCGCCCGCGCCCGCGCGGGGGACTGGCTGCTGCAGGCCGAGGCCGACGCCGCCTCGGCGACCATCCCCGGCGAGGGCGGCCCCCGCCCGCTGGTGAAGACCTGGGTCCCGTACGACCCCGCCTCGCGCCTCTTCCGCGCCTGGATCCCGGGCGAGGGCTGGCGCGGCTCGGAGGAAGACGACGCGCTGGGCACGGTCGAGCGCTTCTACGGGCCCGAGGACTCGTCCGGGCTGGTGCGCGCCACGATCTCGGTGCGCCTGGTGGACCGGGACTCCGCGATCTTCGTGCCGGCCAAGGACGCGGTCGCGGTCATGCGCCGCGAGGAGGACGGGCGCAAGACCACCCCGCTGACGACGCGCCGCTTCCCGGCGGGGCTGGCGCGGCTCTTCGAGGTCACGCGCGAGCTGCGCCTGCCGGCCGACGAGGGGCCCGCCCTCCCCCTGACGGTCCACGAGTACGTGGCCGTGATCCCGCGCGGGGAGGCCTACTTCGTCGTGCGTCTGACCAGCGCGCGCTCCGACTACCTGGCCCTGCGTCCGCTCTTCGTGCGCTTCCTCGAGGAGCTGCACGCCGTCGGCGACCGCTGACGCGAATCCTCCCTCCGCCTCCGGCATCTCAAAGCCGGGGCCTCAAGCCCCGACGACGCGAGGAGGAGCGATGCACGAAGTGGAACTGACGGACGAGACCTTCGTCTCGGACGCGCTGGAGTCGGACAAGCCGGTGCTGGTGGACCTCTGGGCGCCGTGGTGCGGGCCCTGCCGCCTGCTCTCGCCGGTCATCGCGGAGCTGGCGGCGGAGTACGCGGGGCGGGCGGTGGTGGGAAAGCTCAACACCGACGAGAACCCGCGCACCGCGGAGGCCCTGCGGGTCTCGGCGATCCCGACGCTCCTGTTCCTGAAGGGAGGGAAGCTGGCGGGGCGGCTGATCGGCGTTCAGCCCAAGGCCGCGATCAAGGCGAAACTGGACGAGCTGCTGGCGCGCTGAGCCCGGGCGCGGCGGCGCGGGCCAGGATCGCCGCGCGCAGGTCCAGGATCACGCGGACGTAGTTGTCCGAGTGGTTGTACGCGTACAGCGACCGGCCGATCGCCGACGCCGGGTCGAACGCGGCCTTGGGATCGTAGCCGGCGAGGAGGAGGTAGTGCGCGGCGCTGCCCAGCGCGTCGGGCCACTGGTCGATGCGCGTGCGGCCGTCGCCGTCGAAATCCACGGCGAAGCGCGCGTAGCTGGACGGCTCGAACTGGACGAAGCCGAACGCGCCGGCGTAGGAACCGAGGACCCCGTGCGCGTCCAGGCCCTGGCGGTAGGCCATCGTCAGGAACGCCGCCGCCTCCTTCGCGGCCCAGGCCTGGCGGCGGGGCACCTTGCGCACGACGGTGTAGAGCGCGTCGAAGACGGGGAAGGTCCCGGCGGCGGCGCCGTAGAAGGTCTCCACGCCGACCAGCGCCGTCAGCAGGGCGGGGTCCGCGCCGTCGCGGGCGCGGACCCGCTCCAACAAGGCGTCGTGGTCCTTCAGGAACGCGGCGCCCTCGGAGATGCGCTTCTCGGTCAGGAACCAGCTCTTGTACTGGCCGTACGGGACGGGCGCGGAGGGTCCCGCCGGGTTCAGGAAGCGGTCGGCCACCGCGCCGATCGCACGGGCGCGGGGATCGGCCAGCGTCGCGTCCAGGTACGAGAGCGGCACGCCGCTGCCGGCCAAGGCCCGGGCGATCAGCGCCCGCGCCTGGGCGGGCGTGGCGGCGTCGGGATACGAGGGGTCGGCCGCGGCGGCGGTGGCGAGGGCCTGGACGCGGACGGAGTCCAGGAAGGCGGCGAAGCTCTCGTCGGAGTCCTGGGCGCGCACGAGGGACGGCGCCCCGGTCAGGAGCAAGACGAGCAGGACCGCCGTCGCGCGCGTCCTCACGGCCATATTATAGGCGTTGCGCCAGCCACTTCGCCACCCCGCGGGCCAGGGCCGCGCGGCGGTCCAGGAACGAGTGCTCGGCGCCGCGCTCGATCTTGAGGCGCACGGGTCCGCCGGCCAGGCGCGCCAGGCGGCGGGAGACCTCCGCGGGGACGGTGGCGTCCGCGTCGCCGTGGACCAGGAGGAGCGGGACGCGCAGGCGCGGGACGGCCTTCGCGGGGTCGAAGCGCGAGAGCGCCCGGCGGAAGTCCGCCAGCAGGGCGTCGGGGGCGGGAGCCGTCAGCACGCGCGCGTGCGCGGCCAGGAAGCGGCGCGTGCCGGGGCCGAGCATCTCCGGCCCGCCCGCGGGCGCGACCGCGGCGACGGCCTTCAGCGACGGCTCGGCCGCGCCCAGGTTCAGCGCGGTCCAGCCGCCCATGCTGAAGCCGTAGACCGCGACGCGGCGCGGGTCCACGAAGTCCAAGCGGCGCGTCGCGCGCAGGGCGGCGCGGGCCTGGGCCACCAGGGTGGTGAAGCGGTAGCTCCCGCCGCTGCCCCAGCTGCCCAGGAAGCGCGGCGCGACGGACGCCACTCCCAGGCGCAGCAGCTCGCGCTGGACGTCCACGGACTTCTCCGCGCCCGGAAAGCCGTGCAGGAAAAGGACGGCGGGAAAGCGCCGCCCCTCGGGGCCGGCCGGGCGGTGGTAGGGCGCCAGCATCCGGCGGCCCAGGACGGTGAACACCGCGGTGCCGGAGTGCGCGCGCATGAGCCATTGTAGCGAATCAAACGGTATAATCTCCGCCGTGGCGGAAAATCGGCCGGATCGAAAGCCCCGCGTGGTCCTGGGGATCGCGGGAGGCAGCGGCTCGGGGAAATCCTGGCTCGCGCGCGAGGTGGCCGCCTCCTTCGCCGGCCGCTCGACGGTGATCTGCCACGACTGGTACTACAAGCACAACGGCCACCTGAACGCCGAGGAGTCGCGGAAGCTCAACTTCGACCACCCGAACGCGCTGGAGACCGCGCTGATGTGCCGCCACCTCGACCGCCTGGCCGCGGGCGAGCCCGTGGACGCCCCGATCTACGACTACGCGACTCACACGCGCTCCGAGGAGACGCGACCCGTCGAGCCCGCGCCGCTGCTGATCCTGGACGGGATCCTGATCCTGCACGAGACCGCCCTGCGCGAGCGCATGAACCTGTCCGTCTTCATCGACGTGCCCGACGACATCCGCCTGATGCGCCGCGTGCGCCGCGACACCCTGGAGCGGCGCGTGGACCTGCACGAGACCCTGCGCCTCTACGAGGAGTTCGTGCGCCCGATGCACCTGCGCTTCGTCGCCCCCTCGTCCCACCACGCCAGCTGGATCTGGAGCCAGCTCGACGACAAGCGCTTCCCCGGCCTTCTCATCGCCGACCTCAAGCGCCGGCTCGACGAGACCAGCGAGGCCGTGGCGGCCTAGTCGCCGTCGCCGCGGAAGAACGCGGCGTTGACCGCAGCGGCCGCCATGACGAAAGCCAGCGCCGCGCCGAGCTTCCCGGCGGGCGTCAGTGCGTGCAGACGCGGCAGGAGATAGACAAGCCCGCCCAGCAGGCAGGCCCAGGTGAAGAGATATTCGTTGCGGGTGACGCGAGGCGGGATCCATTGGATCAGGCCCCAGGCCCAGGCCTGCAAAAGGATCCGGGGAAGATTCGTCCCCGTGTCTTTCGCGCGATCACGCAGGTCCTCCAACCGCTCGACGGCCGCGCCCATCGCGCCGAGCGCGAACAGGCCGATGATGGCGGCGGCGGCCGCGCCGGCCCCGGCCAGCAGCCCAGAGACGACGGATTTCCTGATAAAGCCCCAAGCGACGGCGGCGACGGCCACCAGCATCCCGGCGACAAGAGCGAAGTATTCTTCGATCAGGATCTCGAACTTCTCCGCCGCGGAGACTTTCCCGGTCACGGGCGAGATCCCTCCGTTCGGCCGATCCCCGCGTTGACGAAATCGCGGAAGCCGGCGCCCGGCGCCAGCCCCATCGTCTTCAGGGTCGCCGAGTCGATCGACCGAAGTCCCGGGATCGACGAGAGGCTCGTATTGGTCGCATAATACGCGGAGAAGACGATGAACGGCATCCGCTTGAAGACCAGTCCGCTCAAGGACTTGCCGACGACGACGGGCGCCTTGGACAGCACCCACGCGTAGCACTCCTCGACGCTATAGCCGACTGGAACGCGGACCTTGCCCGTGGCCAGGGCCTCGCTGGTGAGGTCCACCAGCCCGCCGATCTTCGCCACGTAACGCGACGAGCCGCGGGAGCCGGGGAGGACGCGGTGCAGGGAGGAGCCGATCGCGGTCACCGCCCTCTCCAACTGGTTGTAGTTCGAACCCTCCTCCATCGTCTTGATGTAAAAGGCGGCGTCCTCGGCGCCGACGCCGCTGCGCGACAAGATGACGCGCATCTGGATCGTGTGGAAGAGGTGGGCCATCTCGTGCAGCGTCTCCGGCGAGACGCTCCTTTGCGGCTTCGCCTTCGGCCCGAAGGCGACGAGGTCGATCTCTCCGGCCCCCTGGGGGTAGACACCCATCGAACGGCCATGGAGCAGCTCCCAGAGCCAGTGGCGGCTGGGGTTGAGCTTCACCCCGTTCTTCTCGGCGTAGGCGTTCAGGTTGTCGAAGAGCGCGTTGAACTGCGCCCCCGTGACGCGGCCGTCCGTCTCGCCCAGGCTCTCGCGGACGATGGATTTAAGAGCCTCAGCGACCTGCTCCCGGACTTCCGGGGAGATCCTCTCGGAGACGCGCGCGGTCACCCCCAGAGCGCCGCGGCCCAGGCTCGTCTCGACAGTGCGGTCGAGATCGATTTTGAGGGCGGCGGGGTCCTCGCGGGCCGCCAGGGCCCCGGCGCCTTCGCCTTCGGCGGCGGTCTCCCCCTCCGCGGCGCGCTCCGGGGCCTTGCCGCCGATCTTCTCCAGCACCGCGGCCACCGGCGCGGGGATGCGGGCGTTGAGACGCTCGATCAGGGCCGTCCCGCCGACCTTGTCCAGCATCGCCGCGAAGCTCCCCTCCACGGACTTGGCCGCCGAGGCTCCCAGCTCGCTCTTGCCCAGCTTGACTCCGGCGACGATCATGACCGCCATCAGGATCAGGCTGCCCCCCGCCGCGCCGATGCGCCGCAGGGCGGACGCCCGTTCCTCCGAGCCCGGCGGCGCGCGGCGGGCGGCGGACGCGGCGGCCGCCAAGGAGCGAATCAGACTCCAAAGGCCCCAGGCCGCTCCGGCCAGGGCCAGGAGCTTGAGGATCACGCCGACGCCGCCCGCGGCCGCGGTCATCAGCAGGCCCAGCGCCATGAAGAGCAGGTTCATCACGATCCCGCTCACCGTCCCGAACTGCTGCTTGACCGAGTCCAGAAGTCCCGCCAACAAGGGCGCGGCCACGTCGTGCTTGAAGCACATCGCGGCCAGCACGGAGTGCTCGGGCTTGGCGGGGTCCGGGCCGTTGACCGCGCGCACGCAGGCCCGCGCCGCGGGACTGAGCGCGGGCGCGGAGCTCGGCGCGGCCTGCGCCGCCGCAGCTCCCGGGATGCCCGGCACCGACGCCGTCAAAGACGGGACGGCGGCCGCGTCCAGGCGCGGCGTGCGGCTGCCGGAAAGCGTGGCGACGGTCTCCGGGACCGCGCGCGCGG